>CAYFWW010000001.1:0-15588 GCA_964346985.1 uncultured Actinomycetota bacterium
ACTTAGTGGGTAGATGGCTGGTAATGACCCTCCCCTTAGTCCCCTCCCATCAAGGGAGGGGAAACCTTTAGCCTTTCCCAGAAAGAAGGATCACCCTCCCCTTAGTCCCCTCCCATCAAGGGAGGGGAAACCTTTAGCCTTTTCCTCCCTCTCGATGGGGGAGGATGAAGGTGGGGGTGAAAACAATTATCTAAAGACGTAAAAACGGATGCATTGCGGCTATAAAAAACCCCTTTTCTTCAAGGTAATCAAGGAATTCTGTATTGTCATAATCAAAATGGTCATTAAGTATATCTTCTCTCGCATACCTGTCAAAAATAAAATAATAGATATCTGGCGGAACTGCCTTTTCAGCCTTAAGCTTTTTGGCTTCAGAAGAGATAGATTTGTCTGTGGAAAGGCTCTCAATTGAAGTCCCGGCTCTATATTTGTAAATAAGAATATTAAATGATGAGTATGCTACCAGGAAAATCCCGATTACATTAAAGATTTTTGAAAGATTTATCAAATCTTTTTTGGCCCTAATGGTAAGATAGCTAACAACAATTATGAGCAAACCTAATAATGGCAAAAGCATTTTATGCCTGCCGATGACAATGCCTAAGATTTCCGAACCTTTGACAAAATTATAGAAGTGGCCATAAGCAAAGAACAGAATCAAGATGAAAGTAATAATTAAGCCAGCTTTTATCTTATTTTTAAGCAGAAGGCTCAATTATATCCATAAGACAATCGTTACTGATAGAGCAATCAGAAGAGGAAGGGTTAATATTTCCAGATGACTTCTCTAATGTTGTTATAGCAGAAAGAAAGTATCGGAAATATGGCAAACAGTATAGGATGAAAAACAAATTGTTTCTATAAGTTTATATATTCCTTTAAACAAACAATTCAAATTATCTAGAGATTAAACTTTTCAGGTTTTAGATATTCTATAATAATTAAAGCAATTAGTCAGCTTATATTAACTAGCCAAATAAAGATTTTATCAAAAATTAATTTTTAATTTGATTATTTAAATAGGTTAAGTCACATAACTTAAAACTTATGAAACAATTATTAAAAAAGAAATGTTAATTAAAATAGTAATTGAAAATACGACCTGTTTTTATCGGGATATACAATTTATTTTTTTCAAAGATAAGAGTTGGTTTTATAAAATGTCAATTTGCTGGGATGATTGGTTCTGATTCTATTATGTTTAATTGAATCTATATAATTCTATGAGCGATTATATTAGGCCGAATATTATTATAAGTAAATGCCTGGGTTTTGCCGAATGCCGTTATAATGGCTTAAAGATCACCTCTGATTTTGTTGAGGGATTAAAACCCTTTGTCAAGTTTTACCCAGTCTGCCCGGAATTAGAAATAGGCTTGGGAGTACCTCGTGATCCGATTAGGCTAATCGAGAAAAGTGGCATATTAAAGTTGATTCAACCGGCTACGGGGAGGAATGTCACTCAAGAGATGAAATCCTTTGCTTCAATGTTTCTGGAAAGCCTCGGCCATATAGATGGTTTTATACTGAAGAGCCGTTCACCGTCTTGTGGATTAAAAGATACCAAGATTTATCAGGATGTTGATCGTGGCCAACCAATTAGGAAAGATTCAGGCTTTTTTGGAGGGTTGGTTAAAAAAAATTTCAGTGAACTAGCCTTGGAAGATGAAAAAAGGCTACTAAACTCACGGATTCATGACCATTTTCTATCGAAGATATTTACTTTGTCTGCTTTTAGGAAAGTTCATGCCAGAAAGTCAATTAAAAGTTTGATTGATTTTCACACCCGATACAAATACTTATTAATGGCTTATAACCAAAAAAGGCTAAAGGAATTAGGCAGGATTACGGCTAATCCTGAAAAGAAAGATATAAATACAGTTATTGGAGCTTACCGGGATTGCCTGTATAAAGCTTTGGCCAGGGCACCAAGGTGCAGTTCAAACGTAAATGTTTTAATGCATCTATTAGGATATTTTTCCAAAGAATTAAAAAGTAAAGAGAAGGCATTTTTTCTTAGATCCATTGATAATTATCGCCATTCCAGAGAAACTTTAGCGGCCAGTAAAAAAATTATTGAATCCTGGATTATTAGATTTGACCAAAAATATTTGGAGAACCAAGCTTTCCTTGAGCCATATCCGGAAGAGCTGATTACAGTAGAGAATATTGATACTTGCAAAGTAAGGGATTACTGGGATTGAAAAAAGTGATTTTAAACTATATGAAAAAACCAATGTGCTTATCTATGTTAAAAGTAATAAATAAGATTAAATCAGCCCGGAATTATACTTTAGGTTTTTAAAAAAAATATTTTAAATATGATTCGGGTAGAATATCCGCCTGTATAGGCAAGTAAGGCAATGATTCATGAAGAAAGAATAAAGTTCTTAAACAAGAATAGTATACAAGAAGGACAATATGTTCTTTATTGGATGCAGCAGTCTCAAAGAGCTGAATACAATCATGCTCTGGAATATTCAATATTAAAGGCCAATGAAATTGAAAAGCCATTGGTTGTTTTCTTTGGCCTGACAGACAATTTCCCGGAAGCAAACGAGCGGCATTATTTCTTTATGCTCGAAGGGCTAAAAGAAGTCAAAGAGACTTTAAAAAAAAGGGGCATCCAATTAGTGGTAAAACTTATTTCTCCGGAATTGGGAGCAGTGGAGATGTCCAAGAGTGCCTCTCTTCTCATAACTGACCGGGGATATTTAGCAATTCAGAGAAAGTGGAGGAGATTTGTTGCTGCAAATATTAAATGTCCTTTAATCCAGGTTGAAAGCGATGTGATATTTCCTATTGAATCAGTTTCAGCAAAAGAAGAATATTCAGCTGCAACTATTAGGCATAAGATTGATAAAGGCCTTGATTATTTTATGCAACCCCTGCGTCATCATACTGTCAAAAAGAACTCACTTAATTTAAGTTTTGATTCTTTAGAAATCAATAAATTAGCGGATATTATTTCTAAGATGAAGATTGAAAGAAGTGTAAAGAAAGTCGATGACTTTCTTGGCGGAACCAGACAAGCTAAAAAACACTTAAATGTTTTTATAGATAAAAAACTGGAAAGATATGAGGAGCTAAGGAATGACCCTACCTTAGATTATCTTTCTAATATGAGCCCTTTTTTACACTTTGGCCAGATATCTCCATTGTATATTGCTTTGAAAGTAAAGCAATCAAGGAGCAGGGGAGCTTCTTCTTATCTGGAAGAGCTTATAGTTCGGCGGGAACTAAGTATGAATTTTGTTTTTTATAATAGGAATTATCAATCGTTTAAATGTCTTCCAAATTGGTCTATTAAAACACTTATGAAACATAGAAATGATGAGAGAGAGCATATATATTCCAGAAAAGATTTTGAGGAAGCCAGGACTCACGATCCTTACTGGAATGCTGCTCAAAAAGAGATGAGAATAAAGGGTAAAATGCATGGTTATATGCGTATGTATTGGGGCAAAAAGATTATAGAATGGACACGGACTCCTCAATATGGATTCAAAGTCGCTCTTTATCTAAATAACAAATATGAGATTGACGGCCGTGATCCAAATGGTTTCACTGGAGTTGCCTGGTGTTTTGGCAAACATGACCGCCCCTGGCAAGAAAGATTGATATTTGGAAATATCAGGTATATGAACGATAAGGGATTGAGACGTAAATTTGATGCAGACAGATATGTGAAAAACATCAATCAACTAAATGAATAGGATCGTAGAAACAATCCGGTTCTAGTTTGAAAATTGTTTCAGCAAGGTCTATAATTTGGCTAATATTATTTCATAGGTACAAGCAGAGCGAGAAAATAGAATTACCAGGATTCTGTAATTAACAAACAGGTTTCAATAGGAGGGGGGATCTTTGCTTTTTATAGCAATAGTTTTCGGGCTTGTATTAGTTACTTTAGTCATTGGTTTTCCAATATTTATTAGCATCTTAACAGTACCTTTAATGTTTATTCGTAGATTAACCAATAGATTTTAAAGCAATTATTATAATTTCATAAATATAATCAAGGGATTTTTTTATTGACTTAGGGCGGATTTTTTTGCCGATTTAAGTTTTAATAAGTTTTTCAAAAAGATATTATTTTGATATTGAAAAGAATTTTTCATAAATTTTTGAACAGGGAGGTGAAAATATGAAGGCATTATATTTTACCCTAAAGGTAAACCGAAAAGGAAAGTACTTATTGTTATTATGTTCATTTATCATGTTCTATTTTCTAATGGCAAGCACGGCCATGGCCGACTTTGCTTATATAGGAAAATGGACCGGATTTGCTGATCCAACAGGTATTGCAGTTGATACTTCTAATGCAGTTTATGTTGCCGATACGGCAAATCATGTGATTAAGAAATACGACTCCAACGGTTCACTGCTAAGTTCGTTTGGCGGCAGGGGCTCCGGCAACGGCCAGTTTGAATTTCCTACCGGAATTGCTTTTGATTCGGCTGGAAACATTTATGTAGTCGACTCTGATAACCACAGGATTCAAAAGTTTAATTCCAGTGGAGTCTATCAAACTCAGTGGGGAAGCCAAGGTACCGGTAACGGCCAATTTAATCATCCAACAGGAATAGCCATCGATTCTTCAGACAATGTTTATGTAGCTGACACAGAAAATCACAGGATTCAAAAGTTTGATACCAGCGGAACATATGACTCTCAATTTGGTAGCAGGGGTTCCGCAAATGGCCAGTTTGAATATCCTACCTGTCTTAATGTTGATTCTTCAAACAATTTATTTGTTGCTGATACTAAAAATCATCGTATCCAAAAGTTTAATTCCAGTGGAGTCTATCAATCTCAGTGGGGAAGTTTTGGTAGCGGCAACGGCCAATTCAATCACCCGACTGGTATATCTATTGACTGGCAAGGTAATATCTTAGTAGCAGACACTAGCGGACACCGAATACAGAAATTTGATTCTTCAGGAACATATGTTAGCCAATGGGGCAGTTACGGAACGGGAATGGATCAATTTGATCACCCGTCAGGAATTGCTGTTAATAGCTCTGCTAATATTATTTATGTTACAGACACAACTAATAACAGGGTACAGAAATTTATCAGATCGTCTGTCTACTTGCCAAATATCACTAGAAATTATGCCGGCTGGACCACTCCCTTTATCATCCAAAATATCACAGGCACAAATGTGGATTTAAATATTGTCTTTAAAAATAGTTCTGGGGTTACAGTCTTTAATGAATTAGTATACGGCCTTAAGTCATTTGGAACATATAGCGTTAATCCTGATTCTATAGTGTCTTTGGGTTCCTCATTTAAAGGAAGTGTAATTGTTTATGCAAGTGAAGAAGTTAGTGCCGTAGTTAATGAGCATTCGGCTAATACTTCTATGGCCTACTCAGGAATGAGTAAGGTACGCGTATCCAAAAACTCGTATCTGCCCAACATAACCAGAAATTATGCCGGCTGGACAACGCCTTTTATTATCCAGAATATGAGTACAGATACTGCAGTTGTAAATATTGAGTATCATCAGAAGGGTTCAAAGACAATTCTTTACGAAGAAACAGTTAATGCCGTTGCCCCTGGTTCAAGCCTGAGAATTAATCCAAAATATAAAGCAGTTCTTGGAACATTTCAGGGAAGCGTGGTTGTTAAAGCGGACCAAGATATAGGGACTGTAGTCAATCAGCATTATAACAATTATGCGATGAGCTATAATGGTTTTGGAGAGGGAGCAACAACTGTGTTCTTACCAAATATTACCAGGAATTATTTTGGCTGGAATACGCCTTTTATAATTCAGAATATTGGTTCGGCTGATGATACAATTACTGTAAAGTATTACCGTAAAGGACAGTCAACACCTTCCTTGGAAGAGACTATAACTGCACTACCTACAATGGCAAGTATTGGAATAAACCCAATATCAAAGACAAGCCTTGGAACATTTCAGGGTTCAGTTGTAGTGAATTCGACCAGTGAACCTATAGTTGCTGTTTGCAATGAACACAATACAGTTGACACTATGTCATATTCCGGTATTGTTAATCCTGAATCAGTTGTCTTTCTACCTAACATAACCAGAAATTATGCCGGTTGGAATACTCCTTTTGTTATCCAGAATCTGGACTCAGCTGTAGCCACAGTCACAGTTGAGTTTTATAATTCTTCTGGAACAAAAGTCAAAACAATCTCTGACCAAAATATCCCAGCTGGCAGTTCGCTTAGCTTTAATCCTGCCGGTATGACTAATCTTGGGGGCAGCTTTAAAGGAAGTGTTATTGCTATTTGTACTAACGTGAAGCCGATAGGAGCTATCGTCAACGAACAGAATATAACAGGCCAGAATATGGCTTATACAGGATTTATGGATTAAAAAAGATACGTTGTATTAGTTTAAAGATCAGAAAAAAATCCGCACCTTGGAAAAGGTGCGGATTTTTTCTTTATTTTAAAAAATATAATGAGAAGCTTTATATATTGATTTCAACTTTGATATTATATTATTTAAAGGAGATAGAATGGCAAAAACTAGCCTAAAAGCTTTTTTTACTAATATGAATGTTAAAATGCCTCTAAATAAAAAGATTCGCCTGGCCATAAAGAATAATTTGATAAAAATTAAAACCGGGAAAAATTGCTGTGGCCATCCAGGCGAACCTGGTTGTTGACAACCTGCACCTGATGGCCAGGCTGGTCATGAGCATTGATCCAACATAATTATTTCAGTATTTAGTTTTTTTTATAAAAGTCGATAATATATTTAGTATTTTACTCAGGATTGGAAGCAAACATGAAGAACAAAGAAGAAAAAGAATTAGTCTGCAAAATACTGGGAATGGAGTTTTACGCTTCCAAAGATAGAGCTATGTTGCTACGCTCGGATATTAAAGAATTTTTAATATCTAAACTTACTCCATCTGAAATGAAAGACATTAAGATTAAACCTGCTTTTGATTGTACTCCTACATTTACTAAAATTAAAAATAAAATTATTCCTAAATCAGAAGAAGACAAGGAATAATTACTCAAGATGCTTCGAATATAAATATTCTTAAAAAAACATATGATAGAAGATAATATTCTTATAGAAATCTGGCAGAATATAAATGATGATTACACCATACTGCCAACTATAAAAGAGATAAAAGTTGGCCTTTTTTATGTAGCGGCCTTTACAGATTTGACAGCCGGTATAGCTTATCTTCCTCCCAAAAAGTTTTCATTACCAAACTATACAGATACTAATAGATTTATGGAGAACATGTTGAGGGGACAGCCATTTTATAGAGCTGTAGGCACAGCTGTCTTAAACGCTTTTTCATGGATTGATATGAGGGATAAATATAAAATTTGTGACGGTGACCCTCTGAAAAATTTTAAATTTGAAGATAAGATTATAACTACTGTCGGAAGATTTCCACCGCTAGTGAAAAGCTTGACTCAGATTGTCAGAGAATTCAGGATAATTGAAAAGGAAACTTTTGAGGAAGAAGGAATAATTTACTTTTCTGACAAAGATTGTGATAAAGCCTTTATGTCGGCTGATATAGTAATAATTACCGGCTCTTCTCTTGTTTATGGGGGAATTGAAAAATATCTTAAATCTGCGTCCAAGCACTCACCTGAAGTATTAGTAATAGGCCCCACTTCATCTCTTTACCCCGGACCTTTTTTCGAGAGGGGAGCATCGATTGTTGCCGGTGTTGAAATTTTTGATTCTCCAAAGTTGTCTGAAATTATTAACAATGCAGGTACCCCGGCAATAATTAAAAATTGTGCCCGGAAAGTATACGCTAAAAAGAGTGAAAATTTAGATAGAATAAAAATTAATCACTAACAATTTCACTAAGGGCAGAACGGTAATTTTGGAATGTGGTCGAATCAAAAAGAACAAAATAGACCTGCTCGAAAAAATCATTCTTATTTAAAAAATCAACCACTGCTTGAATGGCTATTCTTGAAGCCTGGTCAATTGGATAACTATAAACACCTGTGCTGATTGAAGGAAAACTAATTGTTTTATACCCCCGGTCCATGGAAAGCTGCAAGCTATTTTGATAACAATTTTTTAGAAGCTGAGGTTCATTTTTATTTCCGCCACTCCAAACTGGACCCACAGTATGGATTACATATTTTGCTTTTAGATTGCCTCCATTTGTAATAACAGATTGCCCGGTAGGTAAGCGTCCTTTTTCGGCAATGATTTCTTTACATTCTTCTAGGATAATTGGTCCGCCTGCTCTATGAATTGCTCCATCGACTCCACCTCCACCCATCAAGCTGGAATTAGCTGCATTGACTATGACCTCAGTATCTTGTTGAGTAATATCTCCCTGTATAAGGATAAGCGAGGCTGAGCCTATTTTGCGTTTCTCCATTTGACCTCCTCGATAAATCTTTCACTTATATATTAGTTTAACTTTGAATATAAATGAATAGCTTTCGCAAAAAGATTGAATAATGTGTGCTCCCATTTTTTTAGATTATATTATTAAATTTTGTTTAGAAATGGTGAAAATTATTTCTTAGAACTTTCTTTTTTGTTAAAAGTAAAGGCTGAGGGGCATAATTTATTGAGAATACAATTCTGACAAAAGGGTTTTTTTGCCTGGCATATCTGGCGTCCATGCTCAATGAGTAAATAAGTCGTCTGAAACCAGTCATTTTTGTTAATCTGTTCCATCAAGTCTTTTTCGATTTTATCCGGATTGCTTTGGGCAGATAAGCCCAAACGGTTGGACAGGCGCTTTACATGAGTATCCACAGCGATTCCTTCTACCACACCAAAAGCATTACCTAAGACAATATTGGCGGTTTTTCTGGCAACCCCGGGAATAGTAATCATTTCTTCCATAGTTTTTGGTACTTGACCATTAAAGTCTTCTAAGATTTTTGCGGCTGCGCCCCTGATGCTTTTAGCCTTATTTCTGAAAAAACCTGTAGGCCGAATATCTTTTTCCAGTTCTTCAATGGGTTTTAAAAGATAATCTTTAGGGATTTTATATTTTTTAAAAAGAGTATTTGTGACCTTGTTAACTGTATTGTCAGTACATTGAGCAGACAAAATGGTAGCCACTAATAATTCCCACGGATTACTATATTCAAGAACGATTTTGGCTTTTGGGTATTCTTTTTTTAATATCTTTAAGATTTTTAAGGTTCTTTCTTTTCTTAAATTCTTATCATTCATATAAAATATTATAGAACAAAATATTGCCTGATAGACCTAAGGCCAATAATTGATTGCTGATATATATTGATTGATTTCTGATAATTAAGTTGGATGAAGGAATTATTCAAAAGGTAAATTACTTAATCAATTAATAAACATAAATGTTTTTCATCAGTAGTTCGTCTTATATATAATAAGCTTTAGTCTATAAAAGGAGCTAAGTATGAGTTCAACAGAATTCTGGTCACATTGGGGATGGCCGTTTGCTACTTCAATCTTGAGCTTTATCTTTTCCTTATTGCTTTTACAGCAATATATTAAACGTAAGCAATTACATCAACTTGCCTGGTTTATCGGGATGTTTTTTTATGCCATTGCTGCCATGATGGAGACTTATTCGGAATATACACAGGACTGGATTCCTTTTATTTATAGGATTTATATAGTCTTGGCCTCGGCTTTGGTTGGTTTCCTTGGACTTGGCTCACTTTATTTAATCTCCCGAAAAAAAACCTGGGGACATATTTATCTTACCTTTAATATCATATTATTTGTTCTTTTTATAACAGGTACTTTTACAACAAAATTAATCGATGAAAAACTAGTTGCCGGAATAACTGTCGGAGGCGAGGCCTTGGGAGCTACTTTTTCTTATCCCCGGATACTTGGGTTTTTCTTTAATATCCCGGGTTCTTTATTTTTATTTGGTGCAGCTATCTATTCTGCTTTTAAATTTTCCAGAAAACAAGAGTATGCTTATCGTTTTTGGGCAAATGTTCTAATAGCTGCCGGAACACTGGTCATTGCCTCAGCTGGAGGTATGGCTCGAGCTGGAAGAACTGTAGGTTTATATCCTGCTGAAATGGTAGGAGCTGCTTTGCTCCTCTGGGGTTTTCTAAAAGCTGCCACTCTTCGCAAGGGAGCGAGGGTTATTAGGGAAAAAAGAAGTGGGACACCTAAGACTCATACTTAAATCATTAATCTTTATTGGAATCTTATTCCTCATATTAAATCCAGATTACAGCCTGGCTTGGGATCCATCAACCAAAGCCGACTCAGGATTCTATGATTTTTCAACGAAACATTTGAGATGGAAATCTCATGGGAAAAGCCAGGGGGAAATCATTCACCATAGAATTAATAAGACACTCGATGTAACTGTTGCTGATGAAAAAGGAAATTTTAAGTTCATAATCGATGATAGTTTTGAAAAAAATGGATATTCAAACAGATATAATCTGAATCTTACAGGTAAGCTGAAACTTAAGGAGACTGGCGAATATAATATAGAGCAGAGAAGCCTCAATGGGTATGTATATTTACACAATCAGGAAGACGAAGTTGATCTTGTTAAAGGATTTTGGGAAGGAAGCTATAATCCTAAAAGTTATATATTGACTGGCAGGTTTGTATCAAATTTTTATCTTGATAAAGAAGGAGAAACAGGAAAATTAAAAAAGAGCCCCAGTCAAGGAAAAAATAGGGGTTTGGCTAAAGGAATATTTTCCTTGAAGGTTATACCGGAGAAGATTGCTAGAACAAGAAAGATATTTCTACATGAAATTTTCTTGGAAGTTATTTCAGGAAAAGTTCAAATACAGAGCTCTAAGGATGGCCTGGTTAGAAAAGTCAGAAGAAATTCAAAACTGAAATATAATCAAAAACTGTATTTACCTAAAGGTAGCCTAGCTGAAGTACATTATTATAGGAAAGCCGATAATAAACTTGCTGTTTTGGTTAAAATCAGGGAGTGGGGAAATGTTGAGCTTCAAAAATATTCTAATATTATTCCCGGGGGAACAGATTTATGGGTTGATATTAATTATCCTGGCTATAATTATCGGATTGCATATAAGAAGGCCAGAGTGGATTCGGAATGGGCACAATATGCACTATTCACCGGCCATAAAGAAAGTGAATTTAGGATATTTGTATTCAGCGGATCAGTGCGATTACATAATTTGGAAGAAAACAAAACAGTTATTGTCAGAAAGGACCAAAAAGTAGAGATTGATTTAAATGGAAAGATGAGAGGCCCCCGAAAGTTTCAAAACGAGGAAGTATTATATTGGTGGACTGTTAAGCCAGAAAAAAAGAGTCTTAACCAGAAAATTATTGATTATTTTTTAGATCTCGTAGAAAGTTTTATCTACTTAATCAAAGCTTTTTTAAATAATTTAGGATAATATTTAAAGAAATTTAGTAATGAAAACTCCAATTGTAGACTGGCATATAGATACATTTTCTGTCTTGGATAACCAGAGAAGGTCTTTTTTTGTTGAATCTACAGAGGGGCAAGCTGATCTTCCGCGGTTGAGGAGGGGAGGAATAGTATCTGCCTTTGCCTCTCTTTCGAGTGATTCAGTGAACAATAAAGCTGACAAAGATTTTCACAATATTGATTCACAACTGAATCTAATTGAAAAGAATGTTGCCTTAAATCCGGAAAAATTGATTATAGTTAAATCAGCGGAGGATATACGCAAGATAATTGTTGAAGGCAAATTTGGAATAGTAATTCACCTGGAAGGGTGTCAACTTTTTGAACTTGGAATAGATTTGCTGGATGAATTTTATAACAGAGGTTTACGCAGTTTATCACTTACCTGGAATGAAAAAAATGCATTTGCTACCAGCGGTTCAGTGAATCAAATTGATGGACTAACTTTAAAAGGAAGAAGCCTGGTTGAAAAAATAAAAGAATATAGGATATTAGTCGATGTTGCTCATCTAAATAAACCTTGTTTCTGGGACCTGGCCGGAATGGGCGTCAAGCCTTTGATTGGTAGCCATTGTGCTTGTCAAAAAGTTACCAGTGTAGAATATGACCTGGATGACTCTCAAATTAAAGCCATTGCAGATAGTGGAGGATTAGTTGCCGTTCATTTAGTAAAGAGAAAAAATAGAAATTTATATGAAGTTGTAAAAAATATTCTTCATATAATCGAAATAGTTGGCTCAGATTATGCTGCCATCGGCAGTGATTTTGATGGAGCAGAGCTGATTGAAGAATTGGATTCTGCGGAAAAAATGGTATTTATGATTGAAGAATTAATAAAAGCTGGTTTAAAGAATGAAGAAATTAATAAAATTTGCTGGAAGAACTTTGAGCGAGTAATTAGTGACATCATCTAAAAAAAATCAAAAGGCACTATTGATGAATAAAAATTAGACTGGATTTTGAGTTAAATTGTAAGTATTTACCTTGTATTAGTAGATGATTTTTAAAATAAGTTATAGAATATATATGATGCTTAATAAATCATGAAACGAATGGCCCGGTGATTGATAGGGGCGCTTTTAGTAAATAAGTTTCTCGGAGAATTAGAGGAGCTTATTTTATTTGAATTTGACAAGACTCTCTTATACAGGAATCAACCAGAAGGGAGTCATTAAATGCAAAAAAGAAAATTATACATATATATTGTCGTAGCCGTATTCTTAATTGGTGTAATTGTTTTATATCAAAGGTCGATGCCGCAAGATTTACAGAGAATTGAAATAAGCGAAGCATCCGTGGCTACAAAGATAGACCCCCGGACAAATGAAATTATTGAAAAAGCTCAATTTATTGAATGTGATGATGACAAAATTTACGCTTGCCT
The DNA here is from genome assembly GCA_964346985.1 of uncultured Actinomycetota bacterium. Classification (GTDB taxonomy): domain Bacteria; phylum Actinomycetota; class Aquicultoria; order CAYFWW01; family CAYFWW01; genus CAYFWW01. Next base: position 12,763 of record CAYFWW010000001.1, read on the forward strand.
GAGATTGTTGAATCAATCTGAGAATACAGAATTAACAGCTAAGCTTTTTCTTTTAGAGACAGACGAGGGTTATCTTACAGACCAGGAAATTATGGAAAAATCTGAGGACCTGGCTTTGGGAATACCGCAGAATATAGTATTTGATTTTGAAAAACCAAATAATAAATGGATTGGCGGACGTTATTATATAATTTTCTATGCCGGCAATGAGCCGATTGCTACTATACCTTTTGAGGCCAGGCTAGAATAATATCTTATTCAGAAGATTATAAGATTTTATTTAGTGGCTGATATAATACTATTTATGAAAGTTTGCATAAAGTGTGGTCAAAGGAACCCTGATAATAATTATTTTTGTGGCCAATGTGGAGAAAAACTGGACAACATAGATAACCAAAGCATTATTTCTGAATTACAGTTTCCAAAAAAATTAAAGATTAGCGATTATGAAAACCCGAGAGACAGAAAGTATATCCAAGGTTTGAGCAAGAAGGGGCCGATAGTAAAAGCGTTAAGGGAACTTAATAAAAATTGGAATAATTCGGAAATTAAGAAGTCTTTGCTTGGCAACGGAGTAAGAGTAAGCGGGAAACAATTTCCTGAAATAAACAAGTTAAATATGGTCTGCTCGGAAATTGCAGACATAAAGCCACCAGAGATTTTTATTACCCAGAACCCCTCTCTTAATGCTTTTACTATGGGGATAAAACCTTACTATGTAGTACTGACTTCATCCATAGTAGATTTTCTTGAAGAACGTGAATTAAGTTTTGTACTAGGTCATGAAATCGGGCACATAAAAAGCGGGCATGTTAAATATCTCCAACTGGCTCAAAACTGGTTAAACGTTGTCTCTAAAACCTCAACAGTTGCCAGCCAGATTGGATATTTTGTAAATATGTGGGTAGGCATGGGCCTATCATGGTTAAGCCAGAATCAAATGAAGGAGATGTTGACTGAAATAAGGTCCTGGCAAAGAGAAGGCGAGATTACTGCTGACCGGCTCGGGCTGATTGTTGCCCAAGACAAGCAGAAAGCAGCTACTTCTTTGATAAAGTTAGCTTTAGGTTCAGGAGCTTTAGCTAGAAGTATTGATATTGATGAATATCTAAAGCAATACAAGGAATTAAGCAAGGATATAAAGAAGAAGGAAGTACAGACGGATGATGAAAATACTCATCCATATACTGCATATCGAGTTGAAAAAGTATTAAAATGGGCTAAGAGCAAGAAATATGCAAACATTTTCCGGCCGGAAAACCTAAAAAAAATAAATGAGCTTGTCTGTCCTAATTGCCAAAATAAAGTCGATTTTGATGACATTAAATGCCCTAAATGTGGTATAGATTTTTATGAATGCGAATTCTGTTCAGCTATAGTTACGGAGGATTTAAAAAATTGTCCGGTCTGTAAAGTTGAATTTGAATGAAAATTAATTAAGTTGGTTATATCTATATTGTAGGGGGGATTTATGAAAGACAATAAAAATAAGTTTATTATTGCCCAATGTTCTGATGTTCATTGCGGAGATGATCGCTTTGACGAGAGTTTGATTCTAGAAGCTATTAAAGAGATTAACAACCTTAAACCCGATTTTGTGGCCATTTGTGGAGATTTATCGGTTGCAGGTTACAGGGAGCAACTGGAAAAAGCCAGGGAATATGTTAGCTTGCTGGAATGTCCGCAAAAAGTCATAATACCCGGAAATCATGATTACAGGAATGTCGGTTATTTACTTTTCGATGAGATATTAGGCCCCCGCTATAAAACAGAAAAATTTAAATTCGGGTTACGCAGCCAGGGCATGATTCAGGAAGAAGTAAAGATAATTGCAGTTGATTCAAATAAACCTGATTTAAATGAAGGAGAAATAGGCAGAGACCACTATCGATTTATCCATAAAGAGTTTTCTCAAGTCAAGGATTTTAAAATATTTATGATGCATCATCATTTGATAAGTGTGCCGGGGACTGGCCGGGAAAGGAATATTGTTTGGGATGCAGGCGATGTTTTAAAACTTCTCAGGCAGTACCAGGTTGACTTGGTGCTTTGCGGACACCGGCATGTCCCTTATATTTGGCCCGTTGCCGATATACTCATTGTTAATTGTGGGACAGTTAGCAGCTGGCGGACCAGGGGAAATAATAAACCTTCTTATAATATTGTTGTGATTACTGAAGATTCGATAGAAATTGAGATTGTGACTCCGGGAAGGGGTTTGATTAAAAAGGAAGTATATCCCCGCAAGGCTATAATTTCAGAGCATATTGTTTAGATTTACTCCTTTTTTTGTTATATTTGTAGAGAAAAGGCAAATCTTTCCATAAAGAGACTTTCCTAAATGAAATCGAATAAAGAGAAAAAAATAAAAATAGTTGATTTAAAGAAGATACAGGAAGCATTTCCGGAAATTGCCAAAACTTTTGAAATAAAAACAAAATATATTTTTAAAAAATATGGGCAAGATTGGGGTTTAAATAATACAGAGTTTTTTATTATTGAAAAAGGCAAAGAGATTATAAGCAGCCTGTTTTTACTGACTATTCCTATTATTTGTGGTGGACTTGTCATACGGGCTGGTGGATTAGCTTGTGTTAGGACTAGTAAAAAACATCGCCAAAAAGGCAATGCTACTGACCTGGTAAACTTTGCACTTGATTATCGAAGAAAAAGAGGGATTAATAACTTTTTTCTGTTTACGAAGATCCCGGCTTTCTATTTTCGTTTTGAGTTTGAACCCTACCATGACTTTTTCTACAGAACTGTTATTGATCTGGAAAATATAGAAAAAAAAGTTAGCGGTATTAAAATAAGGCAAATGAAAGA
>CAYFWW010000002.1:0-1548 GCA_964346985.1 uncultured Actinomycetota bacterium
GTTCTTTATCCAGTCTTTCGGATTTCTGGCTAGCAATCCTGTCACCCCGTGTTCAATAGAATCGATATACGGCCCGACTTTGCTGGAGATGATTGGCACTCCGGCCATTGAATATTCCAGGAACTTTAGGTCAGATTTACCTTTGTTAAAGATACTGTCTGTCAAGGGGGCTAAGGCGATATCAAAAGAAGCCAGCAACCTACCGTAGTCCTCAACATTTATTACCGGCAATTGCTTTATTCGGGGATGGGGTTTAAAGGGAAACTGAGGCATACCGGCAATATGGAATTCGGTATTTTCATACTCATCGACTATCTGCTCAATTGTTCCGGTCAGTATCTTTAAATCTGACCAGTGGGAGACACTGCCGGCCCAGCCAATAATGACTTTGCCATCATCCCGCCAGACATGCTTGATGCCCTTCCAATGCTCTTGAGGCAGCATATTCGGAATAATGTGAACATTCTTATTGAACTTGCGGATATAATTGGCCAGGTCTTTGGTTGTGGTTGTCACAGCCTGGCAGGCCTTTATGCACATCTCGGCTCCTTTCTGGATGTGTTTCTGGTTCCAGTGCTGAAATCCGGGATTATTACGGTCAAGAAACCAGATATTATCATCAAGATCATAAACGGTGAACTTTCCAATAGAATTGGCATAGCTGATTAAGTCAAAGCCAGCTTTATCGTTAGATTTGTGAAAATTGATGATGTCATAGATTTGAATATCATTTGAATGGATGAAATGGTCAAGCACTACATCGTGGCCCCGTTTTTTCAGGGAGACACCCGGCACATGGCTGCGATACCAGCCACAACCCTGATAATCCATGACCAGAAAAAAGATGCTTTTGAGCTGCCAGGGTTGCAACTCAGGTATTTCTACTTGTTCTTTAGGTAAAATAGACTTGGTCATAACATCCTAAGTTTAATAATTACTTTTATTATATAAAATGTGTTATATAATATAAAACCAATTTTAAATATTGGTCAAATTATGGAGTGATACAAGTATGGATGAAAAAGATTTCCAGAACTTATTTGGAGATAGTAATTCAGAAGAAGGTGAAGATACCGAGAAGGGAAAATCTTTATTTGAATTTCCTAAATTTTCTGATAAACCTGCAGAAGATGCTTATGTTCCCGTCTATGATTTAGTAGGCTTAAACGGCTACTATGTCAGCCGAAATGTTGGCGCGATGCTTGAGAAGGTTTACAGCAATTTTCCTGAGATAGACCAGAAAACATATACAGAGTGTTGTGGTTATAGCGCACCTTTTTACCTGGCTGAATTCTTAAATGCTATTCATTTTTTAAGAGAGAATCAGAAAGACTATCATCAAGAGATTATAAATAATTTATTGAGGCATCACGCTATTGGCTTTTATTCACAGGATGTAAAATGCCCGATGCTTAAGGATGGGGAATGCCTGATTTTTCCTGTTCGCTCATTCAATTGCCGGGTATATGATGCAGCCAACAGCGAAAGTTATGAGGATCTTCAGTATGAGAATGATTTGAGCTTGATGAACACACACAAGGCAATAGT
>CAYFWW010000003.1:0-40397 GCA_964346985.1 uncultured Actinomycetota bacterium
GTAAAGACCGCAAATTGCTTGAAGAAAAAGGTTACAAAACCGGAAAAGGAACCATACAAATCAAGTTCGACCAAGAAGTGCCGACCACAGCGATAAAGCGAATTCTAAGAGCAAAAGCAAAAATGAATGAAGCCAAAAGAGCGATGAAATAGATTTGCTACCGCGCGCGCGCTCGAAATATCTAGGTCCACAATTAATGCCGATGTCTATGTTTGAAAATAAATAGAACTGAAATTAATTCTCCCACTATAAGAATAAATGTCAACAATGTATCAATCGCATCAATAGAAGGCGGGAGTAAAAATTTTTGAAAGTGTCAGTGACTGTATATTTTAAAACCTAATGGACAGCTGATACCTGACACCCGATACTAACTTTCGCAGAAAGTCTCCGTCCACTGTCCTCTGTCCTATGTCCTATGACCACCGTCCACTGTCCACCGTCCACCGTCCACCGTCCACAAATTTAGTCACCTAATCCATTTCATTAATAATCTTGGTTGTAAATTTATTTTATCGCTCTTTTGGCTTCATTCATTTTTGCTTTTGCTTTTAGAATTTGCTTTATCGCTGTGGCCGGCACTTTTTGGTCGTACTTGATTTGCATAGTTCCTTTTCCGGTTATGTAGCCTTCTTCTTCAAGAATTTTGCGGTCTTTACTTTGAAGCACGTCCGCTCCAAAGCCAAAGCTAACATGGTTCTTGTATGCGGCAAAACCAGCAAGTTCACCGTGATATTTGTAGAACGGCACGCCGTACCATATTGTCTCTTCTGCTTCCGGGATAGTCGATTTTATTATTTTCCGGAGTTCTTCGAGTTTTGGGCGGGCTTCTTTATCTGAATTGGCAATATAAGAATCAACATCTTTTGGCTTTGACATTTTCATTTAGGGTTCCTTTTAATTATTAATGTTGTTTTATAATCAAGATAGTTGATTCTGAAAGTGGTGTAAAGAACGCATCAGTGACAATAAAAGGTATAAAAGGCGTATAAAAAGGGCCAGACATCAATTCACTCTTATACCTAAATATTTATAACCTTACAATAAAAGACCTGACCCTTTTTCTTGCTTTCTTATTGAAAGGTTATCTTTAGGTCTGACTTCCTTCATTGCTTGCAAGCTGTAAAAACCTTCGCCCCAGCAGAAACAACCATGCTATGTTTAAGAGGCCGCCTCCCGCAGCCCATATCATAGCTACTCCACTGAGTGCCGGTATAAAAGACGCGCACACATCATAGAATAGCAATAGTGTAAAGCCAATGATTCCGGCAAGAGCAGTTACTTTACTGAAGATCTTGCCACGAAGCATAACCCAAGACATTAAGATTCCAGCAAGCCCCCCCAGGAAAAAGCCTAGGAAAGTACCAGGAGAATGGCTTCTGCCCACTGAGAGCATTGCCTGCCCAGCCGCTTCAATTATTGACCGCTGAGCATCTGTTGTAGCCTGAGCATAAAGACCACTAAGTTCAAGCATGGAGAAAGCTCGATTCGTAGCAAAGAAGGCCGCTACTGCAATGAAGGAAATGATCATTGCAAGAGCTGCGAATGCTTTGTTCACTCTACGGTGGGCTATATAGAGGGCAAAGTACATAGGAATTCCTAAAGTAATCATTATAATGTTCAGAAGTCCCAGATTTCTAAGCCCCATGAACCAATCATTTTGAAGTAGATTGAACCAGTCGATTACGGTTTCAACAGGTTCGCTTCCTCCTGGCAGGAAAGTGACGAGAATTTCAACAATTACCACTAATACTGTAAGCAAAGCAGCTGTTCCACCAATTCTATAAATCCACTTAATGTTGGATTCAGATATTTCCACATGCTTTGTTTTCTGACTATTCATTGATATTCCTCCCCGCTCTATTCTGCCTTTTCACTTAACATTACTTTTCTATTTGTTCTATAAAAAACAGAGTTGGTCAATATTATACACTATCTAACACTGTAAAAATGGCATAAAAATGTGGTCAGACATCATTACACCTTTCTAACTTTGTGTTTAAAATCTTATCTCTTACAAAAGTTTATGTGTCAGTGATTGTGTATGCTAAAAACCTAATGGATAGCTGAAACCTGTTACCTGATAACAACTTTCGCAGAAAGTTTCCGTCCACTGTCCTCTGTCCTCTGTCCACCATCCGCTGTCCATTGTCCTCTGTCCACGAATTTAGCAATAAGAAAAATTTAATCCCTATTTGACTTTTTCAAATAAAAAAGTTGAAAAAAATATTTAAAAGTATATAATCAATGGCTTTGTACGATAAATACATATTCGAAGGAGATTGATGGAAAATGTTAGTAGCTATAAAAGAGGTACATGAAAATGTATTTCAAATTATGGGAAAAAGACCGACATGCCATGTCTATTTAGTTAAGACAGATATTAAAAACGTCCTTATAGACACAGGTATAGATATAAAATTCGATAATTTAAAAGAGAGTTTAGCCAAGCTTGGACTGGAGATATCTGATATTGATTTAATAATTAATACTCATGAACATTTCGATCACATCGGAGCTAACAAATATTTCTTTGAAACTAGCATAATTGCTGCAGGACGCTATGCTGCCACAAAAATAGAACAACAGGATGAGTATGTTACCATGTATGGAAAGTATGAAGCAGACCATTATCGTACAAAACCAAACCTCTGGTTGGAGAATAGGACCTTATTTGATTTTAGTGATGTTCATCTAAAAATTATTGAAACTCCAGGACATACATCAGGTTGTATTAGTATTTACGAACCCTTTAAAAGATTTCTCTTTTCAGGTGATACAGTTTTTTCCAATGGAACATTGTCGCTTATTGCTCCATCAGGTAGCGCTGGTGACTATGTAAACTCTATTGAACGCTTGAACACATTAAAGATCAATTACATATTCCCAGGACATGGAAAGATTTCCGAAAAACCTGAAGAGGATCTAATAATTGCATCTGAAAATGCTAAGAAAAAATTACAAAAGTCAACAGCTAAAGGTAGATATGACAATTGGTCAGAATCAACTCCAATAGATGTGTAAAACGGATTTAATAAAATATAAGTGATGGTGGAAGTGTAAATTAATTATTCACCGATTTGACGAGAAAATGATGATTCAATGGTAATGTCAGTGACTTTGACTGTCCATTTTGCGTAACGCTTATCCCTCCCTTGAGGGGAGGGTATTATGGGAGGGTGATTATCCAGTCTTAAGTCTTAAGACATAAGACTTATGACATTTGAATAGTGCTCGTAAAATCCTGATCATTAGCAAAAAGTTCCCTCCAAGGTGAACAGTCCACCGTCCACCAATTTAGAAATAAGAAAATAAAAAACCTGCTTAAAGGCTATTTTGAGGTCTGACCCCATTTACCGGTAAGCAGGTAAACAAAACCGCACCCCCTCTGAACTGCGGTATTAATGAAAAGTAGGCCTGTAAGCCGGATTCTGTCAAAGGATGACCATCTATCTGGGACAGGTATTGCTACCTGGCTCAAGCAGCCTACCTGGGAGTCAGCGGGCTACCTCGTCCTCCCTACTTGGCCTTGCTCCGGGTGGGGTTTTCCAAGCCGGTTAGTTGCCTAACCGCTGGTGCGCTTTTACCGCACCTTTTCAGCTTTTCCAGCTCTAAGAACTGGAGTTTTCTTTTCTGTGGCACTTTCCCGCGGGTCACCCCGGCTGGACGTTATCCAGCACCCTGCCCTGCGGAGTCCGGACTTTCCTCTGCCCTCTTAAAGAGAACAGCGGCCATCTAACCTACTTTTCAAATATTATTCTAACATCATTTTGGCATCGTATATATAAATAAAAATAATCTTGATATTTCATTAAAAAATCGAAACAGCAGTCATTCAATTCAAATAATTGATAATTGGCCAATCCAGGTAGTTTGATAAATTCTAAGGCAATGGAACCCTTTTCGAGATTTGCTTATTTCTTACCTTCAACCGCGGCTAGAATCTCATAAGAGCTTATAGCCGGCCCGCCAAAGGGATGAATCTCAAAATGGAGATGAGGCGGAGTAGTCCGGGCATTTCCGGTATTACCGTTATAGGCAATTAACTGGCCGGCTTTTACTTTTACCCCGTCTTTAATGCCGGGAGGGAATCCAATCATATGGGTATAGTAATATTCGTGGCCGTCATCACCTTTAATCCAGAGGCTAATGCCGCCTAGATCATCATCCACCGGTTCAAACCTAAAAATAGTCCCGTCCACGCAAGCGTAAATCGGCGTATTCATGGGGGCGAATATATCCGTGCCTTTATGGAGGCGCCCGCCGGACCTGGGAGCATGCCAGGTATTGACGTAACTGTGGGGTTGCCCGACCGGGAAGACAAAATTTTCAGTATAGAAATCACCAACGCTTACCGTGGCCATTCTTTTTATTTCTTCAATCTCTTCTTCAATCTTTTTCTGCAGTTCCTGAAGTTGTTTCATCTTGGCTTCAACTTGATTCTTCTTTGAATCAAGCTCGCGGACCAGCCTGTTCTGCTCATCTTTCTTGACTGAAAGATCAGCTTGCTGCCTCTCGATGACTTCTTTCAAATAAGAGACCTGCTCCAGAATCTCGGCATCCCTCTGCCCTATCTTGGTCAATAAGGTTAACCTGCTTAGAAAATCCTCAAATGATTTCGAGTTAAGCAGAACCGCTAAAAAATTGACTTTACCATTCTTGTAAATACCGCTTAATCTTGATTCAAGGGCAGACTGGGCTTTTCTCAGCTCGTTTTCAGCATCTTCCAGCTTAAACTTTATCTCCTGGAGGGCAATTTCCGTATCACTCAATTCCGCCCAGGCATCCTCATAATCCTGAACCAGTTGTTCCAATTCTTTTTCAGATTGTTTTATTTGTTTATTTACTTCTTCCTTTTCCTTCTCTTTCTTCTCTAAGCTTTCCTGTATCCCGCCCAGGTTTTGGGCTGGCGATTGGCTATAGACAGGCATTGACCAGGAAAAGGCCAACATAATCGATATTATTATTATTATTATTTTGATTCTATTTCTGGCAAAATTCATAATTCAAGATTTCCTTAAACTTCTTCTAAGCAATTTATCCCTGAGGAATAAATATAACTTTGGCGAAAACCCTTTAATCTTTACTTTTATCCAGTTTATTAATCGTCTGATTATGACCGCTTCTTTAGTTAATAACCTGTAAGGCAACCTTCTCCAAAGAAAAAACTTATCGGCGATTTTTTCAGTTGCCTTTCTAATACTGCCCGGCAACTTCCAGATGAAACGGTACAGCCTCATAAAAGGCCTAAAGAAGGTTGAGACAAACTTGACCTCATCTTCCGTAAAATTATCCTGATGTAAAGGGACATCTTTGGAGTAATCAAATATTTTTTCAATAAAGCCTGCTTCAACTGACATTTCATAAGCTTTGGTATTAGGATAAGGATAAAAAATCGCGGCCAGAGCACGGTCGGTTTGAATCTCGGCATTTAATTTAATCGTATCTAACGCTTTGGCTCTATCTTCAAAAGGTAAACCAACCATATTATAAGCTAAAGTGCTGATTTCTGCATCTCGGCAAGCCTTAAAGGCATTGATCACTTGTTCCCTGGATATTTTTCTGTTTAGAATATCATTTCGGATATAGTCATTACCGCTCTCTACTCCAAAATGTAGCCGATAGCACCCGGCATCTTTCAATATTTTAACCACATCTTCGGTGACCAGGTTGACTCTGAAGTTACAGGCAAAAGGTAGATTTATCTCTTTTTTGTAAAGCTCGGTAAACTCGACAAACCAGTCTTTTTTCATGGGCAGGATATTGTCCATAAAGCTTATGTATTCAATGAAATCATAGTTATCAATTATTTTTTTGATGTATTCGATTGATCTATCCGGGCTCCTGAACCTGGTGTAGCTTCTCTTGTTCGGATAGACTTCACGAATCTGGTGGTTGCAGCAGTATGTGCAGTTATACGGGCAACCCCTTGAAAGCATTAAACTGGCAGTTTTTATAGCTGAGGATTCGAGTTCCGGATAGTCAAACAATTCAAAATCCGGCAAGGGCAGCGAATCAAGGTCTTCAACCAAAGGGCGGACCGGATTTTTAATAATATTATCGCCTTGTTTAACCCAAAAATTTTCTATCTTTGTATAATCGCCACCTTTATCAAGCGTTTTTACTAGTTCCAGTAAGGAAAGTTCGCCTTCACCCAGATTAACAATATCAATGCCGGGCGTACTTATTGTTTCTTCCGGAGCAATAGTAGCATGGTAGCTGCCGGCGACGGTTAGGTAGCCTCCCGCTTTCTTGACCCAGCCGGCATAATTTTGGACAAAGGGAAAATTGCTGGTCCTGACAGAAAATGCAACCAGGCCAGGGTCCTCTTGGTTAAGCCTTTCCTGAAACTCCTCTTGGTTAACAGGCGCAGTTAAATGATAGAGGGTAGCCTGATGGCCGTGTTCTTTTAGATAGGCAGAAAGAGCAGCCAGGCCTTCAGAATAAAAACCTTTCTTTTTGTCTCCGACTTTGGCATCAGCTGCAAAGTCAGGATATATGAATAGTACTTTCATTTTGAAATCAACTAATCTAATTTACATTATCATCAGCTTTTTGACAAATTTGCAAGTGCCAATTAGCAGGTATCAGGCGCAAAATTTGTCAAGATTCGGGCTTAAGTTATTATCAAAATCAATCAAAATGTTTCTAAAAAGTAAAAAATCTTCATCAAATAATTTAAAGGGCCTATAACCGAAGCCTGAAATCTTTGTCTGGAAATAATTACCATTTTGCCAAGGCTGACAAATTTTGTTGTTAAGTTCTGATTCAATCACATTATACCTAAGGGGGTATCATTTGCAAATTAAGTCCATTATGATAGAATTTACAACCGATTATGAGAAATGTAACCCCTAGCCTAAGGGTTCGAAAATTAAATAACATGCAAATGAAAAGATTTTTAACCATAATAATCTTTTCTTTTTTTGTGTGTTCGTTTTTTATGCTGGCCCAGATTAAATCAGCCTTCCCCGATACTACCCAGGATAAATTAAAATCAGAGAAATCAAAGTTAAAGAGCCTGAGCGACGAAGAGGAAAATATACTGACAGACCTGGTAACTATAGAAAGCAGCATTAAATTAAAAGATAAGGAGATTAAACTATTAAACGAAAGAATAGATAACTTAAATAATGAACTTATCCCTTTGAAGCATAAAGCTGAAAAAGCAAATAAATCCTTCATTGAAAGTCAAACTGTCTTGGAGCATAGATTAAAAAACATCTATAAATATGGCCAAACTAATGTTTTTGAAGTTATTTTTTCAGCAAAAAACCTAAACGATCTGGTTAACAGGATTTCATATCTGAATAAAATTGCAAAACTGGATAAAAAGATTCTAATCCAGAACGAAAAGAAGAAATTAGAGCTGGAACAAATCCAGAAAGAGCTAAAAAACAAGCAAGATGAGCTGCAATCAACCAAAGATTATTATCAGGATTCAAAAGACAATTTTCTGGCCAAAAAGGGTGAAAAAAATAATTTTCTGGCCAAGCTCCGGCAGGATAAAAGTAAAAGCCAGGAAATTATAGACAATTTAGAAGCTCAAGCAGCTGCTGTCCAAAACAGGATGGCCCGTCTCCAAACACCTAGCCGGGGGGGAATCAGCGGCGTTCCCACGGGTTCCTTGAGAATGCTAGCCACAGGTTACTGCCCTGATTGCGGCAATGGTAACGGGCGGACTGCTTCCGGCCTTAAAGCAGGATATGGAATTGCCGCAGTCGATCCAGCTGTCATACCACTTGGAACTAAGCTCAGTATCTCTGGTTATGGAAAGGCTATTGCCGCCGATACTGGTGGGGCCATCAAAGGCAATAGAATTGACTTATGTTTTAATACTCACGCTGAAGCAAATGCCTTCGGAAAAAAGTGGGTTATTGTTACCATTCTGGATTAATTAATCTTCCTCGTTAGTTTCCGAGCTAAACTTTTTTAATAAACTCTGGTCAAGGTCTTCTATTATCTTGGCCACTCTGTCGATTAATTCGTCGTCACCTCTGCGAGCCGGAAGGCCAGAACAATATTCAGCTCGCCGCCCGAGAATACACATATCAATATTTTGAATAAAATATTTACACTTCTGGCAATCCATAGTTATTCCTTCGCAATTTATAAGATGTATTTGTTATATATCGGGAGTACCTTCAAGACTCTTTAATCAATTGTATAGGGAAAATATCAAACAGAAAAGAGTTTAAAGCAGCCTGCTCACCGGTTGAGGTTTAGAAGAGTCGGTTTTTAAACTAATTGCCTCCAGGGGGCAGATATCCTGGCAAAGCCCGCAGCCCAGACAAAGTTCCGGGTTGACAATTATTTGGCCCTTGATTTCCTTGATTGCCTCAAAATGGCAGACCTGCAAACAATTACCGCAATTATTACAGATAACATGGTCGACTTCTGATAGATAACCTGATGAGGATATCAAAGGTATGCCATGTTGGCGATAAGCTTTTAAGCCCAGGCAGCAACAGGAACAGCAAGAGCAAATGGAATAAAGGCGATCTCCAAAAGCATCCTTGAACCAGATAGTTTGAATGTTTCCGTTTTTTCTCCCCTGCTCTAAAATCTCGAGAGCTTCATCTATGTCAATCCTTCTGGCGCTCCAGGTGTCATGCTTTATAACGAAGTCAACCAAAGTCTTGCCGAGATAGAGGCAGACTTCATCCGGTTTACAGCCATCTTTATTCAATTTCCGGCAGGCACAGTTTAAAACAGCAATATCCCTTGGATTTTCCAGGATAATATCCCTGGCTTTTTTAAAAGGAACTACCGTCTCGGGATTTTTAATAACAATCGGTTCATCCAAAACTATTATTTTCTTAGCTTCCTCAAGCGAGACAACCTTGCAATGATGAGTATCCCTTAAGCGATTGTGAGCCGGGCTCTTTTTAATACCAAATTTCAATAATAAATCTCCGATTAAATCGATTAATCGAAGATAGATACTTTGGTAGCGGCCATAAATATACCCATGCAAAAAAAGATAGAGGCTCTGGTTATATTCCCGGCGAAAACGAATGGTTGTCTGGTCAATCTTTGAGATTCTTTTGACAAGATAAAAGCCGAGCATAAACCCGGTTATTAAAGATAAAATCCTCTTCAACAATCTCTTCAGTCCTTTGAAATTAAAGTGGAATAATAATTGATATTTTAAAAGATAAGCTTGTGAGTGACAAAACTTATAGAAATCAATAATCCGATTAGCAAATGAAGCTTGATGGTTCCAGCCTGGGCCGGAATAATCTTTCTGGGATGATCATAATATTGCAGTGCTATTTTGACATTATTTAAGGCAATAGGAAATGTTAAAAAAGCAATCAGGGTAAGCCAGGGAGTAATTTTAAGCAAAACAGGCACCAAGATTGAAAGATATATAAGTATTATTAAGAATAGATATCCGATAGCCGCCCTGGCCAGGCCAAGCCTAACTATAAGATGGTTCTTGCCCACCGCTTTGTCAGCTTCATAGTCAGGAAATTCATTGATATAGAGTATTCCCGCAACCAGCAGGCCAACCGGCAAGGAAGCATAGACGGCCAGTTGAAGTATCATGCCGGTCATCACATAACAGACTCCTAAAACAATCATTGGCCCAAGCAAAATACCGACCGCGAATTCACCATAACCTCGATAACCCAGCTTTAAAGGTGAGGCCGTATAGAAATAACCAAGAATAATACCGATTAAACCGAAGATAATAACCGGCCATCCCCTGAGATAGGTTAGATACAAACCAATGACCAAGGCGATAAAAAAAGATATCAAAGAGCCGTTTAAGATAGACTCTGGCTTCAGTACTTTCTCCTGGATTATCCTGCTTCCACCTGAAAACGGGGTTACGTTGAGATTTATCTCATCATTTTTACTTAAGTGGTCAAAATAGTCATTGGCCAGATTTGTGCCCGAGTGAATAGCTAAAGAACCGCTTAAAGTAATTAAGAAGAGCAGCCAACTAAACTGGCTGGTCTCATACCAGGCTATGACCCCTCCTACCAGCACTGGAATAATAGTTGCCTGAAAAAAAGGCGCTCTTGTTGCTCTAATCCAAATCTTGATTTCTTTCATTTTCCTTATTTTATTATATTGTATTTTAAGTTATTCTATGGTAGAAATTAAACTTGTTTTATTTATTATATGTGCTTTGTAACATTTTCACTATTATAAACCAAAAATTTTCCATTAGATAGGATACAAAATAATGCCAGAAATCAGGCCTTTTCGGGGATTAATGTTTAATAAAGAAAAGATAAATAATATCGCTGATGTCTTGACTCCTCCTTATGATATTATCGGGCCTAAAAAGCAGGAAGAGTATTACCGGAAGAGCCCTTATAACATAATCAGCATTGATCTCGGAAAGGTATTTCCTGATGACAATGAAGATAATAACCGTTATAGCAGGGCAGCCAAAAATTTTAAAAATTGGATAGAACAAGATATACTGGTCTATTCAGAAAAACCTTGCATCTATATCTACCAGCAACAATATGTTATCGGAAATTGCCAAAATATAACCAGGGGAATAATTACCCAGGTTAAGCTGAAAGAATTCGACTCCAGAAAGATACTTCCTCATGAGAGGACGCTGTCGAAACCAATAGAGGACCGCTACAGGCTGCTTAAAGCAACACAGGCTAACTTAAGCCAAATATATGCCCTTTACGCAGATAAATCACAAACCGTAGAAAAAGTTCTTGAAAAAAAGGTTACGGAAGAACCCTATTTTCAATTTGAATATGATGGCGTAATAAATTCCGTTTGGTGCCTGGAAAACCAAGAATATCTTCAGACCATAACCGAAGCCTTGAAAGATAAAGTACTCTTTATTGCTGATGGCCATCATCGCTATGAGACCGCCTTGAAATATAAAAGAGAAAAAATGCAAGATGATGATTATCAACCAGAGGCTTCTTATAATTATGTGATGATGATGCTGGTTGATTTACTAAACGAAGACCTGACCATTCTGCCGACCCATAGGCTGCTCAAAAAAATAAATCAAAAGGACATTGATAATCTGGAAAAAGTGCTTGAAGAATATTTTGAGGTTGAAGATTTCTCAAGTGTTGGCCGTTCCTTTTCAGAAAAGAAAGAAAAAGCCTTTGGTGAACTTCATTTAAGCGGACTGACTACTAATTCATTTCTTTTTTACCGAAAAAATAAGGGTTTCCTGTTAGCTAAAATGAAAAAGTCGACTCCCCTTGATAAGTTGATTAGAAATAAATACTCAATCGAATGGAAAAGCCTTGATGTCAGCATCCTCCATAAGCTCATAATCGATGAGCTTCTCGGCCAAAAAGTACACGACCTGGAAGCTGAAGACTCAATTGAATTTACTATCTATGATGACAAGGCTATTGATCTGGTTGAAAAAGAAGACTTTCAAGTGGCCATTTTTCTCAATCCGACCAGAGTTCAACAGATCCAGGCAATTGCTGAAAATTTTGAAAAAATGCCCCAAAAATCAACTTATTTTTTTCCGAAACTTCTGACCGGCTTGGTCATTAATAAGTTTGATTGATATTGGCCGGATATTTATTATCTTTTCTAATCAATAACTGAAGCCAAGATCTTCAAGCTTCTGCCGAAGTTTTATCAGGTTGATAACATCTTCTTGGTTGTAGGTAAGAAGATTGTCAATAGCCTCCCGGCTGCCCGAATTGAGATAACTCTCCCAGAGATTCATGGCATCAATTCCGGTTAAGTCAGGCAGCTGACGCTTGATCCCCAATTTTTTTTCAACTGCCTTAAGCCCCCCGTAAAGGTTATAACGGTTACAGACTATTCTTAAATCGATCGAATTATAGTAATTTCTTAAACTTAATTTGAGGTGCTTGCTTATGACCGGCAGGTCAAAACAATGGCCATGGTAAGTAAAGAGAAAGTCAGCCGGGGGCAGGTTGGCTTCCAGATTTTCGGCCGTAATATCAGGCCAGATCATCTGGCATAGCCCTATCTCCTGATGGTAAAAGCCGATTATGGTTATATATCCTTTCCATGATGTTTCTATGTCAAGATAGATACTGTTATCCATAATGCTCCAATGCTCAAATTATGAAAGACCTCAATTAGCCTTTAAGCGAGAGAACCCGAAATATTTGTTTCCGGCCATCATAACTGCTGATCATCACCTGTTGACTGAATCAGGCCAGAGCTTGCTCGGGACAAAAAAGTTTAAAAAGCAACGTGAGCCAGGCTTTCTCCTTCGCCGACAATCTCTTCAATCCTTAAATATATAACTTTGCCGCCATTGGGAGAGGCGATATTGATAATTTCATCCTGGAAGAGAAGTTCAATTTGGCCAATGATATCACCTTCTCCAATCGTTTGGCCCAAATGCACCTCAGATTTAAAGAATCCGTCTCTTTCCGCGGGAATCATTATCTTGCCTTTCAGTTTATCCTGATTTTGGCTGGTGTTTAATTCTCCGTCTTTCATCTCTTTATAGACAAGGTAATTTTGAAAGCCTTCCAGAAAATCCAAGCAGTACGACCAGTTAATTCTCAGCCCTGAGCCCATTTCGACTGAAAAAGCTGTAATATCATTATCTTCACAGTTAGAAACCAGAGAACCGCCTTCCTTTTTAAGCAATATGTAGGTTCCCAGATTAAGATGTTTGGCTTCTTCAACCGCTTTTTGGCTGACAGCTTCGACCACCGGCAAGTACTCGCCCGGACCTCCTGAATGTAGATCAAAAACCGTATCTGCCTTGCTTAAAATATGCTCAAAAAGCAAGCTAGCTAGATGCTCTGTCGGTTTTCTTTTTTTGACAAAAGCAAAGGTCCTGTTCATGTCAATATTATCAATATAAGAAACTCTATTCCTCTGGATAAAAGCTGTCGGGTTTGCAATCGGCAAAAGTATTATTTTTCCCTTAATTTTTTCACTTTTTAAAGACTTATAAACAAGATGGTTGACATAGACACCGTTCAATTCATTGCCGTGGCTGGCAGAAATAATGACTATAACCGGCCCTTGCCCATTACCGATTACAGCAGCCGGCATAGTTAAAACATTGCCATCCTTAAAGTTAAAAAACTTGAGCCGGAAAACTTCTTCTGAAATTGATTTTATTTCTTCTTGAAACTTTTCAATTTCTACAACCTTCAAACCATTTCACCCCTAGAAATAGTGACGGAAACTTTGATAGTTATTTGAAATCTCTGCCATCAAGATCGAGGCCGCGGTAAACATATTAACGAAATCTTCCGTTGAAAGATTTAGAATATCCAGGGTGGATTTAGAAATACCCAAGCCTCTGCTGGTATCAACACCTTTATACCCTGATAGGTTAACCACAAAACTTTTTCTGTTTAGCACTCCGGTATAAGGCTCCAGAGATACTCTTGATAAAGCCCCTATCGGAACTATCCTGTCATTATTGCGGGCAACATATATCCTTATGTCAAACAGATGTTTCCCCTCTCTCCAGTCTATGGGAGTCGCCTTTACTCTCTGGCAAACAGTATAAGGATAAGGATTTCTTTCATAGCCAAACTTCTTGGAGTAATGGTCAACACTTCTTTTAATCTTGGAATCTATCTCTTTTTTATCCGCTATGACATCGATTCCGGCTCCCCCGCTTCCGCCGTAAGGTTTTATGATGATTTCAGGAAGCTCATCTAAGGCCCGACGGCTGAAATCAAAAAGTTGATCCCGGTCTTTAGCTCTCCAGCATTTAATAGGTTCGATGCCAAAACCTGAAAGCTTATCTATATATCTTTGAACTGCTTCATAGGTCAAAGCTTTATCATCTGTTATGTGATAGTTGGCATTGGCAATAACTGTATCTGGAATTTCCCTGGCCACGTATTCACTTATTGCCGGGTGCCGGCGGGCAGCTCCGTCACCTATAAGATAGTCAACGGGTAGATTGTCCAAATAGATTATACCGTCTTTTAAGTATAACTTGTCTATGAGCAGGCTATACTCACCCATAACCACACCGGCTTGTCTTTTATCCTTTAAAATAGGGGCTTCTTCAATCGACAGTATCTTCTTTTCATCGATTAATCCGGCTTTAAAAAATTGCTCAAGAAAACTAAGGGCTAAAAAATACTTTTCATAATATAAGAGGTCATTTGGGGGATGGCCGATTAAAACTAATGGTTTATCCGATTGACAAAATTTTAAACCTTCCCGATAACCATCGATGGCGATTTCCCATTCATGAATTAACATAGTTGAAAAGCCTCGGCTGGAGCCGCCGTTTGTTTCCAGGATATAATATTTAGCTCCTTCTTCGTCCTGACTGACCATAAAGTCAACCGAACCGGCAAAAAACAGGGGCCCGCTGACGATATTTGCCTCGATATCATCAAGAGTTTTAATAGAATTATCCCTGATTTCTTGAACTACCTTATTTTCCTGACGGTCACGGATAGGTTTTAAAGTGACTTGCGCTCTGCCTGACTGCTCAAGCTTCTCTATCTTATTTTCTACATCGTCGATATCAAATGGAATCACTTAAAAAACCCTAATAACGAAATGTATAGAGCTGCTCGAGTTCGACAGCTACTTGGCCCAGAGAAAACTGGAGAGAGCGATTTAAAATCTCGTCTCCCCTGTAATCATAGGGAACTTCCGATGGCAGGCAGAAAGAATAATCGATTTTTCCGTTATTCAAGCGGAAAAAATGCCTCCTGTTTGAATGGAGAAGGCTCCACTTTTTATTGGGAAAAGGAATCGAATATCCTCCTCCGTGCGGTAAAACGTTAATATTCTCAATAATATTTTCAATTTCAAGATTTCGAATCTGTTTAAGCAACCCGAGTTTTTTAATATTTTTATTGCTGATATTCTGGACCGGTTTTATTAAAAAATTCTTTATGTCCCAACGAAAAGTCATTGGGTAGAGATTTTCCTGATCAAGGCTCATTTTATACAATCCAAGACGGGCTTCATTTCTGGCAAACAGGCCTTGGTGGGTAAAGTTAGAAATAAGTTCAATATCTCCACAAATCTTCCTGGCAATCATTTCTCTCTTTTTCCGCCCGAATTCATCAATTTCAAGAAAAGTCTGATAGTATTCTTCAGCTTGCTTTCCTTTAATCACCAATAGGCTGCCCAGTGGTGTTTCTACAAATTTGGCACCCTTTTCCTTTAGAGCCTCAAAATCATAAAGTTCCGATTTCAGCTCTGAAGGTGAAGTGTGAATAAGAATAATATATGAATCTTTATCAATTCTATTAATATTTGACTTTTTTACCCGGCAGACTTCAATAAAATGGTTGCTGATACCTAAATTTAAAATAATCTTTCTGTTATTAATCTCAAAGCCATTCTGATTAAGTATATTCAGCCGCTCATACAATGCTTCCTTGGAAATCATTTTCTCAATTCTGGCAACAAGCATACCGCAAGCATTGGGTTTTATTTCGGGAAAAATGAATTGCTCTCCGCAATCTTCAGGTGCCGGCCACCTAATCAAACAGCCATATGAAAAACCAGACATCCAGCGGCCCTTATTTCTGGTAATGCCTCCATCTGGAGTAAAAAGGCAAAAAGTCTTACCGGAAGAAATTCCAGATTTTTTCAAATAATACAGAATCTTACCCAGGCCGACTGAAGCATTAATTTTACTGACGACCAGGCTGGCATCATCAATACCGATACTTAGAATATGTTCCCTTGCTTCATCTAAAAGGCTCTGCTGTTCTAAAGTTAAGTTCACTCTTCCCCCCGAAAGAAATTTTTAAGAGTTTTTACACTATAACAAATATTATATTTATTGTTAATATTCCAAACATCCTTACTGAAAATTGATTAAATACCCCAGATATCAAATTTTCACTGTATTTTAAGGTTTTTTGCTCAAAATGTTAATCATGGCGATTTTTATAAATGAAGGAAAAATTTGAATTATTATATTTTTTCTTAAATATTCCACACATCCGCCCTGCCTAAATTTACTTATCTTGGCTCAAGTCAAGTTCAGCCTGATAATCCGAGAAAATAAGCAATACGACTTTAGACAGAGATTTTAAGGGTGAAGAAAAAGTTAACCTGCCATTCTTTCGGTCAAATTTTTCAACAATTCCTAAAGACTTGGTTATGTCATTATAATCATTTAGGCCTAGCAGGGTTCCCTTTTTAGGATCTAAATCAAGATCCTTTGGATGAGAACAATCATAAAGGCCAAAGTCATTTATATTGATATTATGTGTATGCAAACTTTTAAAGTATTCCCTGAATTTTTTAACACGGTATTCTTTTCTTCTTTGGTAATTACGGGCTTTTACTTTCTCAGAAATCTTCAGTTTGAAGGCCTTTATTTTTCTGTTCTGCCTAACACTGAGAAAATGCCTGTCCAGCTCCGATTCCCGTTCCAGAATTAGTAAATAATCAGGTTCAATTAATTCAATCTTTCTAAATTTCAATTCAAGGCCGATTGCCCCTTGAACCAATCCGCAGGTGTCATAGATTTCAAACTTGTAATCATTCTCTGAAGCTAAATCAGCCAGTTTGGCCAGGCCGGCCAAAACAGCCAGTTTTTGTTTGGCCGGGGATGTATCACCCACAAAAAATAAAGCTCTTTCCTTCTGGATTAAATGGCCGTTTTTATGCCTTTTAAACTCTGACAGTCCTATTGTTGTAGGTGGACCGACGAACGATTGTCCGATATCGCTGTCGATTAAGGCGACTTTATATCGGTCAGAGCTAAGTTTTTTAATTAAATAATTTGCCAGAAAAGTCTTACCGCTATCACTACTGCCGATAATTAAAACTCTACCCGGCTTGTTTTTAATTTTCTCGACAAGAAGTTCCCAGTTTGAAAGTATTTTCACTTACATCAATTTAAAAACGTGGTTTGCAGATAACTTCTTTTACTCTAAGTTCAAAAAACCTTTGAACATTGGCCGGTTTGATTATCAAGGCTGTGTCAGCTCCATGGCCAGTTCCGGCAATGGCTATTATCTCTTCTTCAACTCCAACCAGTCCGGCATCGGCAGCCATTAAAGCAATTTCAATACATACCTTTGTGCCTTCACCAAAGATACGAAGGACTCCGGCTATGATATCATCAAGCTCATAGGTGCCAAACTTTTTCCTTATTGCCCGGCCAATTCCCCCAAAGGCATGGATAGAGGTCAAGACCTTGGCTCCATGTTTTTTAATTGCCTCCAGGTTTTCTTGGCTAATCTCATTCTCCTCAGGTTTAGAAAAACCAGTTGAATGGGTAACCACAATTAAATTCTTGGCTCCGAAATGCTTAGCTGCCTTTAGGCCGGTCTGGCCATTTGTGGTAGCGACGATAATGTCTTTAATCTTAAGTTCCCTGGCTCTTTCCAGTGCCTTTTGTAATGTCACGTCAGTATTCTCAGGCCCGGGTTTTTGAAAATAGACGGTGGTTTCATATTTATCTTTCAATATCTCTCACCCCTAAATCATATTCCCTGATTATTATATCTAAAAAGAGGCATAAAATAAGGCTTCGGATAACCTTCGCCTGTTAATTTACCCTTATTTGGGTCTCACTTTGGGTAGAACCTTTATCACCTTATAGGAAGTTTCTCCCAATCACCAAGCATAACCAGCGCCGGCTAGAATCCTGCCTGTATGCGCCACAGCCACAATCCGAACCTTAATCTATTATCCGAAGCCTAATCTATATTCAGTTGTCACAGTTTTAACAAATATATGCTAAAACCAACCCCCATTTTTCTTAGTAAAAGGCTACATTAATTATAACATATTCATCTCAGATTTATTGCATATGCTTTGATAATAGGCAATCTTAATGTTTTGTTTATTTAACTCAAACGGTCAAGGTAATAATTCCACCAATCTTTCAATCTCTTCCTTTTGATTATAAAAATGAGGCGAAACCCTAAAATAACCTTGCCTTGATGAAATTATGATGCCTTGCTCATTTAACCGGCCGATAACAATGTCAATGTCAACCCCTTCTTTATGAAAACTTACAATCCCCGACCACTCTTCATCTTTTCTGGAAGAAATTACATTATATTTTTTTTCTTTAAGCAACAAAGTTAATTCCTCTGTTAAATCGTAGATTCTTTTTTCTATTCTTTTAGCTCCGGCAGAAAGCAGCAGCTCTAAGCTGCCTTTTAATCCGTAGATGCCAGATATGTTTAATGTGCCCTCTTCGAAGCGCCGGGCATCTGTTTTTAAGGTAAAATCGTAATTCAAATATTCTTCAGCCTTGACCACACTATGCCAGCCTAAAACTTCAGGCTCAATCAATTCCATACCTTTATCCGAGATATAGATAACCCCCAAACCCTGCGGCCCGACTAACCATTTATGAGCGCATGAGACAAAAAGGTCGACATATGTCTGTGATAAATCAACTTCAAGTGCACCAAAACCTTGACTGGCATCGACAATAAAGAGGATATCTTTTTTCCGGCATAATTCACCAATTTCATACAGATTGTTCCTGTAGCCGGTTGAGAATTCAACCCAGCTTAAAGATATCATTTTCGTCTTTTTATCTATTGATTTAAATAATTCTTTACAGTCTATCTTGCCCTTGTTTGAATTTATAATCTTTACTTCTACACCTTTTTTCTCCAGATTCAGCCAAGGATATATATTTGACGGAAATTCAAGGTCATTCAGTATAATATTATCGCCTTGCTTCCATTTATAACCCACGGCCGCCAAGGACAAGCCGTGCGAGGTATTACCGATAAAAGCAATCTGACTGGGCTTAACGTTTATTTTTTTAGCTATCAGATTCCGGGTCTCAATAACAGCTTTATATATCGACGGTTCACCTCCGGGCCCTCTTTTTGAGATCCGGTCAATGATTAATTTCATATTCTCACCAGCCGGAAGTGACAAAGGCGAGGTTGCAGCATGATTTAAAAAGATTAAATTATTGGTTACCGGAAAATTGCTACGGAAACTTTCTAGTTCTTTCATCTTTCAATCTAAAGGCTTTCTTTTTTCGATATCATTCTCAGATGCCCACTTATCGACCAGCTTAAAGGCCTCTTCCTCTGTCTCAATCTCTCCGGCAAGCCTGGCTTCAAGAAGTATTTCCATGATTTGGCCGACTTTGGGGCCAGGTTCAAGAACCAGATATTCCATAACCTGATAACCGTCAATAGGCGGCCGGATTTTAGCGCTTTCTTCTTCTTCTTCAAGCTTAATAATCCTTTCTTCCAGTTCATCCATGGCTTTTTGGGCTTCTTTGATAGTTTGGGGCATTTTACTTGTGCAATCTGCCCGGATTAATTGATTCAATTCTTCCAGAAGGCCGTTTGCATCCCTGACGTAACGGCGGATTGCTTTATCGCTCCATCCTGAACGGTAAGTATAGGCTCTCATATGTAGATAAATCAGATTAGTGACATCTTCAACCAGCTTTTTAGGATACTTCAGCTTCATCAATATTTTTCTAGCCATATGCGAGCTCTGGACATCATGTCCGTAAAAGGTTGTTCTGCCGTCTGTTACTTCTTTAGTCTTAGGTTTGGCCAAATCGTGCAATAAAGCTGCCAGCCTTTGGGTCAGATTAGGAGGAACTTTTTCGACTACAGTTAAAGAATGCTCCAGAACATCCTTGTGATGATAATCGGGATCATGAGCAATTTGAAGATCAATAAGTTCCGGAATAATTTCTTTCATCAGATTGGTATCGACTAGGATCTTCAAACCCATAAAAGGCTTAGGGCCCAGTAGTATTTTATTCAGCTCTTCCCTTACCCTCTCTTTTGACACATTGACCAATTCAGTATGGAATTCCCGCATGGCTTCTATTAGAGATGGGTCAATCTCCAGATTGAGATTCGATGCAAATCTAGCTGCCCTCATCATCCTCAATGGATCATCCAGGAAGCTTTCCTTAGGGCTCAGCGGTGTCCTTAGGACTTTAGCCCGGAGATCATTGTAGCCTCCAAAAGGGTCGAGTAATTCTCCATCAGGAATGCTGATGGCCATGGCATTGATGGTAAAGTCGCGTCTCGATAAATCTGTGCCAATATCAGCTTGGTAAGAAACTTCCGGGTGGCGGCTTTTCTCCCGGTATTTTTCAGTCCTTAAGGTGGTAATCTCAATCTTATAATCATCTTTGTTGAGAGCAATTGTCCCGAATTTAAGACCAATCAACCAGATGCTATCGGCCCAGCCTTTAACCAGCTCCAAAGTCTCATCGGGAGACGCCTCGGTAGCAATATCAAAATCAAGAATGCTTTTAGTATTGTTTTGAAGGATATCGCGAACACACCCCCCGACCAGGAAGATTTCTTTTTTACTTTTTTTAAAAAGTTTTGACAGTTCTTTCAAGACAGTATGCTCTTTTATAAGCTTCAACTGTCCAGTATCCAATTTCAATTTATATTGCCTCCTGTCCTGTAACATCATATTATAACTAAACTATTTTAAAAATAACTGTCAAATAATCTGCTTGATCTAAATTCTTCCATCTTCTATAAAGAGATAAGTTATATTTTAATTATCTAATCCACAATCTTTAAATCAGTGGAGACTTGCTATGTTATAATTTGATTCATTCTTTAAGGAGAACTAAGATGGCAAATTTATTTTCCGGTTTAATTATTAAAGATATCAAGATGAAAAATAGGATAGTCATGCCACCCATGGCCCTGGAGCTAGCCACTGAAACCGGAGAAGTTACAGAAAAAATGATCGCTCATTATCAGGAAAAGGCCAGCGGCGGAGTCGGTTTAATTATAATAGAGCACAGCTATGTTTTGGAACAAGGCCGCTATTCAAAAAGACAACTAGGTTCATATGATAAAAGGCTATTACCGGGTTTATCCAAATTGGCCGGGGCAATTCAGAGATATGAAACTCCGGTTGTTTTACAGATAAACCATGCCGGGCCGAGAGGCTCCTCTCAGATTAGTGGCACCACCCCCTTGTCGCCTTCATCAATCAAGGTCTATGATGACCATGAGGTTCCTAAAGAAATAACCAAAGATCAGATAGAAACAGTCAAAGGCGCTTTCGCCCAAGCTGCCCTACTTGCTAAAAATGCTGGATTTAACGGAGTTGAGATTCACGGCGCTCATGGATTCTTGTTATCAGCTTTCCTCTCTCCCCTGGCCAACAAGCGAAAAGATGAATACGGCGGCAGCCTTGAAAATAGAGCAAAATTACCTTTGGAAATTGTAAGAATCGTCAGGCAGGCAATTGGAGATAGTTTCCCTTTATTCTTCCGTTTGGGAGCAGATGATATGAGGCCTGGAGGCCTTGAGGTCAATGAAAGTAAAATTATAGCCGGATGGTTAGCTGATGCAGGAGTAGATGTTATTGATGTATCGGGTGGACTAGTCGGTTCCAGGCCTAGCAATAGGCCTCCCGGATACTTTGTAAAACAAGCTCATGAAATTAAAAAACAGGTTAACGTCCCGGTAATCGCAGTCGGAGGCATCACTGAACCATCCATGGCCGAAGAAATCATCCAAACAGAAATGGCTGATCTTGTAGCAATCGGGCGGGCTTTATTGAAAGACCCATTATGGCCGCAAAAAGCAGCCAATCTTTCATAGAAAACTATTAATTTACTTAATTTAAAAGCAATCTTCTCTTTTATTTATCCTATTTAACTTGGCTTTATTCAATTTACTTGCTATCTTAACTAATTACTTTATTTAAAGAAAATAAACAAAAAACCGATAATAAAAAAAAATGGTGGAGTTATGAAAGATTCAAACGACGAAAAAAAAGAATATCAAGTATTAGAGTTCTTTGGTATTCCCATAAAAGTCAAGAGTAAGAATGTGGCTGAAGTTTTAACTATGGATGCCAAGGAAGCCCTGCGCGCTGATATAAAAGATCTAAAGGGAAAGCTAAAGAAGAATGGCCACCAGAAATCAAGTCAGGCAGAGGAAGAAGAAGCCGAAGAAATTGAAAAAAAAGAAGTACCAAAAAAAGAAAAGGATTACAGCCAAGAATGGTTAAAATTAGCCGATAATGCTCAATTTTCAGAAGTTATTGAATTTATCGGCCAAAACATAGGTTTTGTTCCTGATGAAAACCGTATCTGGACTAATAAGAACTTAGAAAAATTAGCCGTCTTTCCTATTAGCAAGCAGTTTGAAATCGAAACCTTACGTAAAGCTTTTAACAGCTTTCAAAAATATATTCAAAAAATGAACATCTTATCAGGGATAATCGTAACCGCGAAGGAAGAAATTGGCCAGCGAGTCGAGAAAGCTCTATATGTAAATGGAAAATGTTGGCCTATTCGCTGCTTGACCTATGAGGATTTAATAAAGATTAAAAAGTTAAAGGAGACAGGCAAGATCAGCAATAAGATTATTATGCTTTTATTCTCCCCTCACCACACGAATAATGTTCGCACTCTATTGGATTTGACAATCGACTATCAAAAATTCCTATAAAATCCATATAAAGCTAGATTCATCTCTTGTCAATCTTAAAAATACAACTTTCATGGCCCTGGCAAATTCTGGCTATTGTCTCCAGCTTAAAATCCTTATTTAATTCATTAATCCAGGAGAGTAGCTCTGTTTGGCATATTTCATCACCTATCACCGGGCCAATATCTCGCCGGTTTGATTGAATTAATATCTCTTGCCAGGGACATTTGATAACTTTAATCTCAGCACTTGATTGATCTATCTTATAACTATACTCATACTCTTCTGAGCCGAATTTTATTTTTAATATCTCAATAATACTTTCCAGATCAAAATCTTTCTTTTTGAGTTTACTCTTTATCAACCTGGCCTGGATCTTGGGTAAAATAGCCCAGACCTTCTTATCAAGTTCAACCGCTTTCTCAAAACCCAATTCCTCTTCAGCAATCATAAACCAGAGGCCGTCAACGCTAAAGTATGACTTGCGCAGATAATCGATTACTATTCTTAAATCTCTTCTTTCTTCTTTTTCCCTGTCCATGAATTAAACTTCTTCGATATCCTCCTTTTCCCCTGGAACAGCTGAAACAATCTCAAAGCTATCTATCTTCCAGTCATCTTCCTCTTTTATCATCCGAAAAAGTATGGTCGTGTTGGTTCCATCTTTATAGTTTAAATAACAATACAGTTCAGCAAAATTGTTTTTAATATTTACCGAAGTAAATCTTTTCTTATAATGCTGGTATATCTCCGGATGGGCTTCAATATATTCTTCAAAATCTTCAAGGCTGTTATTTTCTTGAAATCCGTATGAAGTATATTTAAGGTAAGCGTTCTCAATTTCTCCATCTTTTACCGCCTCAAAGTGAGCTTTTACAACTTCTGACGGCTCTGCCAATAAACCATAGATCGAATAGATTCCATAGTATGCCCCGGCCAATGCCCCAATAAAACACAATAGTAATAAAAGCGAACAGCCGCATCCTGCCAATATCCACTTTTTTTTATTAGATTTTTTTTCAGGTTTTTCATTATCTGTTTTTATGGCTTCTTCCAATATTTGGCTCCTTTCAGACAGCTTTTTTACAACAGTTTAGCTGGAATCCGGTACTTTTTCCAATATAATTTCTTTATTGTCATATTTATTTCCAAAACAAAGCCCGTCTGTTTTATGCTAATATTTTCATAATTTGTAAAATTCGAGGGAGTAAAATTGGCTAAAAAAAAGGCGATCTTTATCATAAACCCAATCTCAAACCAAGGTCAAAGTTTAAAAATCCTGCCAATAATAAAAGATCAGTTTAAAGACAAGTATAACTGTAAATATATAAAGACCAGGCACCCAAAAGAAGCTATTGAAATTTCAAAAAATCTTTCTAGCTATGACTTTGTTTTTTCAGTCGGCGGTGACGGGACAGTTCATGAAATAGTTAACGGCTTGGCCCTCAGTAATAACAACCGTTCTGTTCTTGGAGTTATCCCAGCCGGTTCTGGAAATGACTATTGCCACACGCTGGGATTATCAAAAAAGATTAAAAAGAATTGCCGCCAGCTCCTTAACGAAGATATCCGGGAGATAGACCTGGGCTTAGTCAATGGGGTTTACTTTGCCAATTCTCTGGGCATAGGTTTTGATGCCAGAATTGCTTACCTGGCCAATCAAATAAAAGATGAAGTTGGCAAGTCGGGTATTCCCCTTTATCTTGCTGCCTTGTTAAGAATATTAAAAAAAGATTATTATTTCCACCAAATCTCCATACAATATGACAATGGTCCATGGCACGAACATGAAATTCTTTTAACCGCCATCACTATCGGCCCAACTTATGGCGGTGGTTTTAAGATAACTCCCCAAGCAATCTGTAATGACGGTGAATTAGACATTTGCTTGATAGATCCAATCAAGAAAAATGAAGTATTGCTGCGGTTGCCTTTTGTTATCATTGGGCGTCATCACTGGATGAAGCAAGAACATCATTTTAAGGCAAAAAAAATAAATATCCAGTCTGAAAATGAATTACCGGCCGAATTGGATGGAGAATTAATGTTATCAGCCAGCTACTCAATAGAGATAATTCCCAAAGGCTTAAAAGTATTATCCGGTAAACAAGAATTTTTCAAATAAAAACCTTTATATTGTAGAAATCCATGGCCTTTAGCGATTATCAAAATTAAATTACTAATATTTCCATAATTCTACATATATTGGCAACTAGCAAGCAAAAATCAAGTACAGCATGTATATTATTTTATCCTTTTTTTATTGAACTAAATATTATTGGTAGTAAAATTAAAATTGTGGAGTTTGAAATAAGGGGGTGAAAATAATGGAAAAAACCATTACCCTTGGGGCCAGCAACTATGCAGGAACTTATCTACTTCCACACATCCTGCCTGACTGGGAAAGAAACCACCCGGAAATCGAAGTCAAAGTCAAAACCACTGACAGCCAGAAGACTTTTGAAAAAGTAATCAAAGGTGAAATCGATGCCGGCATAATTGGTGCTTCCATGGAAGATGAAAAGATTGAAACCTCGGAATTTGCCGTAAGATACGACGAGCTTGTCTTAATTGTCCCGATAAACCATCCTCTGGCTCTTAAGAATGAGGTCTCAATCAATGAGTTGAGAAACCAGGATTTCATCACCCGTGAACCAGGTTCGGCCACCAGAATGTGGTACAGAGAAGCATTTACCACCCATAACCTGACTTTTGACCAATTAAAGATCGTAGCAGAGCTTGATTCCCATCAAGCAATTATCAATGCGGTTGAATCCGGCACCGGGATATCCATGGTACCCCGCAGAATTGCACAAGAAGCAATAAAGCTAAACAAAGTTAAAGAGATGAGAATCAAAGAATTAAGCCCGATGATGGGAAACAGCTATATAATCTGGAATAAAGAGAAACCCCTATCCAAAGACATGCAAGAATTCATGAACTTCCTGGCAAAAGAAAAGAATAAACTTATCAAAGAAAGTTAAAACAAATTAAAACCTATCAATTATCGACTATTTCCTTTAGTCAGTCTATTGATTAAAAACACTTCCCTGAACATAACTAATGAATCTTTGAACAAACGCATAGTTGATTTTCTAGTTCGTAGCAAGGTTACCGGAATTTCTTTAATCCGGTAACCTTGCTTTTTGGCTAAGATAAGCAACTCGACATCGAAGATAAATCCATGTGTTTGTATCAAAGGAAATAGTTCTCTGGCAACATTGGCTGAAAAGCCTTTAAGGCCGCACTGGCTGTCACTAATATCAGGCAGGTAGTACTTTCTTATGATTTCGGTAGATAATCTGCTTAAGAACCTTCTCCAGAAAGGGGGCCGGTTTAATATTTTTGAATCCTCGTGATTTCTTGTGCCAATTACTATTTCAAAGCCCTCATTTATTTGATCGACTATTTCCATCATTGACCGAAGCTGATATGGCAAGTCAGCATCCGTATAGACAATACAATCACCCTTGGCCAGGCTTACTCCTTCTTTGACAGAAAATCCTTTACCTTTATTTTGCCAGCGGTTCTTAACCAATATACTGTCATTTTTTCGGGCATATTCATTTAGCCTTTTTTCAGTTTGATCGGTGCTTCCATCATTTATGACTATCACTTCTATGGGAAATGTTTTATTCTGAAAATAATTTAATACCTTATCTAATGATTGGATGATGACCTTTTCTTCGTTATAAGCCGGGACAATAATAGACAGGAGATTTATCATAAGATTAATTAATTCAGTTATAATTTTAAAAACATTTACATTTACCCTGTTATTGTGTCCATAATTATAACAAAGAATAAAATTTAAAATAAAAAATCAAGCGGGATAAGATGAAAGAAAATTTCTGGAAAAGATTTTTGACCATTACTACCTTTATCGTAACCTATCTGCTCTTAGCTTACTTTTACCAACCCAGATTCTTATTTTCTTTGACCACAACAAACGGGGGTGATACCGGTTCGCATCATTATATTGCCTATTATCTTTCAGAATACTTACTACCCAGGGGTAGTTTGACCGGATGGAGCCCTGATTGGTATGCTGGCTTCCCAATGCTAAGATTTTATTTTCCTTTGCCCTACTTAATTATCTCTTTGCTCAGCTATTTAATCTCCTATGAAATAGCCTTCAAATTGGTTACGGTTTTAGGAGTCTTTATTTTCCCAGCTGCTGTTTATTATTTTAGCCGGTGTTTAAAGGTTGGCTATCCTTTTCCTCAAATAAGTGCCCTATTTACTTTACCCTTTCTTTTTCTTGAAAGTTATTCAATCTACGGTGGCAATATTCTCAGTACATTAGCCGGCGAGTTTCCTTTCAGCCTTTCCCTGGCCTTATACTTTGTTTTCCTGGGAAAACTATACATAGAAATGGAAAATAAAAAAAGAATTATTTTTCCATCCTTGCTTCTGGCTGCCATTACCCATTCTCATATATTATCCACAATAGCGGCAGTAATAATTTCACCGGTTATCTTAATCTCTAAAGATTTTAAAAAAAGATTGATTTTTCTGATAAAAATTTTTTCAATAGCTTTTTTACTGACTGCCTGGTGGTCTATACCTTTTCTGCTAAATCTAGAGTTTACGGCCGGAATGAAATGGGATAAACTTACTGAAATTCAGCAGCTTTTTACACCCGGTTTTTCAATAATATTTTTCTTAGCTTTTATAGGGATCATAGCTACTATCATTAAAAAAGAAAGAGCTTTGATCCTGCCCTTATGGCAAACTTTTGCCAGCTTAATCTTGTTTTTCATATTACCATCTGGCCCGCTATGGAATGCCCGTTTTATTCCCTTCTTTCTGACCGGTTCGTTGATAATCGGTGCTTACGGTTTGTATTATTTATGCAGATTAGTCTCGGATATTATCAGTAAAAAAGAAATTACTGTCTTAATCCGCTGGGTTGCTACTACTTTTATTCTCTCCCTGTTCTTAATAATCCTCTACCTTTTCAACATACTGCTTCAGGGCCATCAGCAAAATCGTATAATCGAAAAATATTATCTAATAGGGATCTTTCTCTTGATTGTCTTTTTACCCTCTTTAAAAATATTAACCAAATTAAAATCTGACTTAAAGAATTTCACAAATAATATAGTGATTATTTCATTGTTGATGATTGTCCCCACGACCATAATTTACCTATCCCCAACGGTACCAAGCTGGATAAAATGGAATTACAGCGGATACGAAGCAAAAAAAGATTGGCCCACACTTCATAGACTTATGGCTTATTTGGCTAAGTTGCCAAAGAGCAGGATACTTTGGGAATACAGTCCAGAAATTGACCGCTTTGGCACTCCCAGGGCTTTAGAGCTAATTCCTTTTTTCAGCCGCCAATCTACTATGGAAGGTTTGCTGATTGAGTCGGCCAGTACAGCACCATTTCATTTTATCCTTCAGGCTGAGACGAGCAATAAAGCTACTCACGCTGTTCAGGGAATTAAATACCCTGAAGTAGACCTTAAAAAAGGATTGGAACACATGCGCCTTTTCAACATCAGGTACTTCATTGCCTATTCCGAAGAGATAAAAGCCAAAGCCAGCCTAATGAGTCAGCTAAGACTGCAGAAGAAAATTGGCCCCTTTAATATCTATGAATTAGATGAAGGCTTGTTTGTCTCTATTCCAGAATATCAAGTCAATCTTTTAACCAAAGGAAACTGGAGAAAAAATTCAATCAAATGGATGAAGTCAGAACTTAGTCCCGATATACCCATAGTCTACGGCACGGAAATACCAAATAACGATGAAAAGCTTTTTAAACTCAAAGTAAGGTCACTAAAAAATGTTAAAAAGATAGCTTTACCGGACATGGAAGTTGACGGTCTTGAAGTTGACTCAAGCAAAGTCATCTTCACAACCAGCCACATAGGACAGCCCCATATAATTAAGTATTCATATTTCCCAAACTGGAAAGCCAACGGGGCCAAAGGGCCTTATCTTGTAAGCCCTTCCCTGATGCTGGTTATTCCAACGCAGAGAGAAGTAGTTCTTGAGTACAAAACGTCTGTAACCGATAGATTATCATTTTTTCTTTCGCTTCTAACATACCTGGCCTTATTCCTGTTTGGGATATCAAAAAGACAGGTCTTAAAAAAAGAATAAATTCAATAATTTATCGATATATTGATAAGCTCCTTATTTACGGATTCTCAGGGTAGATACTAAAAAGACAATCAAAGCTATAACCAAAAAGGTGATTCCATAAAACTGGCTGCCTTTGTCGATTAAAAAAATAGAACTAACAATCAAGACAGAACAAAAAAGAGAGACAGATAGAATTTCAATGCCGGTTCTTCTTTTCTTGGATTTATCTATTGCCGTAGTTGAATTTACTTTGACAACCAATTTTCCATTCTCAATTTTTTCTATAATATTATTTATTCTATATGGCATTTGAATTAATATTTTGCTAATGCTCTTGGCTTCACCATAAAGATAGTTTTTCCACTCTTTTTTTTGAGCTTCACGTAATTTATCAATTACCGGCTGAGAAGCTTCAACATAATTGATATCAGGATACAATCCAGTAGTAAGGCCGATCAAAGTTCCCACTGCTCTACCTAAAAAACCAAACTTAGATGGTAAATTAAATGGTTGTTCATAGACAATTTTCCTGATATCCTCCTGAATATTTTCCAAGCTTTCAAAGGTTAGTTCCTTTATTGATAGATTTTCATAATTTTGATATATCCAGCTAACGGCACTGTAGATAGGTTGGAGGTTAACCCCCCTTCTGATAAATCCAAGTTTTTGAAGTGCGGTGACCAGCATTTTAACATCTTTTCTGGCCACTGCAATAACGCAATCCTTAAAATACTGGCGCATTTCCAGAGAAATCTCGCCAACCATTCCAAAATCGACAAAAGTAATTCTAGGCCCCTCAACCACAAACAGATTTCCGGGATGAGGATCAGCATGAAAAAAACCATCCGTTAAAATCTGCTTGAGGTAACATTGAATCAATTCCTGGGCTACCTGCTGGCGAGAGATATTTCTGCTTTCCAGTTCCTGATAATTATTAATTTTTATACCTTCCACTCTCTCCAGTGTCAGGACTTTATCCCGGCTATATTCCCAATGAACTTTAGGCATATAGATAGTTTCGCTATCCTTAAAATTTTCACGGAATCTTTCAGCATTAAAGCCTTCCCTTATAAAATCAAGCTCATCACCGAGAGTTTTTGCAAATTCTTCGACTAAAGATTCGGTATCGTATTTATTACCAAAATTTGTAAGTCTTCCAATACCTTCCATGATATAACTGATAATTCCTAAATCTATATCTATTTGTTTTTCAATACCCGGGCGAAGCACCTTGACAGCAACTGTCTCGCCGCTTGATAATCTGGCAATATGAACTTGGGCAAGCGAGGCAGAAGCCTGGGGCTCCTCTTTAAATTGTTGAAAGACATTTTCTAAAGGTTGATTAAACTCAGCCTCAACTTGAGCTTTAACTTTATAAAATTCAACCGGGGGGACAGTGTCCTGAAGTTTGCTTAATTCCTGGAGGTACACTTCTGGCATTATATCTGCCCTCGAGCTCAGAAATTGGCCAAGTTTTATTAAGACCCCGCCCATCTCAAGAGCGTAACTCCTTAACTGAATGGCCCTTTTTTTATGCCAGTCTGAAGCACGTTTTTGAGCTTTGGAGACCCCAATCTTTTTTGCCAGCCGGCCTTCTCGCCAGAAATCAAATATTATACCTAGAAAGAGGCGAAAAAAAATAAAAATACGCCTTCGGGTTTTGATAGGTTTTGCCATAAAAATATTATTTACTCAATTTATCGACTTTTTTCGAGAGGTTTTTTATAATTTTTCTCAATTCATCAATCTCGGATTTGGTTGCTACACCTGTTTCACTTAAAATTTCTTTCATCTGGTTTTTAACTTTTGCAGTTTTATCTTCTTTAACTTCATTTATTTTTTCTTTTATTTCTCTAAATCTTTCTTCTTTTTCCTTTCTGAAATGCTCCATTCTTTCTTTTCTTTTTTCAGCAAAGTATGTAGCTCTTTCCTCAATTTTATCTGTCGCGTCATACAGAAAAAGAAAAAGGTATTTTAAATCCTTAATCATTTTCTTTCACTCCTTAGTTAATGTTAAGATAATTAAATAGTATATCTATTATTCGATTTTGTGAAGTTTTGAACAATATATTTCCAATATTTACAATAATGAGTTTACCAAATTGATATTACAAATAATTTAACAAAATTCTGTTGCTTTTAATCCAATTTTAAAGATTCTAGCTGTAATTAAAACCTATAAGCTGGGCTTTTGGAGATAATACTATTTTTCTATTTTGTTTATCAACTCAGACAACAGCATGATTCAGCAGTTTTTCCGGGTTGGCTCTTAGGATTTTATCGGCTTCCTTGCCCAGAAGTTTTTGCACTTTAGCAACCTGTTCAAGATGATCTTCCCATGGAAAATCAGTTCCAAAGATAACCTTGTCTATGCCTATCTTTTCGATAAGGTCTAAAAACTGGTTGTCGGGAATATTTCCAGGTAAATGAGCAGTATCATAATAGGTATTTTCATATCCTAAGACATTATCAAGTTTATGCCATGTCTGATAACCGCCCAGATGGGTCAATACTACCTTCAGGTCAGGAAATTTCTTTAGAACAAGCTTAAAGTTTTCAGGTTGGGCATATTGTCCAAAAACATTATTTTCTTCATTGCCGCAGTGAAAAATAACTATTAAACCGAGTTCTGAGGCTACTCTATAGAATTCTTTCATTTTGGGGTCATTAGGATAAAACTGTTGGGCATTTGGTTGCCATTTAATTCCCGTTAACCCCCATTCCTTAAATTTTAACAGGTCTTGAGGGTTATTCCGGGGGTGGATTGAACCAAAAGAAATAATACTATCATTCTTCCTGGAAATTTCAGCGTACCACTCATTAGTCTTAAAATGTTCAGGCTTATTAGCCACTGCCAGAACAACTGCTTTGCCTATATTTCCTTTTTTCATAGAATTATGCAAACTTTGATAAGTGGCATCGTGCTTTCTTTTGACATGATAGATCTCTTCCATCCTGGAAATTAACTTTCCAGCAATATTGTCAGGATAAATGTGACAGTGAAAATCGATTATATCTCTCATATTAAATAATATATAATGTAATAAGAAAAAATTAAAATTAAATTCAAGGATTCTTATATGAGTAAAATCACCATATTTACAAAGCCTGGGTGCCCTTTCTGCCAAGCAGCCAAAGATGATTTAAATATTAGGGGCATAGAATATGAAGAAGTTAATGTTTTAGCTGACGAAAAGGGCAAACAAAAAGTATTTGAATTGACTGGCCAATATAATGTACCGGTTATTCTAAACGGCGATGACGTTTCAATTGGATTCGGAGGATACTGAGGTATCTAATTAGGACAGTTGTTCTTACCCGCCTGAAACCGGCGGAAGAAAGGCAATCTCATCCCCGGGTTTAATTGTTGTATCTTCATCAGCTATCTCTTGATTAACAGCGATAACGATCTGCCTATCTTTATATATATTTTCAAAATTTTGATATTCTTGCTTGAGGCGATTTATTAAATCACCTATATTTCTTTCCTCATCCAATTCAAGATCGATTTGATCTTGTTTTAAAAATGACTTTAAAATACCAAAGAATATTATTTTTACCATCCAATTTCCTCCTATAATTTTAACCGGCAGGGTCTTGTCCCACTAAATATCTCAAAGCAGCATTAGCCTGATGATGAGCAGCAATACCAACCCTCGGAGCCATTAAGCCTATCCCAAATCCAGCTTCTTCAACTTGGTCACCGACTAGGTAAATATTTTTGGTGAATTTGACCGTTCTGATTGTATTATTTGAAGCGAACCCGGCCAAACCCGAACCAATAATTAAAATTTTATCCGGTAATCTTTGTTTAAAAGCATTTATTATCATAGTTTTTTGGTCTGCCCGGTCAAAAGCTTCGATAATTACGTCTGCTTGGTTGAAAAAATTAGCAATATTGTCGATTGATATTTGTTCTTGAAATATCTCCACATCCACAAATGGGTTTATTCGAATAAGATTTTCCTTTAAGGCTTTGACTTTTGGTTGGCCAATTTGTTCAATAAAAAACTGTTGCCGGTTCAAATTGCTTGGTTCGACAATATCAAAGTCTACCAGGATAAGTTTACCAATACCTACCCTAACCAAAGCAATGGCAACAGCCGAGCCTAAACCACCAATACCGGCAATACCAACCGCGCTATTTTTAATCTTCTCGTGCACCCCCGGTGTATGCCGGCTCATCATTAAGGCTTCCAGTTCCTCCTGCTCAGGAATTTCTCCCTTTTTAATAAAGACGATAATGTCATTTTCAGCCGGGATTAAATCTTCATTTAGAGGAAAACCGTTATAAATGATTAAGTCGGCATCATGCTTAAAACGGTCTTTTATTTGAAAAACTGATTCATCATCCTTGACTATTTCATCTCTCTCATTGATCTTTATCTTCTTTGGCAATATCTATATCCTTTCTAAGTGATCGTGATTATCGGGATGTTCATGCCTATGTTCATGGTTATGATCATGCTCATGCTTTTCCTCTTTATGGTCATGTAGGTGTTCGTGTTCGTGATCATGGCTGAAACGAATCGAGTGAGGTACTTCAAGACCGTGATTATCCATTAATTCCTGCTGGTTGAATATCTTATAAACCGGACCATCTGTAATTATTTTTCCTTTATCAATCAAAACTGCCCTCTGGCAAAGTTGAAGGACCATTTCCAGATCATGGCTGGCTATAATCTTGGTTACATTAAACCCCTTTAATAGGGAGATTAATTTTCTTCTATTTCTCGGGTCAAGGCTAGAAGTCGGCTCATCCAAAATCAGGATTTCCGGACGCATTGATAAAACTGAGGCAATTGCAACCGCTTGCTTCTCTCCATAACTTAAATGATGAGCTGAACGCCTCTCAAAACCTTTTAAGTTGACTTCTTCTAAAGCATCGCTAACTCTTTTTTTCACCTCATCCTGGCTTAGGCCCATATTTACAGGGCCGAAGGCCACGTCTTCAAATACAGTTGGAGAAAAAAGCTGGTCTTCCGGATCTTGAAATACAAGACCTACTTTCTGTCTGATAAGAGAAAGATTTTTATTAGTAAAGTCCATCCCAAGTATTTTAATCTCACCATTACTGCACTTGATTATGCCATTTAGATGTAACAGCAAAGTAGATTTTCCAGCCCCGTTCGGCCCAACTATGGCAATATTTTCACCGCGATTTATAGTTAAACTAATATCCTTAATCGCTTTGGTGCCATCAGGATATGAGTAATTTAGATTCTTTATCTCTACAACCTGTTCCATATTTCCTTAATTACGATTTATTATCTATGATACTTACATAAAATTGATTATTCAAGAACAACCGGAGGTAGATAACCAAAAAAAGACAGGTAAGGTTTTTTATCATAAAATTCCAAACAGGTGACCGAGCTGGTATTTGGATAGATGTATGAAAATCTTTTTTCAGGAATCTGTAAAAAATCATATAAAAGACAGCGGATTGGCCCGGCATGGGTGACCAAGATTATTTTTTTTCCTTTATGTTTGTCAATTATCTCAAGAGTAAACTTTTTTATTCGTTGGCAAAATTCGTTCAATGATTCACCGCCAGAAGGTTTATAGGCGGGATTATTATTTTTCCAATTCTCCCAATCATCCGGGTACCTCTCTTTAACTTTGGCAAATGATTTACCCTCCAATTCACCCAAGAACCTCTCTTGCAGTTCCGGAATTACCTCATAGTCTAGATTTAATTTACCTGAGATTGCTTCGGCTGTTTCTATCGCCCTCCTTGCTGAACTGGCATAGATATGACTTATCCCAGAAATATCCTGAAACCAACTTGATATTCTCAGCACCTGTTCTCGGCCTATTTTATTTAAATTAAGATTTGAATCAGACGAATAGAACTTTTCTTCGACGGGATAATCTGTCTGGCCGTGCCTGACCAAATAAAGAGTAATTTCTGCTTTAGCCATGGATCACTCTATCTCAGGATTAACTATATGGCCAGATTTTCCGCCTGCCTTTTCAATAAGAGAGACCTCGGTAATCCTCATCCAGCGATCAACTGCTTTACACATATCATAGACCGTTAAAGCAGCTATTGATGCTGCGGTTACTGCTTCCATTTCCACTCCTGTCCGGCCAACATTCTTAACAGTTGATTTAATCTTTAAAACTGCTTTTTCGTTCTCTGGATATGTTGGCTCAAAATTAATATCAACCCCGGTTAATTCAAGAGGATGGCACATGGGAATCAATTCCGGTACTTTTTTGGCTGCCATTATGCCGGCAACCTGAGCTACTGCCAGAACATCGCCTTTGGCTATGCTCCCTTCTTCAATCTTCTTTAGAGTTTCGGGATTCATCATAACTATAGCCTGGGCAACAGCCCAACGGGCAGATTCATTTTTTTCCGACAGGTCAACCATTTTAGCCCGGCCTTCCGGATTAAAATGGGTAAATTCCTTTGCTGTCATTTTTCCTCCTTTGAATTTTAGGGATGTTCTTCAACCCAGACTTCCCCTTCGGTGGTCATCTCTTTTTTCCAGATCGGTACAATCTTTTTTAGCTCATCAATACAAAAACGGCAAGCTGAAAAAGCCTCCGACCTATGCTCCGCGCTGGCAATAATCAAAACAATATTTTCATTAATATCAATCTTTCCATACCGGTGGATAATCTTTAATTCAAGTAGATTAAATTGTTCCATGGTCATCTGCCGAAGTTCTTGAAGTTTCGTTTCAGCCATTCCCTGATAAATTTCAAACTCCAGATTTTCTATCTCTTTACCTTTGGAAAACTCTCTGGCTACTCCAAGAAAAGATACAATTGCTCCGGTCTTTCTCGAAAACTTCTTTATCTTTTCTATCTCTTGGCCTATATCAAAATCTTCCTTTTGTAATCTAACCATCTATTCCTCCAATGAAAAATTATCTAATATGATAATCTATTTTTTTCTTTAATTAAACATTACCAAGTTTTATATAAATAGATTTAAGTGACTATAATAATTCTTTTGTCTTCGATTGAATTCGAGAAAACTGCTAAAAAGATATTCTTTTGCTTACTATTTAATCATTCTTAAATAGATTTTCTACAGATTTTAAAATGTCCAAGCGGGTGATTATTCCAATTAATTTATTCTCTTTATTTAAAACAGGTACTCTCTTTATCCCTTTTTCAACCAATATTCTGGCAATGTCTTTTACATGAGTATCTTCTGAAACACAAATAACATCTTCAATCATTAAATCAGCAACATTTAATACTTTTAGCCCTTCCCTTATTTCGTTAATCATCTCTCTATTTTTCTGAGAATCATCCGAATAGACAATAAACGGAGACACAGGCATTCTATTTTCATTAATTAAATCATCTTCAGTTATAATGCCAATAATATTTCTTTCATCGTCAATTACTGGTAAACCGGAAATTTTATTGGTCAATAATATGTTTAAGACTTCTTTAATTGATGTATCCTTAAATACAGTAAATACATCTTTGTTCATAATTTCTTTTGCATTCATATTGCTTCCTGATAATCGATTATTATTTTATTGGTTATTATTGTATCTTTTTAATAAACTAATGACAAAGAATAATAAAGAATACATTTTTGGTATCTATTTCTATCATTTTAAACAAATAAAATAACCTAAGAAAGTTTATAGAATTTTAAAAGATAAATATCATTATATTTTGGCAAATCCTTTAATCGCTTCTATATATTCCGGGTCTAGCTTATGGTGCAACCCTCCAGCTACTATAGAATTTATATAATTATTTGATGGTTCAAACTCCTCTTCATCCTTGACCGCAAAGTAGGTAAATACCCAATGAGCATTTCCGGAAAAGTCAAAAACTTTTATTGTGTCCCGGTAATACATTTTCTTGTCAACACCTTCATAATGATCAAGATTAGCCAGGTCATATTCCGAGACATGATAGACAACACCTTGAACTACTGATCCCGGTTTTAATTTTAGGCTGGCCACGCCGCCCTTCCACTTTGAACTATAATGCGGAAAATAAATTTCATAACCTATAGCTTTAGCCTTATATGAATATGAATGCCCAGGCGCTCTTTTTTCCATTTGGTCTGTATTTAAGTTGCTGCCGTAAGCAAAATACCTGACTGCGGCCAGTTTCTTTAAATGAAGAAGGTCTATAATATCTAAGACAAATTTCTTTTCAGTCGATTGAAAAAGGTTGATTGAATCAGAGAGCATATAGCCTAATCTATTCCAGTTCAACCAACCGACTCTTCTGGACAATAAAAGATAGTCTTCCCTGCCAGAAAACAATTCCTTTGCATAATCAGTCTCCTTCAACTTATTGATAATCTCAGGTTGATTGCTATCCTTGCTAAGGAAGATAAAAAAGCAGTCTTTTTTAATATTCCAGCAATAAAGGCTTGCCAGCTGGATGAGCGAAATACTGTTCTTGATGGCTGATCCGGTAATCAAGAATATAATAAAGTCTCGGCCCTCAATCATCAAATCTATCTCAAGCTCATTAACACCTTTATCCTGGCTCTTTTTTTTCATCTTTAGTTTATTGAAGAACCTAAAGTTTGCCTGGTCAAGATCGTCAAGAAGCCACTTATTGCCGGGGAAAAGGATATTTAAAATATTTTTTAACCAAATACCTCGGTTAAGATTCCTTAAGATACCAAAAACATCGGTCAGCAGCTGATCCGTGCCAGAAGTCTGCCTTCTTTTTCCTGAAAGTGAAAAATATATCGACAAATTATGATTCCTTTCAAACTAAATTATAGATACTTTATAATCTTTTGGCCAAAATGGACGGCATCCTCAATATTTTTAAAATCAATTTTTTCAATAGTATCTGTCGGCCAATGTAAATTTGGTAATATCCCTTTTTTGTTGAAAGCCATAACGCTCATAGCCTTAAATTTTCTGGCTATGGCCGGGGTGGCATCTGTTGTCAGCATTCTATATTTCTTGCGCCTTATATTCAATCCTTCTTCGTAAACAGTTCGGCTAGCAGACCTTATTAATTCAGGATTAGCTTTTAAGCCAATTAACATACCTTCTTCAATAATATATTTTAATTTTCCTTCTCCCAGATTATCAAAATTTATAAAATATGCATCCAATAATAAGTCTTTATATTTATTTAAAAACCTTAACATTCCTACATTTCCTGCTTCTTCACATCCTGTAGCCACCAACCAAAATTCATTATTGGTCTTAGGCTCTTCTGAAATAGCTTTTGCTATACCCATAAGCGCAGCAACCCCGCTAGCATTATCATTGGCACCAGGTATAAAATCAAGAAACAACTCCCTGTGTATAAGATAAAAAACCGGTACAAGTAGATAAATGGCTGGTATCGATATTAATCCCAAGATATAAAAGTTGCGGGTTCCTTCAAGAACGCTCCAAAAAAAATTGACCAGGTTAAAAAAAGCTACAGCAAATACGGCAATTTTAGTTAAAAAAAAGCTTATCTCAAAGCTCTCAACCATACCAGGCTTAAACGACAAGCTGCTTTTAGCCGAATCATAATGAGCTAAAAAGACAATCTTCCTGGCCGGCAAACCGTCCGCTTCCTGTTTGGCTATAATATTCTGGCTCTTAACCTGAGGGAAAAACCTTTGGATTAAAGAAAATGTCTGAAGTTCAAAGATAAAAAGCAGGGAAATAAATAATGAGACAATTACTGCCAGAAATGGCATAAAAAAAGAGATAACCGCTGAAAATATGATAAATAAAAAATAAAATAAGTATAGGTAAGAATATGTAGAAATAGATTTAAAATTTTGCTCTTCTACTTGAAACCCTAGTTGGCTAAACTTTTGCCTAAGATAAGACGCTGCTTCGGCTTCTCCTTCTTGACCTGCTCCCCTGGGGCCAATATCCGATGCTAATTTTTCAAGGATTTCTTTACTAAATTCCAGCAAAAGGCCACCTTTCAAAGACACATTATAAAATATATGTTATCCTTTATAAGCTGATTTTTAAATCTGTAATGATATTCAATTATAATCTTAATCAATAAAGGATTGAAATTTTATAATGAAATGTTTTTTTTGTAAAACTGAAATAGAAGAAGATGCCACTACTTGCCCAGATTGCGGTAATGCTTTGACCCCTGATAAAAAAGTCGATATAGACGAAAAAGAACTGATGAAGTTCTGGGAAAGGTTTAACAGAATAATCTGCGCTGATGATGAACAAGCCAGAAAGTACGATGAAGTAGCCAATCCGGGAACCTGGCAACTAATAATTGACATGTCCGAAACAATCGTCAAACAGTTAACTAATAAGTACCCTGTTCTTCAATATAGTGTTAAACCAGACCAGTCTGAACAACTGAAAGGCATATTTTTCTGTGGATTGAGAGCCGGTTATTTTATTAACTTGATTGATAAAAGAAGAGAAAATGAACCTGTTCCCTTTCACGATAGAAATCTTGAACTTGAAGAAATTAAAGAAAAGCTTTTTGGAGAAGTCTTTAACGAGGAAGCATACTGGCGAATAGGAATTAAACCTTTAATCAAGGAGATAATTACTCTTTTTAACGACTTGATGATTGCCGAGCTAGATAGATTATTTGGAAAAGAAACAGAATTTCCAGATGACTTAAAGAATGAAATCAATTCTCTCTTGTTTAGCTCGATTGTCAATGGATTTAAAGTAGCCGAAATCGAAGAAGAATTGCTTTCCAAAAACTAGAACTCTGAGTATATAAATTCTCGCTTTTTCTTGATAATAAAAGGATAGAAATTAATTTTAATCCTCAAAACCTTAAATAAACAATTTCAAAGAAATTCAATAAGTAAATAAATAAAAGAAGAGCTAAACAGATAAATATCCAATAATTTTTAAATAATTTCTTCTCGGTCAATTTAAATCTTTCTTCAATTAAAACCAGGTAAAAACCTGCAGCATAACCAATTAAAAAACCTGCAATAACATCGCTTAAGTAATGGACGCCTAAATAAAGGCGATTGAAGCCAACTAAGATTATCAAAACTACCCAAATATAATAAAAAAATCTGCTAACTTTATCCTGACTGATTCTCTTCATGGCAAGAATCGGTAAAATTCCAGCTAGAAAGGCAACATGGCTGCTGGGAAAAGACGGAGTTTTTATTGTGTCAAGAGGTAATATTTGAGGCCAGACATAAGGCCTTGGCCTCATTACTAAAATTTTAACTATATGCGAAAAAAGATAGGCTAAAAAAATTGATATCCAAAAATAAGGAATCAGGTCGCCTTTTTTCTTCCAAAAATAATATAAGCTCAAAAGGGCTACCAAAATAACAGCTGGGTACAGATTTTTCCAAAAAATAAAAAAATCAGAATGGTAACTCCTGGCAAAATCATTAATAAAAATAATAAATTGATAGTCGATAAAGAAAGAAATAAACAAAAGAATAAATAAGACCAGGATAAGAAAGAAATTAAATGGTATCAAACTTAGCTCCGAATTAATGATTTATTCTAAATAAAAGAGAATTTCCGGCCTAGGCCTGCTAACCTTTTTGCTTTCTTACAACTTTTCCTCTTTTAAAAATAATACTATAGACTACATCTTTGCTGACATAGGTCCAGACTTCAGTATTACCAAAATCTTTTGAATAAGCATAGGCAATTTCATCAGCTTCACCCATAAGGCTGGCCACTTCTCCGGTTGACATACCGATTTGAACTGATTCATACCCTTTAACCAACCTGTACTCTAGTTCAGTGCCTTTTGTCTTTACTTCTTCCTGGTTCTCTTCGGCTGGTTTGGAGGAAACTTCAACTGTTTCTAATGACTTTTGCCCTCTATCTGAGGCAATAACACAACCTTCCCT
This sequence comes from uncultured Actinomycetota bacterium, assembly GCA_964346985.1. Lineage (GTDB taxonomy): Bacteria > Actinomycetota > Aquicultoria > CAYFWW01 > CAYFWW01 > CAYFWW01. Next base: position 40,198 of record CAYFWW010000003.1, read on the forward strand.
AAACGCATAGATAAACAATATAAGAAATACGACTACTATTATGAAAATTATTATATTTCTGGCCATTTATTTAAAATAGATATTTTTAACCTTTATGTTGAGATACTATTTTATACAGTAGTCAATATATTAATCAAGTAATTATGATAATCATCGGCCAAAGTTTAGTCTTAGTTTACTTTTCAGATGAAGCCTTTATA
>CAYFWW010000004.1:0-17869 GCA_964346985.1 uncultured Actinomycetota bacterium
TGCAAAGAAAAAATTCTCTTTTGCCTTTTGATAAGTAATAGTTTTCATTTTAATGTCGCTCCCCTGTATGATTTTTGGTATTTTAGTTACACATAAAACACAAGGTTATACAGGTTTGAAACATTTGAAGTGTCGCACCCCTGATAAGGGTGAGGTCTCTGGTTCAAATCCAGATAGGCCCACAAGCTTACAAAATCATTATAATCATTCTGTTTATTTATTTCTTTATATAAATCTGTCTCAGTTTTTTTAAAATTATCTAATTATCGCATCTCTATGTTTAACTTCTTAAAACTTGAGCTTGTTGTTTCTAATTACCTTTAAGGATATTATACAGGGGAGGAAATTAAATGATATATTTTCAAAACAACTGCTCATTTAAGATTCTTGCTAAAGAGAATAGTGCTACAGCAGCAGAGTATGCAATTATAGTCGCCTTAATTGCCATTATTATTTTCGCCACAGTCTATGTGATAGGTCCTATAGTTGCCCAATTCTTTGATCCTATTATTCAACTGTTTGCCGGCAATTAGCTTAACTTTGGCCACCTTCATTTCTATTCTTTAGCAAAAACTTAATTCCATCTTAAAAAAATATTTCTTGCTTAAGGCTTCGATTGTAAATTCAACTATTGGCATTTTTTTAAAAATATTTATAAACATTTTAAAAATCCAAAAACTAATTTTTAAAATTTAATATGTTAAGGCACTTTTCTTTTATCACTTTCAAATAATATATAGCTTCAACCGATCTATAAATTAAATAATCGACAAGCATCTCTTATTTATGGTAAAAATATACATAAATAATGATCTAATCATATGATAATATGAGCGAATTGTTTTCTGGAATATCATTTTTAGGTATAGTTATGGGCTGCCTCGCCCTGATAATAGGCTTTATGGCCTTCTATTTCGGATTCAACTCTTTGAAATGGATTAGCAATAACAAAATTGAGAAAGACGCCATAGGTTTTAGTCTTACAATTGGTATTGCCTCTATAGTTGCTGGTATTGCCTGGCCAGTTTTTCTTTTTATTCAAGGGTACGAGGTTGTAGCTGTACTGATTATAATTAGTGAATTGTTTTATATATTTTTTAAGTTATCTGGCTCATCTTTTCGCCAATAAATCTATATGTACGTCTCTCCAAACAAACATAGTTGGGATTTATCGCCTACTAAAGCTATCAATCTTCAAAATGATCTAGCTAAATATATTGTGGTTAAAACTAAACTCGACTTAAAAAAGATTAAGTTTATAGCCGGGGCAGATGTTTCAATTCATCGACAAAAAAATATATGTTTGGCTACAGTTGTCATTTTAAGCTTTCCTGAATTATCCATTATTGAAGAGCGCACAGCTATTAGGAAGATTTCGTTTCCATATGTACCCGGTCTGCTTTCCTTTCGAGAAGGGCCTGTACTGCTAGAAGCTTTTCAAAAAATTAAAAACCGCCCTGGCTTGGTTCTGTTTGATGGCCAGGGAATTGCTCATCCAAGACGTTTCGGTTTAGCAAGCCATCTTGGTTGGTGGCTGGAAATTCCGTCAATAGGTATAGCCAAAAATAAACTTATCGGAGAACATGACGATGTTGGCCTGGAAAAAGGATCTTTCGTATATCTGTATGATAATAAAGATAAAATAGGCATTGTTATCAGAACTAGAAGTAATGTAAAACCAGTCTATGTATCCCCTGGTTTTAAAGTAAATTACCCCGAAGCAATTAAGGCTACCCTTTCTTGTTTAACTAAATTCAGATTACCTGAGCCAATAAGAGCCGCCCATCATATAAGTACATTTAAAAGGAAAAATATGGAAGAATAAACAATGAAAGATTATCCTTTTAAAACTCCTAGAGGCCTCATGCGGGCTACCTTTTTAGAAAGGCCAGCACCTTGGCATATATTGACTACTTTTTCTACATCTTTATAAGCAGCTGGAGCTTCTTCTGCCAGAAGTGACATTTTACCTGCATATATAGATATGCCTTCTTCTTCCAGTTCTTTTTTTAATTCCCAGCCACGAATTTTCTTTTTTGCTTTTGTTCTGCTCATAACTCTTCCTGCGCCATGGCATGTTGAACCAAAAGCTTCCTTCATAGAACCCCCAGTCCCAGCTAGAATAAAACTATGGGTCCCCATGTCTCCGGGGATTATTACCGGCTGACCTGTCTCTCTATAGTCTACAGGTAAATCAGCTTCTCCTGGGCCGAAAGATCGAGTTGCCCCTTTTCTGTGCACACATAGAGCTTTCTTTTCTCCATTAATATTGTGTTCCTCAAAGCGGGCAATATTATGCGATACATCATAAAGTAAAGACATGCCTAAGCTTTGGCTGCTTTTTTTAAATACCTTTTCAAAGCCTAGTCTTACCCAGTGGCCCAGACATTGTCTGTTAGCTAAAGCATAATTTACAGCACACGACATGGCTGCTATATAGTCACTACCTTCTTTTGACTTTATCGGAGCACAAGCCAGCTGCCGATCCGGTAGATTGTAGCCAATTTTCTTTACTACTCTATCTAGAATCTTTATATAATCAGAACAAACCTGGTGGCCAAGGCCTCTTGAACCGGAGTGAATCATAACGACTAGCTGCCCATTAAAAAGCATTAACTTTTCAGCTATTTCTGAATCATATACATCAGTTATTTCTTGAATTTCTATGAAATGATTGCCTGCCCCTAACGTCCCTACCTGATTTCGCCCTCTTTCCAAAGCCTTATTGCTTACCATGTTGGGATCAGCAGATTTCATCTTTCCCTTATTTTCTGTATAATCGATATCTTCCTTCCAACCATATCCATTTTCAATAGCCCATTCTACTCCTTTGGAAAGAACTTTTTTCATGTCCTGGTTGCTTAACCTTATACTTCCAGACTTGCCAACTCCCCTGGGAATAGTCCCGGCCAGGGCTGGAAAAAGTTTTTCCAAATAATCTTTAACTTCTGCAGCATTCAAATTAGTTCTCAGCAGCCGAACTCCACATGATATATCAAAACCAACACCTCCTGGTGAGACAACTCCATTGCTAGCGTCTGTTGCAGCTACTCCACCTATCGGGAAGCCGTAACCCCAATGAATATCAGGCATTGCATATGAAGCTTTTACTACTCCCGGTAAAAATGCTACGTTTATAACCTGCTCCAATGCTTTGTCGTTTTTAGCTCTCTGTAAAAACTCATTATTTACATAGACGATTCCCGGCACCTTCATTCCAGAAACAGAACCTGCCGGTATTTCGTATTTATATTCACTTAATTTTTTTATTTCCATCTAGAATCTCATCCCTAAATAATTTTATTAGAATATCCAATATATTTTATTATAATGCATTAAATTAACTGTATGAATCAGACATCAATTACAACTCTAGCTTTCCAAGTTTTATTCTTCTTTATTTCAAGATTATGATAAGTGCAAGCTTTGGCCTGAGCATTGACCTTGTGACGCAGTCTATCAATCTTTTCCCCATAAGCTTTTGCTTCCAATTTTTTTCCTTTATCGGCAATTTCGGTCACCTTGAACCTTTTAAACAATAGTTCCTTAGTTTCAAACTGATAAATCAACTCATTCAGCCACTCAACAAGCAGTTCTTCAAGATCATCTGCTTCAACTGATATATTGATTTGCTCTTCCTCGGCAATATCTTCTAATTTAACCATCAAAGAAAATAAAGCCAATGCCGAATTTTCAAAAACCTCGTTTATAGATTTTCCCTCAGCTAAAATTCCAATATCTGCAGTATGTTCAAAAAATTCAAATTTTTTCATTATAGGTTGGAGGTTTGCTTTATTAAATATATTTTCTTGATAGGTTATTTTTTGTCAGTGCTAATTGCTTCTTTGGTTTCAGGTTTGTCCTGTCTTTTATTCCCAGTAATCACCCTGGCTATCGAACTAACATTATCTTTTCCTTTGAGGTTCATAATTCTTACACCCTGCGTGTTCCTCCCCATCGATGAAATTCCAGAAATGGGCACTCTAAGAATTATTCCTTCATTTGAAATTAACATTATCTCATGATTACTATTAACAACTTTTGCTCCGATTACATTTCCCTTGGACTTAGACATTTTTAGTGTCTTTATTCCTTTTCCTCCTCTTTTTTGAAGTGTATATTTTGAAAGGGGTGTTCTTTTACCATACCCTTTTTCGGTAATTACCAACAGGTCGCAGTCCTTTCTAAAAATATCAAACCCAAGAACTTTATCTCCATCTTTGAGACTAATGCCTTTAACTCCCATCGAATTTCTGCCCATTGGCCTAGCGTCTTTCTCTGAAAATCTTATTGATTGTCCATGTTTTGTCACCATTATGACTTCATCGCTTCCATTGGAGAGTTTAACATCAATCAACTCATCGTCATCCCTTAAATAGATAGCTATAATGCCTCCGGACCTAACAGATCTATAAGCTTCCAGCTTAGTCTTTTTAACCAGTCCGTTTTTAGTAACAAAAATTAAATTTTCGAAGTCTTTATAATTCTTAATTGCTATTACTGCAGCAATCATTTCGTTTTGAGTAAATGGCAAAACATTGACAATAGCCTGGCCTTTCGATTGTCGGCTGCCTGTAGGAAGCTCATGTACTTTAAGCCTATATACTTTGCCTTTAGTTGAAAAAAAGAATATATGATCGTGTGTCGAACAGATAAACAGATGCTCTACAAAATCATTGTCTTTTAAGTTCATTCCCATTACTCCCCGGCCGCCACGGTGCTGTTTTTTATAGGTATTGACTGGGAGCCTTTTTACATAACCGGAGTGGGTAATTGTTATAACCATTTCTTCTTCGGCAATTAAATCTTCAGTTTCCAGCTCAGCTTGAGATGATTTTATCTGTGTTCTTCTTTTATCCGAATATTTATTTTTAGCTTCAAGGAGTTCCTGCTTTACGATTCCAAGTACTTTTTTTTCGTCCGCTAGGATTGCCTTGAACTCTTTAATCCTTTTCTTTAGTTCCTTGTTTTCTAATTTTATCTTCTCTCTTTCCAGGCCTGTTAGTTTCTGAAGTCTCATATCCAAGATTGCTTGAGCCTGGATCTCTGTTAGTTTAAATTTTTCAATAAGAGCCTGCCGAGCACTATCAACATCTTTAGCTTTTTTAATTGTCTTTATCACATCATCAATTCTATCTAGAGCTATTATCAACCCTTCAAGAATATGTGATCGTTCCTCGGCTCTGCGTAATTCATGCTTAGTGCGGCGTATAATTATCTCTTTTTGATAATCTATATAATGTTGAAGAATCTGGCGCAGGCTTAAAGTTCTTGGGACACCGTCAACTAAGGCTATCATTATTATCCCGTAAGATATTTGAAGCTGGCTATGTTTAAAAAGTTGATTCATGATTACATTTGGTGGAGCTTCCCTTTTAAGTTCAACAACCAACCGCATGCCGCTTCGGTCAGATTCATCTCGCAAATCTGATATACCGTCTACTCTTTTATCCCGGACAAGCTCAGCAATTTTTTCAGTTAGCTTGGCCTTGTTGACCTGATAAGGAACTTCTGTGATTACGATGCGGTATCTGTTTTTCTTTGTTTGTTCTATGTGAGCACTACCTCTTAGTATTATTGATCCTCTGCCTTTCAAATAAGCCTCTTTTATTCCTTCCTTACCCATTATTATTCCGCCAGTAGGAAAGTCCGGGCCTTTAACAAACTTGAAGAGCTTATTGTCTTTTATCTCAGGGTCATCAATCAACGCATTTATTCCATCTATAACTTCTCCTATATTATGAGGCGGAATATTTGTAGTCATTCCGACAGCAATACCGGCTGAACCATTTATTAGAAGGTTTGGAACGCGGCAAGGGAGAACTTCTGGCTCTTTAAGTGTTTCATCAAAATTTGGGTTAAATTCAACTGTGTTTTGCTCAATATTTCGTAAAAGCTCCATGGCAAAAGGCGACAGCCTTGCTTCTGTATATCTCATTGCTGCAGGGCTATCTCCATCAATAGAACCAAAGTTGCCATGGCCATCAATGAGCTCATACCGCATCGAAAAATCTTGAGCCATCCTGACTAAGGTGTCATAGACGGCAACATCACCATGCGGGTGGTATTTTCCAAGAACTTCACCGACTATTCGGGCACATTTACGGTGAGGCCGGTTATTTGTGTTACCCATATCGTACATTGCATATAAAATCCGCCGATGGACAGGCTTTAACCCATCACGTACATCTGGTAAGGCCCTGCCTACAATGACGCTCATTGCGTAATCGATATAGGACTTTTTCATTTCTTCTTCTATATCAACATCTTCAATTTTCCCCATAGCTTGCTCGGGAATCATCGTTTTTAATCCTTTCTCTTTCTTCTTAAAAAATGAGGTTTAAATGTCTAAAAATCTTACGTCGCGGGCATACTTTTGAATGAATTCTCTCCTCGGTTCAACTTTACTGCCCATTAAAGTAGTAAATATTTCATCTGCTATTACTGCATCTTCAAGGTTAACCTTTAAAAGGGTTCTAGTCTCAGGGTTCATGGTAGTATCCCATAATTGTTCAGGATTCATCTCTCCCAGGCCTTTAAACCTCTGAACCGAAGATTTGCTCTGTCCATTATTGCTTAATATTTCCTCCAGTTCTTGGTCGTTCCAGGCATATTTGTCCATTTTTCTAATTTTTACTTTATAAAGCGGGGGCTGGGCAATGTAAAGATACCCGTATTCAATAATCTGCACCATATAACGATAGAAAAACGTTAGAATAAGAGTTCGTATATGAGCTCCATCAATATCAGCGTCGGTCATAATTATCACTCTATGGTATCTGGATTCTTTAATAGAGAATTCTTCATCTACGCCGGTTCCCAGAGCTGTTATTATCGCTTTTATCTCTTCACTGCTTAATATCTTATTGAGCCGGGCTTTTTCAACATTAAGTATTTTTCCTTTCAAAGGTAGAATTGCTTGAAAACTACGGTCTCTGGCTTGTTTGGCTGAACCTCCTGCCGAATCGCCTTCAACAATAAAAATCTCAGAAAGAGACGGGTCAGTAATTGAACAGTCTGCCAACTTTCCCGGTAAAGAGCTATTATCTAAAAGGCCTTTTCTTCTTGTAAGATCTCGCGCTTTACGTGCTGCAGCCCTAGCCCTGGCAGCAGCAATTGTTTTGCTTATAATCAGTTTTGCATCTCTTGGATTTTCTTCCAGGAATTCCGACAAATATTTATTTACAACAGATTCAACAAAACCTCTAATTTCAGAGTTTCCAAGTTTGGTTTTGGTCTGTCCTTCAAACTGCGGTTCTTTTATTTTCAAATTTACTATCGCTGTTAAACCTTCTCTGACATCTTCTCCGCTCAAGTTTTCATCCTTATCCTTTAAAAGCTTTCTTGAACGAGCGTAGTCGTTAATCGAGCGGGTTAGGGAAGATTTAAATCCACTTAGATGGGTGCCACCTTCATGAGTATTGATATTATTGGCAAAAGTAAAAATAGAATCAGAGAAACCCTGGTTATACTGCATGGCTACTTCCAGAGTCGCTTCTTCTCTCATTTCCTTGCTGGTTTTAGCTTCAAAATAAACTACTTTTCTATGAAGCGGGTCTCTTTGTTGGTTGAGGTGCTTTATATAATCAACAATACCACCTTTATAAAGGTATTTTATAGAGGTTGGTTTCTCTGTTCTTTCATCTATAACTTCCACCGAGAGGTTCTTGTTTAGAAAAGCAGTCTCCCTCATCCTTTGGGTTATAATATCCAAATTAAACTCGGTATCATCTAATATTTCGGAGTCTGGTTTAAAAGTAATAGTTGTACCAGTTGTTTTACATGTTCCGCTGGTTTTAAGCTTCGCTTTTGGTTTTCCCCTTTCGTATCTCTGGCGGTGGTATTTTCCTTCCCTCTTAACCTCGACTTCTAACCACTCAGACAATGCGTTCACTACCGAAATACCAACACCATGAAGCCCTCCTGATACTTTATATCCCCCGCCACCAAACTTGCCTCCTGCGTGAAGCTTGGTCAAGACAAGCTCAACTGCAGGTTTTTTGTATTTTGGATGATTCTTAACGGGAATTCCTCTGCCGTTATCTATAACAGTTAATGTCGAGTCATTGTTAATAATTACTTTTATTTTTGAACAGAAGCCGGCTAAGGCTTCATCAATGCTATTATCAACGACTTCCCAGACAAGATGGTGGAGGCCTTTTGTACCAGTAGTACCGATATACATGCTTGGTCTTTTTCTTACTGCTTCCAGTCCTTCGAGCACTGTTATGTCTTTTGCACTATATGTTGTTTTTCTCAATAACTTCCTCCCAATATATAGAGTGTTATTTCAAATTTCGCTTTGAAATCACCTTAATAATTATAACATTTAAATAGCCTATTTTTAAGTGTTTTGTTCGTAAGCGGGGAGGTTTTCACATAGAATTCTTTTTTTTAGCCAGGGAGTAGGTAGACTTTATGGCCTTGGCTACTTTTTCCCTAAGCAAGGGGTCTAAAACCGCTGAGGTGGCTTTTTCTATTACCTTTCCTTCCTCGTCGGTCAATTCTTCTAAGCTGTCGTGTTCTTCCAGCTTATCGGTATTATCAGCTTGTGTTTTTCTATTTGAATATAACGAATTTTCCACAAAAAATCTTATATCCGCAACTTGATTATTGTTTCCCATTTTTTCATTTAATCTTTCCAGAATGTCTTTTTTCAAATAACTTAACTCTTGCGACCAGCTGCTATTTCCTACAGCAACTTTTAATATCCCGTTATACACTGCGCAAGCCCTGGTCCTGCTTGATATGATCTCTCCTACTACCTTTGGCCAGAGTTCTACTGCTTTATTGTCTTCAACTTTTTTTAACAGATTGACTTTTTTTAAAAACTCTTTAGCAAATTTATCTATTTTCTCCATATTAGATTCGCTTTCAGAGGTTTATTATATTAACGCCTTTTATATTATCTGTATTTAAGTAATCAATCGATGTAGTTGTCAATATTGTCTGCCTTTTCTTCTCAATCATTGTCTTTATCTTCTCTCTGTTTTTAATATCTAATTCCGATAATATATCATCCATTATAATAATCGTTTCCTCTTTTTTTGTCTTTTTTAAAACAGCGGCAGCGGCTTCCTTCAGAGCCAGGGCAGCAATTCTTTTTTCTCCCTGAGAAGAATGGGTTCTGGCTCTTAGTCCTTTGATATATATCTCCATATCATCCAGGTGGGGGCCGCTTTCAGTCCTTCCATGCCTTATCTCTCGTTCAATATTATTGTCAAGTTTCTTTAAGAAATTATTTTCTGTCGCCTGCCTGTCAATACCAATATTAACCGATGATTTATAGCTTGTTTCAATTTTGCTAATTCCCAATTCATTCACAATGCTTTTTATTTCCTGGTCAATTTCTTCAACCAGCTCATTTCTTTTTAAAATTATTTGGCTGCCATTTTTTACCAGCCCGTCAGTCCAGGTTTCAAGCTGGGTTCTCCAACCTCTTCTTTTTTCCTTGAGAATCTTGTTTCTCTGCTTAAGAACTCTATAATAAACACGCAAAGTATCCCTATAATTAATGCTCAAAAGAGCTGCTGTTTGATCAAGATATTTTCTTCTTGTTTCAGGGTCCCCTTTTACCAGTCCAAGGTCGTCTGGAGAAAATTCCATAACAGCTGACTTTCTTATGATCTCTTTAGGGCTCATGGCCCTCTTGTTTACCTTGAATAAGAATCCTTTCTCGTCGGACCAGTAATAAACCATATGTTTGCACCCATCATTGCTGACAATATCACCTTCAATCATCATCTCCTTTTCGCCTTTTTTCACTAAATCATGCGCCCTTAAGCCCTGAAAGCTTTCCCCCGTCAGAAAAAAATACAGCCCGTCTGCTAAATTAGTCTTTCCCGAAGCATTAGGTCCGACGATTACGTTCAGGCCATTTTCAAGATCAACCTCAATTAAGTTATGGCTCCTAAAATTTTTAAGCTTTATTCTCTTTATCCACACACTCTTAAACAAAAAATAAAAGCGATGCTTAAATGCATCACTTTTCTTCCGCCCTTCTGCGTCCTCCTTTTATAGTCTTACCGGCATAATTAAATAAAGATAGTCGCTTTCTTTCTTGCCCCTTATCAAGCTTGGTTTCTCCGGTCCGGTAATCTCAATGATTATTCTTTCATCTGATACGCCGTTTATTCCGTCTAGAAAGTAATTGGCATTATACCCAACCACTAAATCCTCCCCTTCTTTTTCTATATTAATTTCTTCCCTGGCTTCACCGACCTCAGCAAGCAAAGTTGAGGCTACCAGTTTTTTTCCCTCTATGCTTATTCTAATCGGGGCGTTGTTTTGAGCTAGCACGGCAACCCTGCTAATGGTTTCCAGTAAGTCTTCCCGCTTTGTCTCAAATTCTAACTTGAATTCCTCTGGAATAAGCTTCTGGTAGCTTGGAAATTGTCCCTCTATAAGCCTGGTAATTAGGGTTGTCCTATCATACTCAAAAATAGCCTGGTTCTCCCCGATTTCTATGTTTATGTCTCCTTTTTCCTTTGCAGACCTAGTAATTTCTTGTATGGCGCTGCTAGGAACAACAGCCTTGGCTTCTTCTTCTCCTCCGTCTCTATAACTTGCCTCTCCTATTGTTAGCCTATAGCTATCGGTTGATACCATTCTTATCTTTCCTTTGTTGAAAGACATTAAGACCCCGGTCAGTATTGGCCTAGTATCATCTGATGAAGCGGACTTTATTACTTTTTTAGCAATAGACGAGAACTCTTTGGTTTTGGTAGCAATCTTTTTTTTAGTCTCTGCTTTTTCTATTTTTGGGTAGTCGTCTGGTGACAGGGTGTTTAGGTTAAATAGTGCGCTTCCGCTTCTGATTGTTGTTTTATTATCTTTTTTTCCTGTATCAATCTCTATTTTTTTGTCCGGCAGGCTTCGCACAACGTCGCCGATAATTCTTGCCGGTATTACTACTGCTCCCTCTTTCTCAACCTTGGCCCTTGATTTATTAACAATTGTGATTTCTAGGTCGGTGGCTTTTAAGAGCAGTTCGTCCTTATCAGTATAGAATAGTATGCCGTTTAAAATAGGTAGCGTGCTTCTTTTTGTAACTGCTTTTTGTACAGAATTTATACTTTCTAAGAGACTTTCCTTATCACATAAGATTTTCACAGATATTCCTCCTGATATTATTAATATATAATTTATAACATAAAGATAGTAGTAATAGTAGGTATTGTGGAAAGTGTGAAAAGACAGGAAAACACTTGATGGAAGGCAACATTGAAGCTTTAAAGATCTTTGGAAAAAAAGGGATATCTGTTGATAGAGAACGAGAAAGATCTGGGCCAGGTGTAAAAAGAGCTGTTATCCACATATATTTAACTTCTTTGTAAACAGGCAGATTTTATCTTTGAGGTAATTTCTCTGACCTGATTATATATATCTCTGCTTTCATTCATCATCTTCTCCACTTTGCTTATTGAATGCATAATTGTTGAATGATCCCTACCGCCAAAGCTTGAACCTATCTTGGGCAGAGACAAGTCAGTCAGCTCGCGGGAGAGATAAACGGCAATATGGCGGGGATATACTATAGACTGGCTTCTTTTGTTGCTAATAAGGTCGGCCTTAGAGACGTTAAAGTAATTACAAACAGCGCTTTGAATGTGAGAAAGAGAGATGGGTTTATGCTCAATGTTGGGAAGTATCTCCTTAAGGGTATCTTTGGCTAGTTCTAGGTCTATGTTCTTTCCTGTAAGCGAAGCGAAAGCGGACATTCTTGTCAGTGCACCCTCAAGTTCTCTAATGTTAGAAGAGATACGCGAAGCGATGTATTCCAACACATCGGCTGAGAGATTGATGGATTCGGCTTCTGCTTTTTTCTTTAAGATGGCTATCCTGGTCTCGATGTCTGGTGGTTGAATATCTGTTATCAGGCCCCACTCAAAACGTGAGCGAAGCCGGTCCTCGAGGGTAGCAATATCTTTTGGGGGACGGTCACAAGAGATTACAATCTGCTTTGAAGAGCTATGCAGGGTGTTGAATGTATGAAAGAACTCTTCTTGAGTAGCTTCTTTGTTTTCAAGGAACTGGATGTCATCAATTAAGAGAACATCGGTACGCCTGTACTTATTTTGGAAGCCCACTATTTTATCTTTATCTCTAATTGAGTTTATGAAATCATTAGTAAACTTCTCGGTGGAAACGTAATAAACTTTCTTTCTAGGGAAATTATCAGCTATATAGTGACCGATTGCATTTAAAAGATGGGTCTTTCCTAGACCAACACCTCCATAAACAAAGAATGGGTTATAAGCTTTCGAGGGTCTCTCAGCGACTGCCAAGGCTGCAGCATGTGCAAATCGGTTGCCTGCTCCTATAACGAAGTTGTCAAAGGAGTACCTAGGGTTAAGATAGCCGTTCTTGTTATTGTTTCCAGACAGGACACCATCCGCTCCGGGCGGCGAGGAATTTAGCTGTTCAAATGTTTCTGGTATTTCAGAAGAGGGCGAGCTATCTTCTGTTGTAAAATTAATGGCTGCTTTTTCACCGACTACATGGCTTATTGCGTCTTCGATCATTTTTACGTAGCGAGACTCCAGCCACTCTTTTGCAAAATTATTCGGGGCATGAATGGTAAATATTCCATCTGAAAAACCGATGGCCTCTGTTTCCTCGAACCATGTCTTGAAAGTCGGAGGATTAATCTGCTTTTTTATCGCAGTTAAAGTCTCATTCCATATTCGTCCAATTTGTTCAGACAAAATCTTCCCTTCCCAGCAAAGTTTTATAAAAACATGGCCTTTACTAAAAAAGTTAAAATTATTGTTTATCTTGGCTGAATAAAACGGTTTTTTGCTGAGCGGAAAAACATTTATCCACATCTGTGGATAAGCTTGTGGATACATCTCTACGTAGTCACATTACTACAATTTGTGATATTTTTATTAATATGTAGAAATAATATAATGTTGACTATTTTATGATTTGCTGGTAAATATTGGTATAAATGTTGTTTAAACACAATTTACGATATAAAAACACAAAAAGTGCACGCCCAAGACCGCAGTGTTACAACCACTAATTGAATTTTCAAAGAAATTCTACGGAAGGCAAAATGAATTATAACAAAGCACAAATTACCAATCAATACAATTTCTAAAAAAAATAAAAAAATTTTTATTTTTAAGATTTTACAATAAAAAAGATGTTTATGCTTGACACTGGTTTCTGCCAAAATTATAATTACTCTGTTATTTTTTCAAAAAAGGACGACAATTATGAAAAGAACATTTCAACCAAATGTCAGAAGAAGAAAAAAGAAACATGGGTTTAGAGCTAGAATGAAAACAAGGGCAGGCAGAAAGATAATTGCCAATAGACGAAGAAAAAGACGCAGGGTTCTCTCTGCATAGAAATGCACAATGAGCTTTACATGGAGACAATTAGAAAAAAAGCCGACTTTGATAGTTTGTACAATAAAGGAGAAACGCTAAAGGGGCTTTCAGCTAAGGTAATATATGACCGCTCTGATAAAGAAAATGAAATTTGGTTTGCTATTGTAACTCCTAAGAGGCTTGGGAGAGCTGTTGAGAGAAACAGGGCTAAGCGCAGATTTAAGGAAATATTAAAAAATAACTCGTGGTCTTGGGAAAAAGGTTATAAGTTTATAATTATTCCGAATAAAATCTCCCTGAACCTAATACCACAAAGATTAAGGGATGATGTTAAAAATATATTGGAAAGGGCACAAATAGTTAAATAGATAATGAAAATAATCATAGTCAGATTGATAGAATTCTATCAGAGGTTCGTATCGCCTTATCTTCCCAGATCATGTCGATTTTATCCTTCGTGCTCAGAATATACAATACAGTCAGTAAAAAGGTTTGGCCCACTAAGGGGCAGCATAAAAGGTTTACTACGAGTTTTAAGATGCCACCCTTTTGCTAAAGGTGGATATGACCCGGTAGCCAGGGATTAAGGCTGGAATGTAATGGAAGGAATTTTTCAAAGTTTTAATTTAATTGTAGATGTCTTAACTATTGTTTTGAACTTTTTTAATAGATATCTAAATAGTTATGGATTATCGATAATCTTTCTGACAATTGTTATCAGAATTGTTCTATTGCCCCTTTCTGTAAAGCAGATTCGATCAATGCAGGAGATGCAAAAAATACAACCAAAACTAAAAAAGCTTCAAGAGAAATACAAGAACGACAAAGAAAAGCAGCAAAAAGAAATGATGAAATTCTATAGTGAAAATAAAATCAACCCTTTTGGCGGATGCTTGCCTCTACTGCTCCAACTTCCAATATTTTGGGCTTTATTTAGAATGTTGCTAGACAGTGACCAACTTAATGAGCGGTTTTTATGGATTCCGAATCTTAGCAAGCATGATCCCCTTTATATCTTAATTGCTTTAATGGTCTTCACAATGTATTATTCTCAAAAAATGGTTACTAAGGATCCTTCTCAAATGAAAATGATGCTCCCGATGTCAGCTTTTATGGTTTTTATTGCCATCCGTTTACCTGCTGGGGTAATGATTTATTGGGTAACTACAAATGTTTGGCAGATAGCACAGCAGTATATTACTTTAAGGCTATCGCCTGAAAAAGGTGGAGGATAGATAATGGATGAACATAACGAATATGAAGGAAATACTATTGAGGAGGCTAAAGAAAAAGCGGCTCAGGATCTAGGGGTTGAGCTAGAGAATATTGAAGTAGAAAACGTTGAGGAAGAAAAGGGATTTCTGGGACTAAGCACAAAAAAAGTAAAAGTCAGAATAAAATCGACTGATGGATGGAAGAAAAAAGCAGAGAGCTTTCTAAATAAAGTCTTACCTTATCTGGCTAAGAATTATAAGATTAGCTTTGTTGAGGAAGAAGAAAACAATCTCGTTTCAATAACCGGTGATGATGTGGGATTGGCCATAGGAAGGCATGGGAGAACTATAGAAGCTTTGCAACTATTATTAAATATTGTCGTCAATAAATACAAAGACGCAGAAAATAAAAGAAGAATATTATTAGATATTGAAAACTATCGACAAAAAAGATTAGAAACCTTGGAAAAGATAGCTAAAGATTATGCTCAAATAGCTATTCAAGAAGATAAGCCTGTCACACTTGAACCAATGAATTCTTATGAAAGAAAGATAATTCATAATGCATTAAATCAGAATGATACAGTAGAGACAAAAAGTGAAGGCGAAGAACCTTTTAGAAGAGTTGTTGTCTTTCCTCAAAAGAATAAATAAATATCTAGCTTAATCAAGCATTCTTATTTTAAAGTATAATATATATACTTTAAATAACAGAAACAATTATCATACTCAGCTTTATAAAGCTGAGTATTAATGTTTCACGTGAAACATGGTGATAGCATGAACCTCAACGATACGATCGCAGCCATATCTACTCCTCCGGGAGAGGGCGGTATTGGAATTGTTCGGATAAGTGGTCCGAAAGCCTTCCAGATTGCTGAAAAGATGTACAAGTCAAAGAAAAAAAGTATTTCTTCAATTGTGAACAAAGAAATTGCATACGGACATATATATAATCCAATAAATGACGAGCAAATTGATGAAGTCTTATTATCAAAGATGGCAGCTCCTCATACTTATACAGCCGAGGATGTAGTAGAGATTAATTGTCATGGGGGAGCCATGGCCTTATACAAGACACTTGAAATAACAATTATGAATGGTGCTCGCTTAGCTGAGCCGGGTGAGTTTACTCAGAGAGCTTTTCTAAATGGAAGAATTGACTTAGCACAAGCCGAAGCTGTAATAGACGTTATAAGATCAAAAAGTGATTCAAGTTTAAAAATTGCTATAAATCAGCTGGAGGGAGGACTTTCTAGCTCCATCGACAAGATTCGGAATGATCTTCTTATAGTTGAAGCAAATATTGAAGCAACTGTTGATTTTAGCGATGAAGATATAGAAACTCTAAATAGAGATAGATTGACTTTTCAACTGAATGAAGCTTCAAAGAAACTCTTAGCTTTGTTAGAAAGTTTTAAAGTCGGAAAGATTATAAGAGAGGGATTAAGAACCGCTATAATAGGCAGGCCTAATGTTGGAAAATCAAGTATTTTAAATGCATTATTAAAAGAAAAAAGAGCTATTGTAACCTCAATTCCTGGTACAACCAGAGATATAATCGAAGAGATTTTAAATATTGGGGGCATTCCCTTAAAGATAAGAGATACAGCAGGGTTAAGAAAGCCTAAGGATGAAATTGAGAAAATAGGCATCGAGTTGACTGAAAAATCACTCCACGAGGCAGATTTAGTCCTGCTAGTAATCGATTCGAGTGAATCGTTAAACAAAGAAGATAGGGATATTATAAGGAAACTGACTGGCGAAAAGACCATTGTGGTATATAATAAAATTGACCTACCAAAAAAAGCTGACCTGGATTATATAAATAATAACCTTTCTCACAAAGAAATTGTTCAGATTTCAGCCACAGAAAGAATAGGCATTGATAAACTAGAAGAGGCTATTAAAGACTTAGTTTTTTCTGGACAAACCTTTTCTCTCGACGAGACAATTATAACAAATGTCAGGCATAAAGAAGCCATATCGCAGGCCCTTAAGCTGATCAATGAATCAACCGAATGTCTTGGGGAAAAGATGCCAGAAGAGATTATAGCTGGCATTTTAAGGGAAGCTATTGAGATCTTAGGAAGAATAATCGGGAAAAGCTTTAACCAGGACCTGCTTGATACCATTTTTAGTCAGTTTTGTCTGGGAAAATAGTGGCAAAAGTTATTGTTCAAGGATATTTGGCATGGATATTTATACATTTGAAGTAGGAGTTATTGGAGGAGGAATTGCCGGTTGTGAAGCTGCAATTGCTTCAGCCTGCTTGGAAAGAAAAACGGCACTATTATCTATTAACCTCGACTCAATAGTTAATCTTCCTGGAGACAATCTGTTTGGAGGAGGGGTAAAAAACAACCTCCTTGGAGAAATAGAAGAACTAAAAGGCTATCTTCCTGAAAATATAAAGAGCAACTGTATTTATTCGGGAGAAGGAATCGAAGGGCAGATTAGGCTTGTTGATAGAAGAAACTTTTTTTTAAAAGCAAAACACTACTTAGAATTGATTGATAAATTAGAAATACGCCAGGCAGAAGCAGTAAAAATTTCACCTACTGGCGAAAATATTGAAATTCTAACAAAGACTGGTGAATGTTTTCGGTGTAATTCTGTGGTTCTTGCCTTGGGAACGTACTTAAAGGCTGAGGTTTCTTGGGGAGAAGCCAGGATTAGTGGCGGACGCTATGGAGACAGGTCTTCGGTTGAATTAATGACATCGTTGAAGGAGTTAAATCTTATAGGAAACGAATATACAGTCAGATCATCTCCGCGCCTAAACGGTGATAGTATTGACTATCGGGAATTGGAAATAGTTGAACCTGATAAAAAAGAAAACATGGAAAATAGTTTTAAGGTAATACTTGGGGAAAAAGATATTTCCAATATTCTTGAATATTTAAGTAATTTTAAGGAAGATAACCGATATAGTTGCTTTCCGAGCTTTAAAAAGCGACTTATAGAGGAGAAGAGCCAGGCTGTTTTGTATATTCGCCCAGAAGGAAAAAATACGGAAGAGATTTCCCTAGAGGGGGCCAGGATGAACTATCCTCTGGCTACGCAAGAAAGGGTAGTTAAGTTTATACCTGGTCTTAGAAATGCTGTTCTAAGCCGGCCGGGATACATGGTAAAATATCAGACCATAAATCCAGGCAGATTAAAACTTTCTCTTGAAACCAAGCCAGTTGAGGGGCTATTCACAGCTGGCCAGATAAACGGGACATCAGGTTATGAAGAAGCCGCAGCCCAAGGGTTGATAGCAGGCATAAATGCTGCTTTAAAAGCCAGAGGGGAAGAGCCCTTTATATTAGA
>CAYFWW010000005.1:0-149182 GCA_964346985.1 uncultured Actinomycetota bacterium
ATACCTCTTGACAAAAGAGTTCCGGTCATTATCAGAACTGATGATAAGAGGACGATTAATAATCTAACTGTTAACAAAGAATTTATTCTCCGTTTAGCTAATGTTAATGATATTGAAATCACATCAGAAGCGATTAGACCGGAAAAGTCTTCTTATTCGGTCGTTGGCGATATTGAGATTTATGTTTCGCTGAAGGGCTTGATAAACATCGAAGAAGAAAAGCAACGCTTAGTTAAGGAATACAATAATTCTAAAAATGAGTTAATGACAGTAGAGAAAAAATTGAATAATGAAGGTTTTACCGGTAAAGCTCCTAAGGAAGTCATAGATAAAGTAAGGGAACAAGCAGAGGAACTAAAGGATAAGATAGAAAAATTTGAGCAAAAGTTAAATTATCTCTGATTAAGGAATCTGCTTTGGGCAACCTATCTTTAAGCTTAAACCAAATCTCTGCCTATCTGGACAAGCTTGAAAAGTTTGGGATTAGTCTTGGGCTGGACAGGATTAATCTTCTTTTAAATAGCCTAGGCAATCCCCAGAAGAGCTTCGATTCAATACAGGTTGGTGGAACAAATGGCAAAACAACAACGGCCAGGATTATTTGGCACTTATTGAGAGGGCATGGCATAAGAACCGGCCTTTATGTATCTCCTCATCTTGAAGATTACCGGGAGAGAATGATGGTAACAGATACATTAATGCCGGAAAATGAATTTATAAACTTTTTTAAAGAAATAGACAATAAGGCCAGATTAATAGACGAAGAGATAAAACCGGATTTTATTACTCAGTTTGAATTACTGACGGCTCTTGCTTTTAACTTTTTCCAAAAAAAAGCTGTTGAGGCAGCAGTTCTTGAGGTTGGCATGGGTGGCAGGCTGGATGCCACCAATGTAGTAAAATCAAAAGTTGCCATAATAACCTCGATCAGCCTGGAGCATACAAAATATTTAGGTGACACTGTCGAGAAGATTTCCAGAGAAAAGGCGGCAATCATTAATAAAGGTTCGCAGGTAATAATAGGAAATCTTCATAAGAACGCATTAGAAGTGATTGAGGAAGAAGCGGCTAAGCAAAAGGCTAATACTTTTGTCTTAGGAAGAGATTTCTTTCTTGAATATCATTCAGAAAAGACAGGTGGGGCCCAAAAATTAGCAATTAAGGGAATAGAAAATGAATATCGTAAGGTTATGCTTCCATTGTTTGGAAAATTTCATGCAGAAAATACTGCTTTAGCAATTATTGCCACAGAAACTTACTTAAAAGATAAAGTCGATAAATCAATAGTCAAGAAAGTTATTAAAAGCATAAGTTCGCCAGGAAGGTTGGAAGTTATAATGGAAAAACCCATTATTATTGTTGATGGGGCACATAATCCGGAAGGGATTGCCAGATTATATGACTTTATTAAAAGGGCCTATCCATCAAAAAGGGTCATTTCCATTTTGGGGATATTAGAAGATAAAGACGTTGCCAAGATGATCGAGCTGGTTGATAAGTCCTCTGACTCAATAGTCTTGGCTCCCAATAAGAGTTATCGGAGCATGGATGAAGAAGGCTATAGAAAGATGATTCCTTCATATATTAAATATGAAATGGCTTCAAAAATTTCAACAGGCCTGGAAAGAATTTTGAGTAAAAGCAAAGAAGATGACTTGATTGTGATAACAGGCTCATTGGTTACCGCTGCTGAAGCTAAGGAGTTTTTTAATGATGCGGCCTTGAATGGCAGATGATGAATTCTAGGCTAAAAAGTAATATTATTTTGGATATAGTTCAATTTCAAATAACTTAGGCCATAATTTGCCAGTCACAAAGAGTCGATTGTTATTAGAATCATAAGCAATTCCGTTTAAGACATCGACCTTGTATGAGAGATCTTTTTGCTCTAACAGGCCATCTAGTTCAATCCAGCCCTTGATTTGTCCTGATTCCGGTTTTATGCGGGCAATCGTATTAGTTTGCCAGATATTGGCAAATATTTCGCCTTCCACATATTCCAGTTCATTTAGATTTGAAACTGGTTTTGATTCAGCTGTGACCTTGATTTGGCCTATTAATTCGTATGTATCCGGGCTAAGAAAAAAAAGTGTAGAGGATCCATTACTGTAAATTATTCTTTCTCCGTCATGGGTTATTCCCCAACCTTCAGTGGTTATGGAAAACTTTTTTATAAGCTTAAAATCATCTAAGTTATAGACAAAACAGGTCTTTGACTTCCAGGTAAGCTGAATTATTTTATCCTGAAAAATAGTAATGCCTTCACCAAAATAATTATCTGCTAAATTATATTTTTGAATGATTTTTCCGGAGTTTAATTCTATTTTTCTGATGGATGATTGTCCGTATTTCCCGGTACTTTCATAAATATAACCGTCATGCGCGACCAAGCCTTGGGTATAAGCGGTAGGGTCATGATTAAAAGTATTGATAATTCTATATGTGTAGGCAGGAAGGTTAGAATTTTTCTGCAAAATATTATTTAAATCTGTTGATTTTTCCCGGATCTGACTAGAACAGGAAGATAATGAAATCGATAAAAAAGATATAGAAATGATTGAAATTAATAGTTTTAAAATTCTTTTATCCATATTAATAAACCAAATAAGGCGATGATCCTTTTCTGATGTTGCATTCTTTAAAATTTATAATTAAAATCACATAAAAGGAATTTACATCTTTTGCTCGTTTATTAATTATATATTTAAATTAAGATTATAGGACATGTAGCAAGGAAGGAGATTTGTGGATCTTTTTGATACAGTAACCAGTTTTTTTACTTCTGCTTATTTTCGACTTTTCACTAGATTGCTGGTTCTATTCTTTATTATTCTTTTGTTTTCATTAACCTATTGGACCTATCGCGATGCTAAAAAGAGAGGAACAATTCCTGTTTACTGGGCGATTGTAGTTTTTTTATTTAATATTTTCGGGTGGCTGATATATTTAATAGTCAGACCGCCGGAATATGAAGATGATGCTCGCGAAAGAGACCTTGAGATTAAGACTAAAGAAACAATGCTTAATAGGACAATGGGGGTATGTCCCTCATGCCATAATCCGGTTGAGGCAGATTTTTTAATCTGTCCGTATTGCATGAAAAAACTTAAAAAGGCTTGCCGTGAATGCAATAAACCTTTAGACAATATCTGGACAGTATGTCCTTATTGTAAAGCGAATCAATAAAGTCGGTTTATTTGCAGGATTTGTGCACTTAATATTGAAATAGAATGTAATTTTTGTTACTTTATTTTAAATTATCAGATTTGATAATGGTGCTTCTAAATGCAGAAAACTTTTGTGATGATAAAACCAGATGGCGTTATTAGAGGACTGACCGGCGAAATAATAAACCGTATTGAAGATAAAGGCCTAAATATAGAAACGCTTAAAAAGATAAACTTAGATAAGGATAAGGCTGCTGAGTTATATGAGATACATAAGGGTAAACCTTTCTATGACGAACTAGTTAATTATGTAACAGAAGGTCCGGTTGTTGTTATGATATTATCAGGTAATCGAGCAATAGAAATTGTCAGGAAGTTGATGGGGGAAACTGATCCGGCCGATGCTAAGCCTGGCACTATTAGAGGAGATTACGGTTTGGATATAGAAAGGAACATTATCCACGGTTCTGATTCGTTAGAATCTGCTGAATATGAAATAAATCTATTTTTCAGAAATGGTGACTGGCTAGTCTAGAAAAAGGTAAGCTATGCAGGTAAATGAAGTAATAGGAGCAATTGGCATATTTTTTATTCTTGCCCTGGCAATTCCTGTAATTATGATTTTTCTTGGTTATCTCCTGCGTTATAACCCCAAGACCCATATAAGAGATGATTTAAAAAATATGCCTTATGAATGCGGAGAGCAGGTTTATGGAGATGCCAGGACTAAAGTTGATATACCATATTATAAATATGCCATGATTTTTGTACTTTTCGATATTGATATAGTCTTTTTTTATCCAATAGCTGTCCGATTTTTTAAACTGGATTTATTATCCTATCTGGGGGTAGTCTTATTTTTTGCCGTATTAGTCATAAGTTATTTTTATCTTTTAAAGAAAG
Organism: uncultured Actinomycetota bacterium; assembly: GCA_964346985.1. Taxonomy (GTDB): domain Bacteria; phylum Actinomycetota; class Aquicultoria; order CAYFWW01; family CAYFWW01; genus CAYFWW01. The sequence goes on from CAYFWW010000005.1 coordinate 4,071, forward strand.
GATTATTCAGTTGGGATATATAGAAGGAAAATTCCAGGAAAATATTGTTTTAACCTCAGTTGATAAGGCATTTAACTGGGCACGTCAATATTCAGTTTGGCCTTTAACATTTGGTTTAGCCTGTTGCGCACTTGAATACTTTGCATTAGGGGCCTCAAGGTTTGATTTTTCTCGATTTGGAATGGAGAATGCCAGGCCATCACCTCGCCAAGCTGATTTAATGGTCGTTGCAGGCACATTAACAAAGAAAATGGCCCCTGTTCTGGAAAGGTTGTATTACCAAATGCCTGAACCCAGGTATGTCTTAGCTATGGGCAGCTGTGCAATATGCGGGGGAATTTTTAAGACTTATAGTGTTGTTCAGGGAGTCGACAAAATCGTTCCAGTAGATGTATATGTTCCAGGATGCCCCCCGCGCCCGGAAGCGTTGCTTTATGGAATGATGAAGATTCATAAGAAAATAATGAATGAGAAATATATGGTTAAGGAAGGTTAAAAATATATTGGCACCTCAGATCAGATCATCCAGTAAAAAGAAGATAAAACCGGGGGAGTTAATTAAAAACAAATTCAGAAAATATATCTATGAATATTATTCATTTCGTTCAGATGAACAGGTTTTTGCAAAAAAAGAAGGCTTATTGGAGATATTGGCATTTGCCAAGAAGGATAGCGAACTTTTATTAAATCACTTGAGGTTTGTTACAGCGGTTGACAATTATCCGCAGAAGCCTCGTTTCGAAGTTGTTTATGGACTTTATTCCATATCCAGAAAGCATAGTCTGATTATTAAAGTTAAATTAGAAGAAGACGAAGCTGTACCTTCTATAGTTGAACTATGGCCTGGAGCTAACTGGCATGAAAGAGAGGCTTACGATCTTTTTGGAATAGAATTTGAAAATCACCCTCAACTCGAAAGATTAATGATGCCTGACGATTGGGAAGGCCATCCATATAGAAAAGATTATCCAATATTTGAGGAAGATGAATAAGACCGAAACATATGTAGAAGAGACAGAAAGAATATTAAATCTCGGACCTCAACATCCGTCTACTCATGGGGTTCTTCGTATTCTGCTGAAAATAAGGGGTGAAAAAATAGTATTTTCAGAACCGATGATTGGTTACCTCCACCGTGGGATAGAAAAAATGGCAGAAAACATGAATTACACCCAGTTTATTCCTATGACTGATAGATTAGATTATACAAGTTCGCTCTGTAACAATCTGGGTTATTGTCTTGCCGTTGAGAAATTATTAGATGTTGAAATTCCAGAAAGGGCCAGTTATATAAGAGTATTATTAGCAGAGCTGCAAAGAATTGCCAGTCATCTCATATGGCTGGGAACCACAGCTATGGATATAGGGGCTTTTACGCCGCTTTTTTTATGTTTTACCTATCGGGAAAAAGTTTTAGAGATTTTCGAATTTATTACCGGCGGCCGGCTAACCTGCAACTTTATAAGGATTGGTGGAATTAGGGCTGATCTACCTGAAGGATATAGGAGATTAATTCAAAATTTTATTGACGAATTTCCAAAGGACCTGTCCGACATTGAAAATTTACTTACTGAGAACAGGATTTGGATGGGCCGTTTAAAAGGTATAGGGGTAATTACAGCCGAAGAAGCAATCAATAATGGCTTAACCGGGCCTATGTTAAGAGGATCAGGCGTAAATTATGACCTAAGAAAAGACCAACCCTACGCAGTCTATGATCAATTAGACTTTAAAGTTCCCACCGGAGAGACAGGTGATACTTTCGATCGTTATCTGGTAAGAGTCGAAGAGTTAAGACAAAGCTTAAAAATAATAGAACAAGTTATTGATATGATACCGGATGGTGAAATTTTTTCTAATGACAAACGTATCTATCGTTCCCCTAAAGAGAGCCTCTTTGACAGCTTGGAAAAGCTTGCCCATCATTTCGTTCTTACTCAAGAAGGTTTTTATCCTCCAAGGGGAGAAATATATAGTTCTGTTGAAAATCCAAGGGGAGAGCTGGGTTTTTATCTTGTCAGTGATGGTTCACCGATGGCAAAACGTTTGAAAATTCGTTCCCCGGCTTATTCAAATCTTTCAATAACATCACAAATAATTAAGGGAATGTATTTGAGTGACGTCATAGCTTTTTTAACGAGCATTGATGTAGTTTTAGGGGAGATAGATAGATAAGGAGGTTTTTCAGCTAAGATGCCATGGGCACTATGGGTACTTATTAAAAGTTTAATAGTCATTACTGGCGTTCTACTTTGTGTAGCCTATGCTACGCTTGCTGAAAGACGGGTAGCTGGATTTATCCAGTTGAGAGCAGGTCCAAACAGGGCAGGAAAATTCGGTTTGCTCCAACCATTTGCCGATGTTTTAAAGTTGATTTTAAAAGAGGCATTTGCTCCGCCGCATGTTGACAAATGGGTCTATCTTTTGGCTCCAATAATAGTTTTGTCGCCTGCTCTTCTAATCTTTGCAGTGATTCCCTTTGATTCCAATTTTGTGGTGGCCGATTCTAATGTTGCTATTTTGTTTATATTGTCAGTATCTTCTATCAGTGTGTACGGAATACTTATGGCCAGTTATGCATCTAATAACAAGTATGCTTCATTAGGAGGTTTACGGGCAGCTGCTCAAATTATTAGTTACGAAGTTCCATTAGGATTAGCCTTGATAGCAGTCTTATTGCTGACTAGAAGCTTAAGTTTAGTTGAAATTGTTCAAGCTCAAAGCCGTTGGGGGGTGTGGCTGATTTTCTTGCAACCGCTTGGGTTTCTGATCTTTCTAATCTCAGCTATTGCCGAATCGAATAGGGTGCCTTTTGACTTGCCTGAAGCCGAAGGTGAGATCTCAGGCGGTTATAACGTTGAATATGGGGGCATAAAATTTGCTTTATTTTTCTTGGCTGAATATGCTCATTTAATTGCAATAGCATCGATTGTAACATTAGTCTACCTTGGAGGGTGGAATGCTCCCTTTACTTCATTTAAATTCATGGAATTTTTAACTTATATACCTGGTTTTTTCTGGTTTTTTATAAAAGTTGTTTTCATTGTTTTCTTTTTTATGTGGCTACGCTGGACTGTACCCAGGGTAACCTATTGGCAGTTGATGGATTTGGGCTGGAAAAGTTTAGTCCCACTAGCTTTGTTAAATATTCTTATCACAGCTATAGGAATATTATTGTGGTTTAATTTTTTAAAGGATTCAATTAGTAAGTATCTTCAACCATTGCTTTTTTAGGAGTTTTATTAAATGGGAATTATAAAGACTGTATTCTTGGGAGATATATTAGAGGGGCTGAGGACTACACTTAAATTATTTTTTTCTAAGAAAATAACTATTCAATATCCGGAGAAAAAATGGGATCCTTACCCACGTTTTCGGGGTGTTCCTGTACTTATGAGGGACGAACAGGGAGAAGAGAAGTGTATTGCCTGTTGTTTATGTGCATCAATATGTCCTCCCCAAGCCATAACGACCTTTACCGAAGAGGGTAAAGATGGTTTAAAAAAAATGGTCGATTACCATCTGGATATTGGACGCTGTATTTATTGCGGTTTATGCGAAGAGATATGCCCAGTTGAAGCAATTGTAAATTCAGAGATATATGAGCTAGCTTGCTATGAAAAAAAACCTGTCTACTATGACAAACAAAAACTGCTTAAAAAAGGTGAAGAATATAAACAAGATAAACAAAGTGGAGGAAAGATAGTCGATGGCAGCAATCTCGCCTAAATTAGAAAGAAAGATAATAAAACTAACAGAGCAATATCCGGAAAAAAAGACAGCTTTACTTCCTGCCTTTTATCTTGCTCAGGATGATTACGGATTTATACCTAAAGATGTGATGGCAGAGATAGCTGATATTGTCGGGGTCAGCAAAACTGAGGCTTACAATGTTGCCACATATTATACCTACTTTTATGTAAATAAACCTACGGGGAAATATATTATCAGGATGTGCGATTCAATCTCCTGTTATTTAAATAAAAACGAAGTAGTTCGAAAAGCACTTGAAAAAGAACTAAAAATAAAAGTCGGAAATACAACAAAAGATAATCTTTTCTCCCTTGAAGTAGTGGAATGCTTAGGTGCCTGCGCTAAGGCCCCGGCTGTTATGATAAATGAGAAGCTATATGAAAAGGTTACTTCGGGTGAGGTAAAAGAAATCATTTCTTCAATCAGAAGCAAAGAAGGTGTCAAAAAGTAAAAGTGGCAGATATTCAAGAAGTTAGAATTTTATTGGGAAATATTGAAAAAGAAGGCTCAGAAACCTTAGAAGGCTATATAGCTTACGGTGGCTTTAAAGCTCTAAATAAAGTTTTTAAAAGTTTAAAGCCTGAAAAAGTCATTAAAATTATTGAGGACTCCGGGTTAAGAGGTAGAGGAGGGGCTGGTTTTCCTACCGGGATGAAACTCAAATTTACGGCTGGCAACGAAGCTGAACCTAAATATATTGTCTGTAATGCAGACGAAGGAGAGCCCGGAACTTTTAAGGATAGGGAAATACTGGAAAAAGATCCTTTTCTTCTTATTGAAGGAATGATAATAGCTGGTTTTGCTATCAGTTCAAACAAAGGTTATATATACTTGCGGGCTGAATACCCTTTAGGCAGGGACATTCTGATAAAAGCTATTAATGAAGCGCACAAGAAAAATTACCTAGGGAAAAATATCTTGGGTAGCGGCTATAATTTTGATATTGAAGTCTTTAATGGAGCCGGAGCCTATATCTGCGGAGAAGAAACAGCTTTAATAGAATCGCTGGAAGGTAAGATCGGGCAGTCAAGAATGAAACCCCCATTTCCGGTAAATGAAGGATTGTACCGCAAGCCGACAGCTTTAAATAATGTTGAAACACTCGCCTATCTGCCCCATATAATTCAAAAAGGTGCAAAATGGTTCCGCCAGTATGGAACAGAAGCTAGTCCAGGAACAAAAATATATACGGTTTCTGGTCATGTAAAAAATCCCGGTTTCTTCGAGTTACCGATGGATGTGACTTTGCGACAATTGATATTTGATATGGCGGGAGGCATAAGAGACGATAATTTGGTAAAAGCGGTATTTCCGGGTGGCTCTTCATCAAGTTGTTTAACTGAAAAAAATCTTGATGTAGTTATGGATTACAACTGTCTAGCAGAGATCAAGTCTATGCTGGGAACAGGGGCTGTAATAGTCATCGATGACAAAACATGTATGGTCGAAGTAGCTTTAAATGCTGCTAGATTTTATCATCATGAATCTTGCGGAAAATGTAATCCATGCCGTAAAGGCACTCATTGGCTACTTGAAATTTTGGAATTGATTTCCAAAGGGAAAGGTAAAATCTCTGATCTTGATTTGATTGAAGATATTAGTGAAGAAATGATGGCCGCGGCCTTTTGCCCTTTTGGACAAGCTGCGCCTAACCCGATAATCAGCTCTATTAGAAATTTTAAAGAAGATTTTGTAACACATATAGAAACCGGAAAATGCGGCTATAAGAAGAAAAGAAGGTAGCCTATGGTAAAGCTAACTATTGATGGAGTTAAAATTGAAGTTGAAAAAGGGACTACGGTATTAGAGGCTGCCTCAAAAGCTGGAATTTATATTCCGACATTTTGCAATCACCCAAAATTAGCAACTATCGGAGCTTGCCGGATATGTCTTGTTGAAATTGAAGGCGGAAGAAGGCCAGAAGCTTCTTGCGCTTTGGTTGCCGCTGATGAAATGGTTGTTTATACAGACACGCCCCTAGTAAAAAAAACACGAAGAGTAAACCTGGAGGCACTCTTAGCTGATCATCCCCTGGATTGCCCTCACTGTGAGTCAGGCGGCGATTGTGACCTTCAGCAGATAACTTATTTCTTCAGTGGAAAAGATAATCGCTTAGCCTCAATATTCGGACCAAAAATGCCGGGTTATAAGATCAGATATTATTCACCTTTGATCGAACGTGACCTGAAGAAATGTATTCACTGCAAGAGGTGCGTCAGAACATGTCGGGAGATCCAAGGAGTTAATGCAATTGGTTTGGTCAATAGGGGGCACGATACTTTTATCAGTTCATTTTATGAAGAGAAGCTGAATTGCGAATTTTGCGGACGATGTGTAACCCTATGCCCTGTAGGTGCTTTAATAACAAAAAGAACCAAACATAAAGCTAGGCCATGGGAAGTTAAAAAAGTAAAGACAGTCTGTTCCTACTGTGGAAATGGATGCCGTTTTAATTACTGGGTAAAAAATAACGAGATTGTCAAGGTTGTTCCGGAAGAGGATGAGGGGATGAACCAGGGTAATTCATGTATCAGGGGATACTTTGGGTATGAAGTATTATTTAACCAGGATCGGATTGTCGAACCGCTGGTCAAAATCAATAAAAAGCAAACAACGGCAAGTTGGACTGAAGCGCTAAATAAGGTTTCATCGATTATTAGGAAAGCTGTAAATAAAAAAGCAAGTAAAAAAATAGCAGTAATAAGTGCTGGTAGATTAAGCATTGAGGAACACTACATCTTTCAGAAATATATTAGAATGATTACCGGTTCAAATAATTTTTATACCTTAAATCGACTTATTAATTATCCAACCATAGAGAAATTCGAAAAGATTCTTGGGAGATCATCGTCTACAGTTAGTTATAATGAAATATCAAATGTTGACATGGTTATGACCTTCAATTCAGATATCACCGAGAATAATCCGACTGTTGGTAATATTTTCAAGAAGGTTTATTTGGAAAGCAAACCAGACATTTATACCTTTAATGAAAATAATGTAAATATCAAGAAATTTAGCAACTACAATTATCATCTAAATTTAGATCAAAGCACAAAATTACTTAAGATAATCTCCGCCGAACTTTATGAAAGGAATAAAACAAAGTTGAGAAACAAAGTATTTGGCAAACTTGAATTAAACCTGTTATTAAATGAACTTGAAAATGAAAAACTCGGGGCTTTGGCCAAAGATACTGGAATCAAAGCTACTGAATTGAATAACATCATAAAGAAGATAGATTCAGCAAACAGTTTAATTATAGTCACATCTTTAAATGAAATAACACCCGAACTGGCTGAAGCCATATCATTATTTCTTTTCTGTAGCGGATATGACAATCGCCAAGGTTCGGGATTGGCGCTCTTAAAGAGTAGAAACAATGAGGAGGGAGCTGAAGAAATGGGTTTTCATCCCCAGCTCCTACCCGGGCACCATAGGATTTCTGATTTTAAATCAGCAAAGATATTTGAAAATAAATGGCAGGTTTCATTAAATCCGGAAGAAGGCTTAAAAGAGAGTACATTTATAAGAGAGCTTGAAAATGGAGAAATACCAGTTTTGATTTACCTTGGGGGAGAAATACCCTATGGACATCAACCGATTTCGGAATTTAAGAAGATATTTTTTAAAGAGAACATAGATAAATATGAAGAATCTGTTATTGAATTCTGGAGAAAGATGAATAAGGCTGGTTATCTTATTGTACTGGATGCTTTTCAAAACCAACATTTCAATCAAGCTGATGTAATTTTGCCGATTTCAACACCGCCTGAGAAGAGCGGTACTTTTATGAGTGGTGAAAGAAGATTACAATATCTTTCCAGGGCAATTAACCCGATTAATAAATATAGCAGTGATTGGAGGATTGGACTGGAAATAGCAGAAAGTTTTAACTTTTTTAATCAGTATAGAAACTTAGAGGATATTCAAAAGGAAATCGGAGAAATTATACCTTACTGGCCAAAAAAATCTTTTATTGGGAATGAAGAAATTGAGATGATGATTTTGTCATCTAAAAAAGATATTTTGGATGATGAAATACTCAACTCGAACAAAGGAGTCATTTCATAATGGAGTTATACATATTTTATTTAATTGCCACAATTGCCGTTGTTTCATCCTTGCTTATGATTACAAGAAGTAATATGGTGCATAGTACAATTTTTTTAATAACTACCCTTCTGGCCATTGCCGGATTATACTTTCTTTTAGAGGCTGAATTTCTAGCTGTTGTTCAAATTATAATATATGCCGGGGCAATAATTACTATGTTTGTTTTTGTTATTTTGGCCTTAGGCTCTTCTTCGGTTAGGGAAAACTATGGATTCAGGGTATTTGCCATGTCGGTTCTTGGTATTTTGTTATCATTCGAACTTATTAACCTCTTTTCAAATACTGTCTTTTCAGGTTCGACTCAGGGGCTGACTAGCGAAAGAATTACTGCCTCAGGAGGAAATATCCAGGTTGTAAGTAAGATTCTGCTCGATGAATTTCTCTTTCCTTTTGAGATATTATCTTTTATTTTATTAGCAGCTATGATTGGAGTCTTTGTTTTAACAAGGAAGCCAAATACAGAAGAAGAAAAGCAAAAAGGAGAGAAATAATGGATATTCCCACAACTCACTTTCTTTATTTATCGGGAATTCTCTTTTCAATCGGGGTAATCGGTGCGATTACCAGGAAAAATATTCTTCAAATTTTATTCTCTGTGGTGATTATGGTCAATGCAGCCAATATTAATCTGGCTGTCTTTGCACATCATTATCTAGCAATGAGGGGGCAGATATTAATTCTGTTTATCATGGCTGTAGAAGCAGCTGAAACAGCAATTGGATTATCAATAGTAGTTTTAATGAACAGGCACAAAAAAACTTTAAATGTTGAGGATATAAATTTATTAAAAGGATAATATAAATGATTGGAGTTGAGAAGTGCTAAATCTGGCATGGCTAATAGCAGTATTTCCTTTAGTTGCTTTCATTGCCAATGCAACTCTGGGCGAAAGATTATTTAAAAGAGTTTATCATTTAATCTCGATTATAGCTGTATCATTATCTTTTATCTTGTCGACGATAATCTTATTTCAATTAAACCATGGACAATTAATCAATCAAAAGCTTTATGATTGGATTTTTGCCGGTTCTTTTAAAGTAAGTATTGGTTTTATGGTCGATTCATTGACAGCTTTGATGATGGTTGTTGTCACCTTTGTCAGTATGTTGGTCCACATTTATTCAGTGGGATATATGCATGGAGAGAGAGGCCGTCCCAGATATTTCTCATTTTTATCTCTTTTTACCTTTTCAATGTTGATGCTTGTTTTGGCTAATAACTTCTTACAACTATATGTTTTTTGGGAAGCTGTAGGTCTATGCTCGTATCTGTTGATAGGTTTTTGGTATGAAAAAAAATCTGCCGCAGATGCAGGTAAAAAAGCCTTTATTGTCAACAGAATTGGTGACTTCGGTTTTGCCATTGGAGTTATGTTGATATTTTTTGTCTTCAGGGATTTAGATTTCCAAACCGTATTTAATAGTCTGGACGGAATCTCTGCCACCATGTTGACCACAATTACTTTATTGTTATTTGTGGGGGCAATTGGTAAATCAGCTCAGTTTCCACTCCATGTCTGGTTGCCGGATGCAATGGAAGGCCCTACTCCTGTGAGCGCTCTAATCCATGCAGCTACTATGGTTACAGCCGGTGTCTATATGGTGGCAAGGCTAAATCCAATGTATGGACAATCTCCGGATACTTTGACAGTAATTATGTATATAGGTGCTTTTACCGCAATTTTTGCGGCTTCAATTGGTTTGGTACAGAATGATATTAAAAAGGTTTTAGCCTATTCGACAATCAGCCAATTAGGATATATGTTTCTGGCTCTTGGTGTCGGGGCTTATGTGGCTGCTATCTTCCATTTGATGACTCATGCTTTCTTTAAGGCTCTCCTCTTTTTAGGTTCGGGAGTTGTTGTTCATAAAGTTCATACTATGGACATGAAAGAAATGGGCGGTCTATACTCCAAGATTAAGATTACAGCAATATCTTTTATAATTGCCTCATTAGCTTTAGCCGGGATTCCCCCTTTCTCTGGATTTTGGAGCAAAGAGATGATTTTGGGCTCAGTCTATGAAATAGATAAATTTCTCTTTTGGATTGGGATAATAGCTGCTTTTATGACAGCATTTTATATTTCGCGAGCATGTTATCTGACTTTCTTTGGAAAGCCGTTCAAGGAACATCACCTGGAGAATAATGAAAAACCTGATGTTATGAACATACCTGTGCTTATATTAGCTGTTTTTGCTATTATTTCCGGTTTTGTGGGAGCGAGCCTTATTAAAAATGCAGAAGGTTTAACTTATATAGATTCATTCTTGGAGCCTGTTTTTACTTCGGCAAATGGAATTGCCGAACACGAAGGAGGAGCCATAGTCTTCCTGGCTTCCTTTGGTGCAGCTTTATTTGGTTTCTTCATGGCCACAATCATGTATTTGGTAAAAGTAATAGACCCGGATAAGCTTGCTGAGAGAATAAAACCTATTTATCTACTACTTTTCAATAAATATTATATTGATGAAATCTATCATAATTTGATTGTCCGGCCTGTTATAGGCATTTCCAGAATATCATTATGGTCTGATTTGAGTGTCATCGATGGTTTAGTAAACGGAGTTGCTGCCTTTTTTAAGGAGCTTGGCTTTTTATCAAGGCGTTTTCAAAGTGGGAATGTCCAGAGGTATTTGGCTTTGATGGCCACAGGCTTAGTTGTAATAATATTTTTCTATTTGATAAGGTAGGTAGGGTTAATGGAGTCTGGGTTTCCAATATTAAGCTTAATATTATTCCTTCCTATAGCGGGAACAGTATTAATGCTATTAATTCCAAAAGATAATAAATCTTATATTAAAGGAATTGCTACCGGAACAACCATACTTATTTTTTTAGTGTCACTTTTGCTGCTTCCCTGGTTTGATTATCAACAAAAATCGATGCAGTATCTTGAAAAAGTTAAGTGGATTCCTACCTTAAACTTAAATTATACATTAGGCATAGATGGTATAAGCTTATTGCTTGTACTAATGACTACTTTCTTGATGGTTATCGCTGTATTATCTTCCTATTCTGCGATAGCAGAAAGGGAGAAGGAGTACTATATCTTTCTATTGATTCTTGAGACTGGCATTCTAGGTGTTTTTATATCACTAGATTTTGTTCTTTTTTACTTTTTTTGGGAGGCAATGCTCATTCCAATGTATTTTTTAATTGGAATTTGGGGAGATAAAAAAAGAATTTACGCAGCAACTAAGTTCTTCCTCTATACTCTGGTAGGTAGCTTGCTTATGCTAGTGGGCTTTATCGCCCTGGCTGTCCAGTATTATAATCAAGTTGGAACTATAACTTTTGATTTAATTACTTTAGCCAAAACGACATATCCACTTAATTTTCAGGTCTGGGTCTTTTTATCATTCTTTGTAGCTTTTGCGATAAAAGTTCCTCTTTTTCCATTTCACACCTGGTTACCTGATGCCCACGTTGAAGCTCCTACCGCAGTGAGCTTATTACTGGCCGGCGTTCTATTGAAAATGGGGGTATATGGATTTATTAGAATCGCTAATCCTATATTGCCGGAGGCTGCCGTAAAATTTGCTCCGTGGATAGTGATACTGTCAATAATTGGAATAATTTACGGAGCTTTATTAGCACTTGCTCAAAAAAACTTGAAGAGGCTGGTTGCTTATTCAAGCATATCCCATCTCGGATTTATAATGTTGGGTTTATTTGCCTTAAATACTCAAGGTGTGAGTGGTTCGGTTATACAGATGGTCAACCACGGCTTGATTACCGGGGCTTTATTTCTATCTGTAGGTATATTAACCGAGCGGACTCATTCCAAAGATATATCTTATTATGGCGGCTTAAGCAGCCAGGTACCTATTTTTACCGCTTATTTTGGATTATTTATGCTTGCTTCACTTGGCTTGCCCGGCTTAAACGGATTTGTAGGAGAGTTCTTGATCCTGGTCGGTGCTTTTCTGTCAAACCGCATTTACGGTGTTGTAGCTGCTCTGGGAATAATTCTAGCCGCCGGTTATTTACTCTGGATGTTTCAAAGAGTGATGTATGGCCAAATTAAGAATAAAAAGCTGGAAAAGGTTAAGGACCTTAACAACAGGGAGATAATCTATTTAACACCTATTGTATTACTAATTATCTGGATTGGTGTTTATCCGTTGCCCTTGTTTAATATTTTGGCTAAATCAGTGGAAGTATTTTTAGATAAGTTGGTTTAGGAGCGGTTATGGAATTTACTGAATTACTGCTAAAAGCTAAGGAAATAAGCCCTGAAATAATTATTTCAATAACAGCTTTAACAGTTATCTTTGCCGATATGCTTGTTTCAAAAACCCAAAAAGTTATGGTCTCCATGCTGGCAATTATTGGGTTGCTCTTTGCCTATATTACTTTAATCGGACGCTTTAATGCGGGCGGTACATTCTTTAAAGGGATGATAGAAGTCGATACTTATGCTTCAATCTTTAAGATGATTTTTATTCTGTCAGCCTTGTTAGTTGCTTTTATTTCTGTAAACTATCTCTCTCGATTTAAAATAGGCCACGGTGAATTCTATGGATTGATGCTCTTTGCTACTTTAGGGGCTATGATCATGTCCAGCGCGGCTGATTTTGTATCTGTTTATATTGGCTTAGAACTTCTTTCAATCTCTCTTTATATATTAGTTGGATTGATGGCTTTTGACCTCCGCTCCAACGAAGCAGCCATGAAATACTTTCTTACAGGAATTTTTGCCTCAGCTGTATTTGTCTATGGTTTGTCACTTATATACGGTTTTTCAGGCCAGACCAATTTTGAAAAGATCGCCATGATAATTAAAGATTCAGTTGGGCAGGTGGGTATATCCGGATTAGGCTTATTGCCTGTAATTGGCATGGTTTTTGTGGCCGTTGGTTTTGGATTTAAAATCTCGGCCGTTCCTTTTCATATGTGGACACCAGATGTATATGAGGGTGCTCCTACACCGGTTACTGCTTTCTTGTCCAGTGTTCCTAAAGTTGCCGGAGTTGCCGTAATATTGCGCATATTCTTAACTGTATTTAGTGAAATAAATTCATCCTGGGTAACTTTATTTGCTGTTTTGTCAGTCTTGACTATGACAGTCGGAAATATTATGGCCCTGAGACAGGACAGCGTTAAAAGGATGTTAGCTTATTCTTCAATAGCCCATGTTGGATATATTTTAACTGGCTTTGTAGCAATCGGAGTATCTTCTGAAGCAGGAATCGGAAGTATTGCCTTTTATTTTCTGGCCTATCTTTTTATGAACATCGGTGCTTTTAGTATTTTAATATATACAAATGCCGAAAGCAGGAAGGGTGAAACTTTTGCAGAAATAAAAGGATTAAGTACATACGCACCATTTGCTGCAGCTGCAATGGCAATTTTTATGTTTTCCTTGGCGGGTATCCCTCCTCTGGCTGGGTTTATTGCCAAGTACTGGATTTTTACAGCTGTGATTAGATCAGGTTATACCTGGCTAGCAATTATATCAGTATTGAATAGTGCTTTATCAGCATATTATTATTTACGAGTGGTAAAAGTTATGTATCTTGACTCGGTGAATCAAAAACTTGAAATAGTAGCCTCAGTTTCACTTTCATTTGCTGTGCTGGTAATGGTAGCTTTAACTTTGATTTTAGGGATATTCCCTCAGGTTTTTATGAGATTGACAGAAATGTCAATGATCTCAATTTTTTAAAAATTTAAGTTTTTAGAGGTTTGGGCAAATTAAATGGCATATTTATCATTTAAAGGGGGAATTCATCCCCCAGAGAATAAATACCTTTCTGAAGGTAAGGAAATCGTAAACGCAGGCATTCCAGAAGAAATAATTATTCCTTTGAGCCAACATATAGGTGCTCCTTGTGACCCGCTTGTTGAAAAAGGCGACCAGGTCCTTGCCGGTCAGATGATAGGTAAAAGTGAGGCTTTTGTTTCAGCGCCTGTTCATGCCAGTGTATCAGGAAAAGTTAAAGCAATAGAACCCAGGCTAACTTTTACTGGGAATAAAGTCAATTCAATTGTCATAGAGCCCGACCAGGAACAAAAATCAGTAGAGTTTGAAGGATTGTCTGAGCTTTCTGCTGAAAATATTCGCCAAAGAATTAGAGAGTCAGGCCTGGTAGGAATGGGCGGAGCTGCTTTCCCCACTTCGATTAAACTTACTCCGCCAAAAGATAAAAAAATAGACAGCGTTATTATTAATGGCTGTGAATGTGAACCGTACTTAACTTGCGACCATAGGAATATATTAGAAATGCCTGAAAAAATCATTGCCGGTTTAAAGATAATTATGAAGACTGTTGAAGCAGAAAAAGGTTATATTGGAATTGAGACGAATAAAATGGATGCTATCGAAGCCATTAAAGGTTTAATTGTAGACGAAGACTTAATAGAACTCGTCATTTTAAAGACCAAATATCCGCAAGGTGCTGAAAAACAATTAATTAATGCCATTCTTATGAGAGAGGTTCCTTCAGGATGCCTTCCTGCAGAGGTAGGTGCTTTAGTTCAAAATGTTGGGACGACAATAAAAATTGCTGAAGCGGTCAATGATGGAAAACCTTTAATAGAAAGGGTATTGACAGTCAGCGGCAAGGGAGTAACTGAACCTTTAAATCTTTTAGTAAAGATAGGTACGCCGATTTCTCATTTGATTGAAAAAAGCGGAGGTTTTACTGGTGATGTTCAAAAAGTAATAATCGGTGGCCCAATGACTGGTTTTGCTCAATTTGATATGGGTGTACCAATCCAGAAAGGAACTTCAGGTGTTTTGGCTCTTAATGGCAGTGAGGTCAAGTTAGCTCTTGATCAACCTTGTGTTAGATGCGGGCGCTGTGTAAATCACTGCCCAATGAAGCTGACTCCTTTGTATTTTTGTTTTTTTGCTGAGAAAGACATGATTGATGAATCGGAAGAAAATAATGTTCTAGACTGTTTTGAATGCGGCGCTTGTGCATATGTTTGCCCTTCGAGCAGAAGAATAATTCAATCAATTCGCTATCTTAAAGGCAAGGTCTTAGCCAAAAAGAAAGGTGTATAGTTGGAAAAAAGACTAATTGTTTCGGCACCACCACATATAAAAACGCAAGCTGATACTAGCTCAGCTATGAGAGATGTAGTTATTTCACTAATTCCTGCCCTATTAGCTTCGATCTATTTCTTTGGACTGAATGCGTTATTAGTGATTGTATCTTGTATTATTGCTGCAATTTTGACTGAAATTGGCATGAGAAAAATCTTTGGCAAAAAACCTACAATATGGGATGGAAGTGCTGTTGTAACTGGGATTTTGCTTGCATTTACATTGCCTGCAGCTATACCGTGGTGGATTGCTGCCATTGGAGCTTTTATAGCTATAGCTATTGCTAAAGAAGTTTTTGGCGGGTTAGGTTCGAACATCTTTAATCCTGCTTTGGTGGGGAGAGCATTTCTCTTATCTTCCTGGGGAGTCTTTATGACGACTTGGTTAAAACCGCTATTCTGGAAAACAATCGGTGTATTGAACTTTATTACTCCTGGTTTTGAAGAACACAATCTTAAGCTATTCAATGTGCAAGGTAAGGCAGTTGTGGATACTATTACTCAGGCTACACCTCTGGCTATAGTCAAACAAGGCTTAGATCTGCAAATACCGAGCAACATAGAACTTTTTTTAGGCTCAAGAGCAGGAAGCCTGGGAGAAACATCTGTCCTGGCTCTTTTGATAGGAGCAGCTTATCTTTTATACAAAGGGCATATTGAATGGAGAATTCCCGGGAGTTTTATCGGATCAGTTTTTGCCCTCTCTTGGATTTTAGGAAGAGACCCAGTCTTTAGTATTATAACTGGAGGTTTGATTCTAGGTGCATTTTTTATGGCTACAGACTGGGTAACCAGCCCGATTACGGAAAAAGGTAAGCTAATTTTTGGTTTTGGAGCTGGCCTTTTAGTTGTTTTAATTAGGCAATATGGTGGTTTTCCAGAAGGTGTATGTTATTCAATTCTTTTAATGAATGCAGCTACACCTTTGATTGACCGCTATACGAAACCTACGAAATTTGGGGAGGTTTCTGCATAGTGCAAGAATACGTAAGACCTATAATTATCTTATTCTTGATATGCTTTATTGCGGCCGGCCTTTTAGCTTATACTTTTTCTTTTACCGATCCTATTATTAAGGAGAATCTGGAAAAAGCTAGAGATGAAGCTCTACAGCAGGTTAAACCTGATATTGAGAAATTTGAGAAGAAAAAGAAAGATGAATTTTCATATTATGTTGGCCAAAATATAGAAGGGGATACAGCTTACGCTTTGGAAGTAGAAACGAAAGGATATCAAGGACCGATAACTTTGATAATTGGTATGAACACCGATGGAAGCATATCAGGAGTAAAAATTCTTCAGCAGTCTGAAACCCCGGGACTAGGAGCACATATTGCTGATGATTGGTTTCAGGATCAGTTCGCAGGTAAGAGTTATAAAGATGATTTTATGGTAAAGGGTGAATTAAAAGACTTGGATGCTATAACCGGAGCAACAATATCCTCAGATTTAGTTGCTAGTTCGGTCAAGGATAATACTCGCAAGCTCTTTGAAAAGGTGGAAGAGTAATATGAGTGAATCAAAAAAATCTTTGAAGATGGATTATTGGTACGAATTTAAAAAAGGAATATTTAGTGAAAATCCAACTTTTAAGTTAGTTTTAGGGATGTGCCCGGTTTTAGCTGTAACAACTGCTGTTGTGAATGGAATAGGTATGGGTTTGGGTACAACTTTTGTACTGTTATGTTCAAATATAATAATTGCTTTATTAAGAAAATATATACCAGAAAAAGTTAGAATTCCTTGCTTTATAGTGGTCATTGCTACTTTTGTGACTATCACCGATTATGTTATGGCTGCTTTCTCACCAGATGTACATAAAGCACTCGGTATATTTGTTCCTCTAATAGTTGTCAACTGCATTATTTTAGGAAGAGCCGAAGTTTTTGCCAGTAAAAATAGAGTATATCCGTCTATAATTGATGCTTTAGGTATGGGAATCGGATTTACTTTAAATCTATTATTAATAGGTTTTATCAGAGAATTGATTGGAAGTGGTGTCCTTGGTGATGGGACTGCCCTAAGAATTCAGATTTTTAATCCGGATTATTCAGCGGTTATGCTAATATTGCCACCCGGTGCTTTTATAACCATGGGGCTCTTGCTGGCACTCTTTAATTCACTAAGTAATCGCAAAAAAAGTGTCTAGGTGATTAGGATGGATAAAGGAAGCTTAATTTTTATATTGATAAGTGCCATCTTAATAAATAATTTTATTGTCATTCGTTTTTTGGGGATTTGTCCATTTCTTGGTGTGTCCAGGAAAGTTGAAACTGCTATAGGCATGGGGATGGCTGTAATTTTTGTCATGACCCTGGCCGGCATTATTTCCTGGATGCTCTATAATTATATTTTAATACCTCTGAAAGTAGAGTTTTTAGAGACTGTTGCTTTTATACTAGTTATTGCTTCTCTTGTTCAATTAGTTGAAATGTTTCTAAATAAATTCTCTCCGACCTTGTACAGAGCTCTGGGTATTTATTTACCACTAATAACGACCAATTGTGCTGTATTGGGAGTAGCCCTTTTAAATATTGATGAATCCTATAATTTTATCCAGATGACCATACATAGTTTTGGAGCTGCTATTGGTTGGACCTTAATTATTGTCTTATTTGCCGGAGTAAGGGAGAGGCTTGAATTTTCAGACATACCTGAGCCATTTAGAGGAATGGCTATCGCCTTTATTATTGCGGGATTATTCTCTATGGCCTTTTTAGGTTTTTCAGGCTTCTTAAGCTAGGTGATTAAATGATTGAGACAATTGTATTTTCTATAACAACACTGGCGGGACTTGGTATAACATTTGGCCTTCTTCTTTCCTATGCCTCAAAAGTCTTTTATGTCGAAATAGATCCGAAGCTTAAAAATCTTGAGGAAGCATTGCCCGGTTTGAACTGTGGGGTCTGCGGTTACGCCGGATGTAATGATTTTGCTTCTGCTGTTTTGCGAGATGATGCACCAGTGGATGGTTGTAAAGCAGGTGGAATCGAAATTGCCAGGGATGTGGCTGATATCATGGGAGTCGAATTGGAAGGGGAAGAAGAAGCTTTGGTGGCTGTAGTAAACTGCACAGGCCGCCAAGACGGTGTCGTTGAAAGATTCATCTATGATGGAATTAAAGACTGCAACATTGCAAATTCATTGGCTGGAGGCTCTCTTTTATGCACTTATGGTTGTCTTGGAGGCGGCGATTGCATTAAGGCATGCCCCTTTGATGCTATTACTTATGGCAAAAATAACTCTATCATTATTGAACAGGATAAATGTGTCGGATGTGGAGGCTGTGTAACAGCATGCTCCCGTAATATTATTACCTTGATTCCGGTAGAAAAAAGATTAAGGAATCTTTGTGTCAATAAAGAAAAGGGGAAGCTTGTCAGAAAATCATGTGAAGTCGGATGTATTGCCTGCAAAGCTTGCCAGAAAGCCTGTGAGGTTGAGGCAATTACAATCGAAGATTTTCTGGCTGTTATTGATTATGAAAAATGTGATGATTGCGGAAAATGTGTAGAAAAATGCCCAACCAATTGTCTTTTGCTTGTCTAATTATAATATGTTATTAAAACGAGCTGATAAATTTCTAATAATATCTCTTTTATCTTTAGCTTTATTCCTTTTTATCCCAAACAGAGCTTTTACTAAACGTTATAATTCTACGAGTATTACGGTATATAAAGGCAACGAAATTCTATTTAAAAAGGATTTAAATGATGATGGATTCTATTTGATAAAGGATGCTGAAGGAAAGATGTCTTTGCAGATAAAGGATAATAAAGTTAGAGTGGCCGATTCCGATTGTCCTAGAAAAATATGCATTCAACAGGGCTGGATTAGCCAACCGGGCCAAGTAATATATTGTGTACCAAACAATATTATGGTTGAAATAGATTCAAAAAATAAACAGGAAATTGATTCAGTGCTTAGGTGAGAACATGAAAACAAAAATGATTGCTATTCAAGCTGTTTTTCTGGCATTGGCTTTAATTTTGCATTTTATAGAAAATTTGTTAGTTCCGCCTTTGCCATTACCAGGAGCTAAACTTGGATTAGCAAATATAATTCCATTGGTCTTAATTTATCTTTATTCGTGGAAAGAAGGCCTTCTAAACTCAATTTTTAGAGTTTTCTTAGGTTCGATTATTGTTGGTACATTTTTTACTCCGGCATTCTTTTTTAGCATTGCAGGGGCAATTCTTAGCACAATAGCCATGTCTGTGGTTATAGCCAGGTTTAGAGAGTTATTTTCAATAATTGGAGTGGGTATAATAGGGGCTGTTGGCCATAACCTGGCTCAGCTTTTTGTGGCCATATTAATAACTTCGCATCTCGGAGTTCTTTTATTAAGCCCCTTATTAATTATTATCTCAATTATTACCGGAATGACTACCGGTTATATAGCTTCTATTACCTTAAAGAGCTTGTTTCAATATAATGTTCAGAGGGTTTATCAAAATATCTACTAATTATTTCATTTGTTATATAATTAAGCAGAATTTTTTTATTCTATAAAAAGCGTTATAATATCAGATTACTGTCTTTAATATGGAGGGGTTTTGGCTGAAATTGAAAATAAAATTACGATAAAAGAACTGCCTTGTGAAATTAGGCCGAGAGAGAGATTATTTGAGCAAGGAACAGGAAGCCTGTCAGATGCGGAACTACTGGCGCTAGTAATTGAAAGCGGTATTAATGGGAAAAATGCACTTCAACTGGCTCAAGAGATATTGATTACCTTTGGAGCTCTTAATAAAATACCTTATAAATATCCGGCAGAGTTGTTCTCGGTAAAAGGAATAGGAAAGGCTAAGGTAGGGAAGATTCTTGCTGCTATCGAGATGGGTAAAAGGGCTTATTTTGGATCAAAATCAGTCGGCCGAAAGATTTCAAACCCTGAAGAAGCTGCTAATTTTTTATTGCCTGAGCTTGGTTTTTTAGAGCATGAAGTAGTTAAGGTTATTATTTTGAATATAAAAAATATAGTCCTAAGAATGGATACTGTTTCAACCGGGGGATTAAACAAAGCGTTAGTTCTGCCTAGAGATATTTTTCGCCCAGCATTAAGAGAAAACGGTTCTGCGGTGATTATAGCTCATAATCATCCAAGCGGTGATATCCAACCTAGCCAGGCAGATAAAGAATTTACTGAAAGGATTAAACAAGCGGGAAAAACAATAGGAATAAAACTACTTGATCATTTCATCATTGGACAAGGTAGATATATTAGCTTGAAAAGAATGGGGATTTTATAGTGACACATTATTCTAGGAGTATAAAGTAATGTTTGATTTTTTATTAGGCCCTTTAGGAAGGGATATGGCAGTTGATTTAGGGACTGCAACAACCTTGGTTCATGTAAAAGGCCGGGGAATAGTTTTAATTGAACCCTCAGTTGTGGCCATTGAAAAGAAATCAGGAAAAATCTTAGCTGTGGGTACAGATGCAAAAAAGATGCTGGGGAGAACTCCTGGCAGTATTGTGGCCATAAGACCTTTAAGAGACGGAGTAATTGCTGATTTTGATGTAACAGAATCAATGATCCGTTATTTTATTCAGAAAGTACATAACCGCCGTTTTGCCGTTAAACCAAGAGTAGTAGTTTGTGTCCCTTCCGGTGTGACCGAAGTAGAAAAAAGAGCAGTCTTTGAAGCAACTTTACAAGCTGGAGCTAGAGCTGCTTTTCTTATTGAAGAACCAATGGCTGCAGCCATTGGGGCCGGTTTACCTATTCAGGAGCCTACCGGAAATATGGTTGTCGATATAGGAGGAGGGACAACTGAGGTAGCAGTCATATCCTTAGGAGGAGTAGTTACCAGCATCTCAATTCGCATTGGCGGGGATGAGTGTGATGAATCTATAATCCAGCATGTCAAGAGGGAATACAATATTATGATTGGAGAAAGAACCTCCGAAGAAATAAAGATTGAAATTGGATCAGCATACCCCCTTTCCGAAGAGGAAGATGCTGAAGTGAGAGGCCGGGATCTATTGACTGGCTTGCCAAAAAACATCGTTCTTTCATCAGAAGAGATTAGGGCTGCAATGGAAGAACCTGTAAGCTCAATAATTCAAGCTATCAAAAGCACTCTTGAGAAAACACCACCTGAGCTTTCAAGCGATATTATGGATAGGGGCTTGGTGCTTGCCGGGGGAGGAGCTTTGATGAAGGGTCTTGATGAACGACTGCGTCAAGAAACTGGTATGCCTGTTCATGTTGCCGAAGACCCAATGACAGCAGTTGTGTTAGGGTCGGGTAAAGCTTTAGAGGAAATTGATGTATTAAAACAAATACTCATAGGCAGTCAAAGATAGGTGGATAATGAATGCCTTCTTCTCGAATACCACGTGGTCGTATTGTCTTAGTAATTTTATTGATTATAAGTATCTTACTTTTAACGCTTTATGTTCGTGAAGGAGAAGAAGGAATACTTCATGATACACAAAGAATAGCTATTGAAATCTTTGCACCTATTCAAAAAGGTGTCTTTGTTATTACATCTCCATTTAAAAAAGCATATCTTTATATTGCTAATTTTGGAACTGTTTATGACCAAAATAAGGAATTAAAAAAAGAAGTAAAGGAACTCAGGCAAGCTATACTATCTTTAAAGACTTTTGAAGAAGAAAATAAGAGACTAAGAGAACTGCTGGCCTTTAAAAAGAAAAATGAATTTGAGACAATAAGTGCTCAAGTTATTGGAAAATCAGCAACAAACTGGCGATATACAATTATTATCGACAGGGGTTCCAAAGATGGAATAAAAAAGAATATGCCGGTGATTGTAGCCGATGGCCTGGTAGGCCAAGTGACGGAGGTATCAGGATATGCCTCGCAAGTAAAGCTGATAATAGACCCTAAAAGCGGTGTTGGAGCTCAGTTGTTAGAATCACGCGAGACAGGCATTGTCGAAGGCGAAGTTGGTGGAAACCTTTCTTTAAGCTTCATAACCCGTGAAGCAAACATCAACAAAGGAGACGCCGTTGTCACCTCCGGTCTTGGGGGATTATATCCGAAAGGAATTTATATCGGATTGGTTGAGGAAGTAGATCAAAAATCATATAGCTTATATAAGGAAATAATAGTCAGTTCTCCAATAGATTTTTCAAAGCTTGAAGAAGTAATGATCATTATAAATCCACCGCTAGAACTTCCATTTGAAACAGATAGGGATGGTGGATAAATTGCGGATATGGCAAAAAATAACTTTACTGATACTAGCGACTGCAATTTTCCAGTCAACTATAGCACCATATTTGACAATTAAGGGTGTGCAACCAGATTTTATTTTAATAGTTGTGATTTTTTGCGCATTTATTTATGGTTCGAGCATAGGTGGTATTATGGGTTTTGGCGGTGGTTTGTTCCAGGATATAATTTTGAGTCAAACCTTTGGGATAAATGCCATAATAAAGATTATCTTAGGTTATTTAGCGGGTTTTTTTCAAAGAAAAATATTTATGGAGCAACAGTATCTTTCAATATTGGCTATTTTCTTGGCTACAATCTTATCTCAGATTCTCTATACTATTATAAATTTTATGGTAGGTATTAAATTACCGTTTTGGTCTGTTTTTTGGAGACTATTGATTCCCATGGCCTTTTATAATTCGTTAATTTCAATTTTTCTTTTCCCTATTCTTGATAAGATATTAAAAGAAAAGGAGGAGCTCAAACCGCTCCAGAATTAATATTTTTATATGGTTAGATTGCCCGATTTTGTCCATAAAAGACTTGCAATATTTAATCTTATTATTTTGATTATTTTTGCTGTTCTTTTAGGCAGGTTATGGTTTTTACAGATTGCACTGGGAAATGAGTATAACCAGCTTGCTGAGAGCAATAGAGTTCGAACTGTAGATATACCCTCTCCTAGAGGCAATATCTATGACCTTAACGGAGAGGTCCTGGTAAAAAACAGGCCTGGTTTGGCCGTAGCTATAGTTCCCTTTGTCTTTAAAGATAATAGTAAATTGATTGAACGACTGGCATTGCTTTTAGATATTACCCCACAGGAGATTAAAGAAAAACTTAAAGAAAAAAAGACAGATCCTCTTGAACCAAAGATTATAAAAAGAGATGTCGGTGAAGAAAAAATTACCTATCTTGTCGAACATCAAGCAGAATTTACCGGAATAGAGATAATAACTGAACCCATAAGGGAGTATATATTTGGCAATATGGCACCCCATGTACTTGGATATGTTGGTGAAATCTCTAAAAAAGAGCTGAAGTTGAAAGAAAGTCAAAAAATTGAGATGGGTGACATGATTGGCAAGAGCGGGATTGAAAAAGAATATCAGGTATTTCTAAGCGGTCAAAAAGGACAGAAAAATATTGAGGTTAATGCCAACGGCAGGCCGATTAGAGTAATCAACGAGATTGAACCAATATCAGGCCAAAATTTAAGAATGACACTTGATACAAAAATTCAATTGGCTTTAGAGCAGTCCTTAGAAGAAGGAATAAAGCTGGCTCAAAAAAGAGGACATAAAAACGCTAAAGCAGGTGCAGCTTTGGTTATGGATCCTTATACGGGAGAAATTAAAGCAATGGCCAGTTATCCAGTTTTTGATCCTTCCGAATTTATAGGAGGTATATCTAAAGAAAAATGGGCTGATTTAAATCGACCAGAGAATAATTTTCCTATGTTAAATAGAGCTGTAATGGCTACTTATCCACCTGGCTCAACCTTTAAATTAGTAACCGGGTTAGCTGCGCTGCAGGATGGTATGGTTTCTTCAAATAGTACTTTTGTCTGTACGGGAAAATGGATGGATTTAGGCAGAGATTGGCCTAAATATTGCTGGAAAAGATCGGGACACGGAAGCTTGAACTTTAATCAGGGTATTGCTTACTCCTGTGATACTGTATTTTACGAGATAGGGTATAGTTTTTATAAAAGAAAAGGTGAACCTTTCCAGGAGTGGGCAAGGAAAATGGGGTTTGGTCGTGATACTGAAATTGATCTACCTTCTGAATTAAAAGGCAGGATACCGGATAAAGAATGGAAAAAGAGATTTTATAAAAATTATCCTGAGCTGCAAACCTGGTTTCCGGGCGATACGGTTAATATGGCGATTGGCCAAGGTGATGTTTTAACATCCCCGATCCAACTAGCAAACTTTTATTCGACAATTATAAATGGCGGTAAACTATATAAACCAAGATTGGTCAAGTCCATTCTATCAATAGAGGGAAAAATATCACATAATTACAAACCTGAAATTATCGGTGAAATAGGAGTAAAACCCTCTTATCTTCAAGTGGTTAAAAAAGACCTGGAAGCAGTCGTTGAATTCGGTACAGCTTCATCAGCTTTTCGAGGTTTTCCGATTAAGATTGGCGGTAAAACCGGAACTTCGCAAGTTAAAGGAAAAGATGATTATGCCTGGTTTGTATCTTTCGCACCTGCGGAAAAGACGAAATACATTAGTGTCTTTGTTATAGAGCAAGGCGGTAATGGTGGTGAAGCCGGTGCACTGGCTGCCAGGAAGCTATACAGCCAAATCTTTGATATTGAAGATAAAGGAGTTGAGGGAGTGGTAGACAGATCAAGATGAGAATTAATTTAAATAGAGATCGTTTGATAAGACAAATAGACTGGATTCTTATACTTGCTGTTATTACTATTCTTATAATCGGCATACTTATTATATCTTCAGCAACTCACCAGGAAATAACTGAAGGAGATAATCTATCTGAACTTTATCCTAAACAACTTATCTTTATTGTATTCAGCCTCTTTATTTTAGCAATTACCTGGTTAGTAGATTATCATCAAATCAAGGGTTATTATTTTCATTTATATGGGCTAAACCTATTTTTTCTTTTATTGGTACTTTTACTTGGCAACACAGAGCCCGGGGCCCAGCGATGGATAGAGATCGGATCTTTTCAGATACAACCGTCAGAAATATCAAAGATAATAATTATAATCACTCTGGCTGCTTTTTTGTCAACCAGAAAAGGCGATTTGACTGGGATTAAGGATATTGTCTTTGCTTTTATTCATATCTCCATTCCAACTTTTTTTATTTTTTTACAGCCGGATTTGGGCACATCTTTGGTCTTGATTGCTGTTTTAATAGGTCAACTTTTTATTGCTGGAATTAAAATAAAACATCTTGGGGTAATATTTATTATTGGATTTGTATTAATAGCAATAATTTTTAACTTTAACCTTTTAAAGGAATATCAAATGAATAGGCTTTTAGTATTTCTTAATCCAGACCTTGATCCACAGGGTGCCGGATACAATTTAAGCCAGTCCAAGATTGCTATTGGATCAGGACAAATATTTGGTAAGGGTTTATATTCAGGAACACAAACCAATCTTAGATTTCTACCGGCCAGACATACTGACTTTATCTTTTCTGTAGTCGGAGAAGAGTTAGGCTTTTTAGGTACATCAATGGTTTTGGTCCTATATTTTATAATAATTGGTAGAGGAATTGCCATTGCCTTATCGGCGAAAGATATTTACGGAGCTCTGGTTTCCATAGGCATTGTAGCTATGTGGATGTTTCAAATAACTGTTAATATTGGAATGACTATAGGAATAATGCCAATAACTGGAATTCCACTGCCGTTTCTAAGTTATGGTGGTAGTTCGATGTTGATTAATATGGTTTCAGTTGGTCTATTATTGAATATATATAGCCGGAGGTTTAAAACTAGTAGAAAAATTATGACAGTCTAAAAATAGCATGAAAACACCGATTAAAACCAAACAAATATTTAAAATTTTGAATAGCGTAAAGAAAGAATCATCAAAAAGCTTTAATATACTAATTATTGGTGAAAAAAACGCAGGTAAAAAAAGTCTGATTGATAACTTAGCAAAGAACAGCTTGGCCCAGGAGGGTTTATTATCACTTAATATTGAAAATCAGAGAGTTGAATATCATCCTGAATTTACCGAAGTAGGCAAAAAGGCTGATATCATCTTAATCTTATTGGATGCCACTAAATCAATAAATAGGAACTTAAAAAGTTATTATGATTATTCCAGAAGAAAATTTAAGAAGTTACCTTTATTAGTATTAAATAAGATTGATTTGAACCCCCGGGTGGAATCCTTGCTTTATGATATCTATCAAATCTTTGATGTTAAGCCTTCACATGTGTATTTAATCTCAGCTCGAAATAATATCAATATTGATCAACCTTTGATCGAAGGACTATTAAAAGGACTAAAAGAAAAGGAAATTGCAGTCAGCCGGTCTTTACCTCGTTTTAGAAAGACTGCTGCCCGGCTGATTACAAAAAGAACAGCTCAACAAAATGGAATCATCGGGGCGGTAACTATTATTCCTGGTACGGATATGCCCATTCTCATGGCAAACCAGATTAAAATGATTCTACAGATATCAGCAATTTATGACAAAGATCTATCCATGGAAAGGATTACTGAAATACTTTTTACAATTGGCAGTGGATATACTTGGAGAGCTTTAGCACGTCAGTTATTAGACTTTATCCCGGGAGTGGGCTGGATAATTAAAGGATCAGTAGCTTTTACCGGAACACATCTGATCGGAGAAGCAGCTATAAAATATTTTGAAAAGGGCGGCATATTAACTCCGAATAAGTTACGGGAATTCCTGGAGAATGTAACCAAAAGATTAAAAGTGGGTAGGGGCTAATGCCCTCACTTTGGGAACAAATTGAAGAAATACTTCCGGATGTAGAAAAACCTGTTAGATATATAAACCGTGAAGTAAATGCAGCTAAAAAGAGTTGGAACCGAGCAGACATTAAAGTTTGCCTTGTTTATCCAGACACATATGAGATTGGTATGTCCAATCTTGGTATACAGATTCTATATGCACTTCTAAATTCCAAAAAAGGAATTATTGCCGAAAGAGTTTATAATCCCTGGATTGACTTTGAGAGACAGCTTTTAAATCATAAAATTCCTCTTTTTTCTTTGGAGACTAACCATCCAGTCAAGGATTTTGATATTCTAGGCATTACTCTTCAGCATGAATTAACATATACGAATATCCTAAGGCTTTTAGATCTTGCCCGTATTCCACTGTTAGCTGATGAGCGGGATGGAGAATATCCATTAGTGGTAGGAGGAGGACCTGCTGCTTATAACCCAGAGCCATTAGCTCCTTTTTTTGATTGTTTTGTAATTGGAGATGGGGAAGAGGTCATTTTTGAGTTAGTGGATATGATCAGAAATTTTAAGAATAATACTCAAAACAAAAAGGAGCTTTTAAAAGAATTAGCAAGTATTAAGGGAGTTTATGTTCCTAGTTTATATAAAACAATCTATGATGAAGAGGATAGAATTTTACGGATAAAAAACAGTTCTCATGCCCCCCCAGTAATAGAAAAGAGATTGATAAATGATATAAACTACCAAATTCCTTATGATAATGTAATTGTTCCCTACATGGACATAGTTCATGAAAGGGTAAATGCAGAGATTATGAGAGGTTGTACAAGGGGCTGCCGCTTTTGCCAAGCAGGTATAATATACAGGCCGGTACGCGAAAAAAAATGTAAAGTAGCTCAAGAAGAGATAAGGGAACTGTTTGCTGTTACCGGTCAGGACCAAATCGGGCTTTCTGCATTAAGTTGTAGTGATTATACGAGAATCGAAGAACTTGTAAATTGCCTGGTTAATGATTTTAGGGGACAGGGTATTTCAATTTCTTTACCGTCCCTACGAGTTGATACTTTTTCGGTTAAATTAGCTTCGGAAATACAAAAGATTAGAAAAACAGGGTTAACCTTTGCACCTGAAGCCGGCTCTCAAAGGTTACGAAATGTAATTAATAAGCAGATTTCCCAGGAGAATATCTTAAAAGCTGCTGAAGCTGCCTTCTATTCAGGATGGTTTAAGCTGAAATTGTATTTTATGATAGGCTTGCCGACGGAAAAGCATCAGGATATTCAGGCAATGGCCGATTTGATTGACGATATAGTCTTACTGGGACGCCGCACTATATCAAAGAGTGTCAGAAAAAGAATCAAGATAAATGTTAGCATTTCAAATTTTATACCTAAACCTCACACGCCTTTTCAATGGTTGCCAATGGATAAAGATGAAAGCTTAAAAGAAAAACAGGATTATCTGAAAGCTAGAATTGTTCAGAGAGAAGTCAATTTAAAATGGCATGATGTAAAGCAGAGTAGAATCGAGGCTATTTTTTCCAGGGGCGACAGACGACTGTCTGCTGTTTTGCAGTCTTCAATTGGGAAAGGATGCCGTTTTGATAATTGGTCGGAATTTTTTGATAATAATTTATGGGAGAAATCTTTTTCTGATTCAAACATTAATCCCGATTTCTATCTTTACAGGAATATTGGGCATAAAGAAGTCCTTCCCTGGGATCATATTGATACTTTAGTAAAGAAAGAGTTCCTCCTTAGAGAGTTAAGTATGGCTCGTCAAGGAAGAACCAGTGATGATTGCCGGTTTAGAAATTGTCTTGATTGTGGCCTTTGCAAAGGCCCTGTAAAAAATGTCTTGGACAAAATCAATGATTAAATATAGGTTTTCATATAGTAAAAAAGGCAGACTGCGTTTCTTATCTCATCTTGAACTGACCGGCACATTAATCAAAGCAATACGCAGGTCCGGCCTTCCTTATAAACTAACCGAAGGCTTTAATCCTCATCCAAAGATTGTATTTAGCCAGGCATTGCCTGTAGGGTTTTCAAGTAGAGAAGAATGGGCAGAATTGACCTTAAAAGATGAAATCAAAAAGGAAATATTTAAAGAGCTTTTAAACGAACATTTACCAGAAGAGATAACCATTGATACTTGTTTTGTTATCCGCTCTAAAAGAAGAGAGTTATCTAAAGACCTCCAGATTGCGAGGTACCGCGTATATTTTAACCAAGAATCAAGTAAAGATAAGATTAAGTTTTGGGTTGAAGGATTAATGAACATGAACTGTTTGGAAATTAGAAAAAAAGAAAAGATGAAGCTCATTGAACCCCGAAAAGCTATCTTAAAATTTGAGCTGAAAGATTTTAATCAAAGTTTTTACTTAGATATTTATCTTAGAGCTGATATTGATAATCCTTTATGGCCAAGCGATATCGAGCATTTGATCATTTCCGATAAAAAATTAAGCCCAAAAAGAGTTAAAATTGAAAAAATTGAGCATTTTTTAGAATTTTCTGGTAATCTTATAAAGGTAAAGGATTTTTTTAAACATAATCTAATTTGATTTTTTCTGTTCTACCAAGAAAAGAACAGAATATTTTACGCAAGAGGTGTTACTTTTTTTAACGCCCGGGTAAGTTTAAGGCTTTATTTAACACTCTTGCGGCATAATATTTGAGGAAAAAATTATGTCGCAGAAGCTTAATGAGATTATTATAAACGTTAGTAACTACGAAACAAGAGTTGCTATCCTTGAAGATTATAGTTTAGTAGAGCTATACTATGAACGGCAGATAAACCGCTCGGTTGTTGGAAATATCTATCTAGGCCGTGTTATGGATATTCTTCCGGGGATGGAAGCAGCTTTTGTTGACATAGGCCTCGAAAAAAATGCTTTCCTCTATGTTGAAGAGATTATTGAAAGCTACAAACCTGAATTAGAAGAAGAACAATTAATTCAAAATATCCTTTCCAAAGGTCAGGAAATAATGGTTCAAATTGTTAAAGAACCGATGGGTGGGAAGGGGGCCAGGCTAACAACACAAGTTGCTGTTCCAGGTAGGTATATTGTTTTACTACCATTTTCTGAATTTGCAGGTGTTTCAAAAAAAATTGAAGAACAGAGAAGAGAGAAACTCAAAGAAATTGTTGATTCAATCAAACCGAAAGATATGGGCCTTATTGTCAGAACTGCTGCTGAGAAATGTTATAAAAAAGATTTGAAGTTTGATCTCAGATATTTAAAGAAGATATGGAAGACAATTATACAGCGTAAAAAATTATCTCACCCACCAAGTTTGATCTATTCTGAATTAGAACTGCCTTTAAGAATAGTTCGTGATGTTTTTTCAGAGAAATTTCAGAAACTTATAGTTGATGACCGTGAAGTATTTGAAAAAATAATGCTATTACTTGAAAACACTAATCCTGATCTCAAGCCTAGAGTTGAATTGTACACGAAAGCTCTACCAATCTTTGATAAGTACCATTTAAATGATGATATCGAAAAAGCGCTTAAACGAAAGGTCTGGTTGCGTTCAGGAGGTTATATTACTATTGATCAGACAGAAGCCCTAACTGCGATAGACGTCAATACAGGTAAGTTTATCGGCAGAAATAACCTTGAGGAGACTATACTTCAAACAAACCTTGAAGCTTCGGAAGAGATTGTACGCCAGCTTAGATTTAGGGATATTGGTGGGATTATAATAATTGATTTTATAGATATGCAGGAAGAAGAACATAAAGAACAGGTATTCCAATCTTTTAATCAAGCATTGGAAACTGATCGGACCAAAACTAGAGTGGTTGAGATTTCAAGTCTTGGATTGATTGAAATGACCAGGAAGAAAGTGTCAGACGGTTTACTTGATTATTTAACCCAGACCTGTCCTCGGTGTAAGGGAGTAGGCAGAATTTTATCGAACAATAGCAATTTTATTGAAGCGGAGAGAATTATTCATAAAATCTGTGCTTCAAATCGACAACCTGCTTTTCTATTTAAAGGTAATATTGAGATTGCATCTATGCTTATTGGGAAAAAAGCATCTGGGTTGAATAGGCTACAAGCCGAGACTGGAAAGAAGATTTATATTTATGGAGATAATGAAACTCCACCGGAAAATTTCATGAATATAAAAAAAGGTTCTATTAAAGAAGTAGAATATGCTTTTCAAGAATTAGAAAATCAACGTAAGAATAAGACTATTCTCTAATATATTCTTTTGAGCGGTTTTTTAAAAATTTAAAAATTAAAATTAAAGCTAAACCGGTAACAAATCCACCTATATGGGCAAACCAGGCAACGCCAGAACTGGACTCAGGTGATACGCTAAATTCTTGCAGCCCGCTAATGACTTGAAGAAAGATCCAAAAACCAATTACCAGTGAGGCGGGAAGGCTGATTACTCTTATAAAATAAAAGAATATTACCAAGCTATTAATTTTAGCTCGGGGATATAAGAGGATATAGGCACCTAAGATTCCGGCAATTGCACCACTCGCTCCCAGGCTTGGGATTTTTGAGAAAGGATCACTCAGTATATGGGCAAATGTTCCACCAAGCCCACATATAAGATAGAAAATAATAAACTTAAAACTGCCAAGATAATCTTCTATATTATTTCCGAAAATCCATAGATAAAGCATATTGCTTAATAGATGAATGAGGTTTCCGTGTAAAAACATGGAAGAAAAGACAGATAGATAGATTGGATTTACTTCTCCCGGAAATTGGTAAATATTAACGCCGTTGGTTATCTCATAAGGTATTACGGAAAAACGGTAGAAAAAACCTTCTAATTGCAGGCCTAAAGATATTTCATAGATAAATACTGCAACATTAGCGATGATTATCAAGATGGTCATGATAGGAAATTTTTTTGTTGGGTTTTCATCTGAAATTGGGATTAACATGTTTATTATTTAATCTTGAAATTATAGTTAATTAATAATATAGCAGAAAAGATGTAAAGATAGACAATCTGGAAAGATAAACTTTTTTAGAAAATTATTAGCAGTGATTGATTAAAGGAATCTATTAGCTTATTATTATTTAAAATCTCTAAATGTTAAGGAGGCAGATTATGGGAGTTTGTTTTAGTATAGTTGTTATTGGGCTCCTAGCAATTGTTGGCCTGGCAATTATTTTTGTTATTGCTATCTATAACAGGCTAATTGTGCTACGAAACAGAATTGACAATTCTTGGGCCCAGATTGATGTCCAATTAAAAAGGCGGTATGACCTTATACCAAATTTGGTTGAGACTGTTAAAGGCTATGCGAAACATGAAAAAACAGTATTTGAAGAGGTGACTAAAGCCAGAACTCAAGCAATTAATGCCGGGACTGTTCAAGAACAGTCAAATGCTGAAAATATGTTGACCGGGGCCTTGAAATCATTGTTTGCTGTCGCTGAAAACTATCCGGATTTAAAGGCCAATGAAAACTTTTTAATGCTTCAAGAAGAATTATCTGGAACTGAAAGTAAGATTGCCTATGCCAGACAGTTTTATAATGATACTGTAATGAAATTCAATACAACTATTCAGACTTTTCCTAACAATTTATTAGCTGGAATGCTTGGTTTTAACCAAAGAGACTATTTTGAAATAGAGGAAGCCTCACGCGAAGCAGTAAAGGTTGATTTTACTGAATCTTAATTTTATCTAAAAATGTATGAACAGATTGCAGCTAACAAATATAAAACTGGCTTCTTAATGTTTGCCTTTTTCATTTTTATAATAATAATTGGCTGGGTTTTTGCTCAAATTTCAGAATTTGGTTATTTTGCTCTTTTTATAGCGGTTATTATTGCTATTATTGGAAGTTTCGGAAGTTATTATTACAGCGATAAAATAGTTTTGCGGATGAGTAAAGCTAGGCCAGTTTCCAGGGATGAACTTCCGTACCTTTATCATATTAATGAGGGTTTGGCTATTGCAGCAGGCATTCCTACCCCTAAAGCTTTTATAATAGATGATACAGCCCCCAATGCTTTTGCCACTGGTAGAGATCCGGAGCATGCAGTTATTGCCGTGACCAGTGGATTGCTTGACAAGTTAAACAGGCAGGAGCTGGAGGGAGTTGTCGCTCATGAAATGTCACATATTAAGAACTTTGACATTAGGTTACAAACAGTTACTGTAGTCATGGTCGGCATAATTGCCTTATTATCAGATTGGATGTTAAGGACTTTTTTCTGGGGAGGAAGGCGGAGAAGAGATAGTAGTTCTGGAAATATTGGAGTAATTTTAATAGTCGTTGGGTTAGTTCTAGCAATTTTATCACCCATAATTGCTCAATTAATAAGATTGGCTATTTCCAGGAAGAGAGAATATTTAGCTGATGCCAGCGGAGCTATGCTCACTCGTTTTCCAGAAGGCTTGGCTAATGCACTTTTAAAAATATCAGAAGACAAAGAACCCCTGGAAGTAGCAAACAAGGCTACCAGCCCGCTTTATATAGCAACACCTTTTAATCTGAGAAAACGCCGCGGTTCTTATCTCTGGGAGACTCACCCGCCAATTAAAGAGCGGGTTGCAAAATTACGCGAGATGTCATTTCAACCGGAAGTACCTTCGTGATACGTAATATCAGTGATTATGTAAGCCATTGGCTAACCTTTATGAGCTCTCTGCTGATTTTTGACAATAGCTTTCGACAAAAGAATCCTCCAATTACATCCTTAACAGCTTTTTGACATTGCCTGATTAACCAAGTATTATGTCAGATATCGTTTTCGATTGGGCCACCGGCCGAAACATAAGGGAGATATTGTGAAAATGTGAAAACAGTAGTAATATAGTATTAAACCTTGAGGATCTGATTTTTTAGTACAGCAATATCCTTTTAGAAAACCTCCCTATCCCCAGGTTTATCAAGAAAGTTTGCAGATTCTCAAGGTTTTATTTTATTAAAAAAGAGAGGAATAATTATATCCTCTCTTTTTTAATATATGTATTATTTTAAAATCTATATTGGCATTTTTTTCTTGACCATGAAGTAATAGACAAGAGCTCCAATCCAACTAAGTAAAACAACTATTAAAATCCAAATGATCTTGGTGTTTTCAGAAGGATTAGGAAACTGGTCATCTTGTCTTTTTATTACATCAACCAGCATAAGAACCCAAAAGACTAAACCAGCTATTGCGATTATAAAGAAAATACCCTGGCAACATAAAATGCCGATACCAAAAGTACCACCTATTGCTGTACCTACGGCATCATCTTGAGCAAAGGCCATTCCAGAAAAAAGAAGATGAAGAAAAACAACAGATGATAATAATATTTTTTTCAATACTTTCACCTCCCAAAATAAACGGATAAATATTGATATTTCAGAAAACTAAATTATAAAAGACTAATTTTTCAAATATCTAAAAGATGTTAAATTGGCATCTTTTTTTTGACCATGAAGTAATATATTATTGCTGCAAGCCAGTTTAATCCAAGAATCCAGCTAACCAGTAATACAATTAGCCAAATAGTTTTTGTATTTTCTGAAGCATTAGGAAACTGGTCATTCTCTCTTTTAATACAATCTACTAACATAAATATCCAGAAGACAAATAAGGCTAATAATACTATAGCTATTAATCCCAAGCAGCATAGGAAAAATATACCAAGGGTTTCACCAAATGCTTCATCAGAGATATCTTGAGCTAGGGCTGGTGTGGCAATAAGCAAGGGTATTATAAGAGCAATAATGTAAAGAATTTTTTTCAATACTTTCACCTCCCATAGTGATCTTTTGGCTATAATAACATAACTAAATATCCTAAGACAATTTCGTTAATCATAAGTCAATATTATTTATTAATAGACTAATAATATGAAGTAACAATTTCCATAATATTATTTATATAATCAGACTCTATTTTATAAATTTTTTATTTTTAAATATTATTTAATACTTTTAATAGAATATTAAATGGTAGAATAATTTATATGCCTGAATTGCCAGAAGTAGAAACCATAAAAATAGGTCTCGAAAAGAGAATTGCCGGTAAGACTATCGAGAAAATAAAAATTTACTTTCCCGAGTATATTCGTAGTAATAACCCTGAAGGCTTTTGCCGGATTGTGGGTGGAGCCAAGATAAATAGGTTAAGCCGCCAGGGAAAGCTTCTTCTAATTCATCTAGATAATGATTACGTTTTGTTGATTCATCTTAAGATGACCGGCCAACTCTATATCCCTGGTGCTGAGGATGAAATTGATAAACATGTCCACCTCATCTATCAATTCAAGGAAGGTTTTGAACTTTGGCATCGTGATGTCAGAAAATTTGGTTATGTTAGATTATTGCCAGAAAAACAATTAAAGCTTGATAAAACTATCAAAAATTTAGGGCCTGACCCGTTTAATCAAAAGTTAAGTGTCAGCAAGTTTAAGAATATATTGAACAAGCACAGTTCAAAAAAGATTAAAGCCTTATTGCTGGACCAGCACGATATTGCTGGAATAGGCAATATATACGCTGATGAAATTCTATTTATTGCTGGGATAAAACCGGGCCGCTTAGCTGGTGATTTAAACCAGTACGAAATTAAAAAGCTTCTAAAATCAATTGAAGGAATCTTGAACCTGGCAATTGAATCAATGGGGACGACCATCCGTGATTTTATCGGAGCTGATGGTTCTGCCGGAAATTTTTCACAAAAATTAAAGGTATATAGGCGGAATGGCCAGGATTGTTATTGCTGCTCGACTAAGATTCTGAAGTCCAAAATTTCAGGAAGAAGTACTCATTATTGTCCTGAGTGCCAGAGGTAGAAACTATTCTATAGCTAATTCATCCATTACTTGTTCGGAGATGTCAAAATTAGAATAGACTTCCTGTACGTCATCACTATCTTCTAGGGCATCGACCAATTTTAAAACTTTGCGTGCTTCATCTTTATTTAAATTTATAGTATTTTGAGGAAACATGGTCACTTCCGCTGTTAACGGAGTTATGCCAGCTTTTTTTATGGCTTGGTTTACTTGTGTGAAATCCTTTGGATCAGTAATTATTTCCCAGTTACTGTTTTCTGAGCGAAGGTCTTCAGCCCCGGCTTCTAAGATTATCTCTAGTAATTTATCTTCATCTGATTCATCTTCTTTACTGATTAGAATATAACCTGACTTTTTAAATAAATAACTTACACAACCATCTGTTCCGATTTTCCCTCCGTATTTATCGAAAATATGACGTATTTCAGCAGTTGTCCTGTTCCTATTGTCAGTCATGATATCTACCATTAAAGCAACTCCGTTTGGACCATAACCTTCATAGAGCAACTTTTCATAATGTACGCCTTCGATATCTCCGGTACCACGCTTAACGGCTATATCGATTTTATCATTGGACATGTTATATGATTTTGCTTTCTCTATAGCATTTGCCAGAGCAGCATTCGTATCAGGATTACCGCCACCTTCTTTAGCGGCAACAGTAATATAGCGGCTTAATTTGCTAAATATTTTGCCTCTTTTAGCATCTTCTTTTGATTTTTTATGTTTAATCGATGACCATTTTGAATGACCTGACATCTTATCCTCCGTTTACCATCTTAATAAAATATTGATGTATCCGGCCATCATGTGTTAATTCGGGATGAAAAGCCGAAACAAGCAAATGGCCTTCCCTGGCCATTACTGCCACATCTTGAAAATACGATAATATTTTAACATTTTTATTTGCTGACTCAATCCAGGGAGCTCTGATGAATACACCGCGGAATAGTGGGGGGGTAATATTCTGAATAGACAGATTAGCTTCAAAACTCTCTCGCTGCCTGCCAAAAGCGTTTCTCCTGGCTTCTATATTCATCAGGTTTAATAGTGGCTGGTCACCTTCGGTAATTTTTTTAGCTATTATTATTAATCCTGCGCATGTTCCATAAATTGGTTTTTTTTGTTCAGAAAATTTTTTAATGGGTTCGATAAAAGAATATTTAACTAATAATTTGCCAATAGTAGTGCTTTCTCCACCAGGTATAATCAATCCATCAATAAGGCTTAATTGAGAGGGGGCCTTAATTTTTACTGCTTTTATTCCGATTTCATTTAGAATATGAATATGTTCCCTAACAGCTCCCTGAAGGTCAAGAACTCCAATAATAATATCGTTTTTATTTTTCATGAGGATATTTTAACATCAAAACCAGTTGGAAATAGACTGTAGAGATTAGTCAATATTATTAACTCTAATATTTTACTATAATAAATTAAGGCAGCGAAAGAGTCAGTACTTTATTTATTATTACCAACCTCTAAACTGAATCAGGTTCTCTTCGCCGATTTTGTCGATTTCAAGACCAGTCATTGCTTCGCCCAAACCTTTACTAACTCGGGCGACGACTTCGGGGTCCTGGAAATGGGTAGTTGCTTCAACTATAGCACTTGCCATTTTCCGGGGATTTTCTGATTTAAAGATTCCACTTCCAACAAATATTCCTTCAGCACCAAGCTGCATCATCAAAGATGCGTCAGCCGGGGAAGCAATACCGCCGGCCGAGAAATTAACAACAGGCAATTTTTTCAATTCAGTGACTTCCTTAACCTGAGCAAGAGGGGCCTTAAGATTTTTTGCAGCTGTAGCCAGTTCATCTTTCCGAAGAACTGTTAGCTCTTTAATCTCTTTCATAATTGTTCTCATATGACGTACCGCTTCAACTACATTACCGGTCCCAGCTTCACCCTTAGTTCTGATCATAGCAGCTCCTTCGGCAATGCGCCTGAGTGCTTCGCCTAGATTTGTTGCTCCACAGACAAATGGGATTTTAAACTTAGTCTTATCAATATGATTGTTTTCATCAGCAGGTGTTAAGACTTCGCTTTCGTCTATGTAATCTATTCCAAGAGATTCTAATACCTGGGCTTCAGCAAAATGTCCTATTCTAGTTTTGGCCATAACCGGGATGGATACAGAATTCATAATCTCTTCGATAATTCTGGGATCGGCCATACGTGCAACTCCACCTTGGGCCCGGATATCAGCAGGTACTCTTTCTAGGGCCATTACCGCAACAGCTCCGGATTCTTCAGCGATTTTTGCTTGTTCAGGCGTGGTAACATCCATTATGACTCCGCCTTTAAGCATTTCTGCTAATCCTCTTTTTACTTTTTCAGTTCCTTCTTCCTTGATCATTACTATTACTTCATCTCCTGTTTATTAATGAAGAATAAATAGAATATTACTAAATACTATTATAGCAGGCAACATCTTTAACTACTAACCTGGCAATGCTCAATAAATAGTTAAAATATTGGCCTTTATTATTGAAAATTTCTTTTATTACGGGGCTAAGCACATTTATAAAAGTTTATTTTTGTTTCTAAAAGAGGCTTAAAAATCTTTAAAAATTTGAATTGCATAATTTTTATATTAAAATAGCTTAATCAGTCAGTTGGTTTGATGGTTAAGTTTTATACTCTTTAAACAGGGCATTATAAACAGGGCTGCTGACAGAGAAACCGGCTTTAAATATCTGATCTTTCTTCTTTTTACAAAATTAGATATATTTGCTATTAGAAAAAAGATTTGCTATCCTAATAAAAACATATGTTCGATATAGAAAAAAATGATTATTCTAGGAATTGATCCAGGGACAGTAAGAATAGGATACGGAATAATTGATGACGCCAGAAATGCATTTGCATTAAAGGACTATGGTTGTCTCACTCTTTCAAAAATTTCAACTTCTTCGCTAAGGCTTAAGAAGATATACCAGGAAATAGGCGCAATAATTGACGAGCATAAACCTGATGTCCTGGCCATAGAAGAACTTTTTTTCAGCTCGAATGTCAAAACAGCTTTATCCGTAGGCCAAGCAAGAGGGGTAATTATACTGGCTGCAGCCGATAAAAAAATTCCTACCTTTGAATATACTCCTCTTCAAGTAAAACAGGCAGTTACAGGTTACGGAAAGGCAGACAAAGAACAGATTCAATTAATGGTAAAATCTTTACTTAAGATGAAAGATATTCCTAAACCTGATGATGCAGCAGATGGGCTGGCTTTGGCAATCTGCCATGCTAACTCAAGAAAATTCTCAGAAAAAGTAGGGCAGATATAATGATTGGTTATCTCTGTGGAAAAATTGTTCAAAAAGACGAATCCCGAATTATTCTTGATGTTGGTGGTGTGGGTTATCTTGTTTATCTTTCTTCAAATTCGCTTGCTGCCCTACCCCAAAATGGCCAGGAAGCAAAAATATTCACCTTTTTACAATTAAGAGATGACTCCATGCAGATGTTTGGTTTTGTAACAATTGATGAAAAAGAGATGTTTGAAAATTTGATTTCAATTAATAAAGTAGGCCCCAAATTGGCTATAGCTGTTCTCTCTTCTTTTGGTGCCGAAGAGTTAAAGAAAGCTTTTGCTACAGAAGATATTGAATTATTATCTTCTATCCCGGGAATTGGAAGGAAAACTGCTCAAAGGTTAGTCTTAGAGCTAAAGGAGAAGATGGCTTTGCCTGATCTTAAACCTATTGCTGACCAGCCTGATAATGTTGAATCACCGGTAAAACAAATTCGTGAAGCCTTAAAGAGTTTGGGTTATTCAAGCGCTGAAATATCAGCTGCAATGGAAAACATAAGTTATGATGCAGATAATTTTGAACAATACTTAAAGGAGACCCTGAAATATTTAGGAAGCCATAATTGATATGGAAGAAGAAAGAGTAGTTAGTGCAGAACTAAAAGTAGAAGATATAGAATTTGACAGCAACTTAAGGCCTCGATGTTTAAGTGAATTTATAGGCCAAAATAAAATAAAGGAACACCTGGAGATATTTATAAAGGCGACTAAGAATAGGAACGAACACCTTGATCATGTCCTTCTATCCGGTCCTCCGGGCCTGGGCAAGACTACTTTAGCCTACATCATAGCCACAGAGTTAGGTGTCAACATAAAGGTTACATCCGGGCCTGCATTAGAGAGATCTGGCGATATTGCAGCCATAATTACTAATTTGGAAGAAAGGGATGTTCTGTTTATTGATGAGATCCACCGCCTCAATCGATATGTTGAAGAGATTCTATATCCAGCGATGGAGGATTATAAGCTAGATATAGTCATCGGCAAGGGTCCAAGTGCCCGTTCTATTCGGCTGGACGTTCCGTATTTTACTTTAATAGGAGCTACCACCAGGACTGGCTTGATTACTTCCCCTTTGAGAGACAGGTTCGGGGTGGTAAACCGCCTTGATATATACCCCCCAGAGGATCTGGAAAAAATAATTACCCGCTCAGCTAAGATACTGAATGTCAAAATAAATAAAGAGGGAGCATATGAGATTGCTAAAAGATCAAGAGGAACACCGCGTATTGCCAATAGGCTGCTTAAGAGAGTCAGAGATTATGCTGAAGTAAAAGCTGACGGATTAATAAAAAAAGATATTGCCAATAAAGCATTGTGTTTTTTTGAAGTTGATAATATTGGCCTGGATAAAATAGACCAAAGAATAATACTGACAATAATTGAAAAATTTAAAGGTGCCCCCGTGGGCCTAAATACTTTGGCCATGTCAGTCGGTGAAGAAACAGATACGATAGAAGATGTTTATGAACCGTATCTTCTCCAGCTTGGGCTTTTACAAAGAACACCAAGGGGCAGGATAGCAACAGACCGGGCATATGAGCATTTTGGGCTCCAAAAAGAAAAAACCGAGAAACCTCTTTTTTAATTAAGAGATAAATTTCTTTAAAGTAAGAAACCAACTAAAAAGACGATCATGATTCCGAATACTAGAAATAATGGATTGACAATTTCTCTTTGCCGGTGAGTTTCAGGTATTAAATCAGAAGCGGCAATATAAAGAAATGATCCAGCTGCAATCGAGAGTAGTATTCCCAAAC
Source organism: uncultured Actinomycetota bacterium (assembly GCA_964346985.1). Classification (GTDB taxonomy): domain Bacteria; phylum Actinomycetota; class Aquicultoria; order CAYFWW01; family CAYFWW01; genus CAYFWW01. The sequence goes on from CAYFWW010000005.1 coordinate 44,473, forward strand.
TTTGTTCTGATATTTCTTTAACCAGGAATAAGGAGACGATTGCTCCTATTGGAGTAGCAAGGGCAACTAAATACGAAAAGACCATAGCTTTTGTTTTTTTTATTTGGGAGTGAATCATTATTGACATTACAGTAATGCCTTCTGGAAACTCGTGAAGAATAACTCCCAAAGTTGCTACCAGACCGATTTTTAAGCTTACCTCAAAACCTATACCTATAATTAAGCCGTCAATTAAAGAATGAAATCCCAGACTGATCAGGGCTAAAGTGCTTAGATTTTCAAGACGGCACTGTTCATCATGACAATGGTGGCCTGTGATAATACTTTCTAGTAGATAGAAAAAGATAAAACCAATCAGAATTGTCAGTAGGGCATTTTTAAAGAGTTCAATACTTTCAGGAATAATATGAAAAAATGCAGCTGCAAGCAATGCACCGGCAGAGAAACTTAACAGAAAGATTGAGTTTTTTTCAGCCCATCTTTTTTTGTATAAAACAAGATACATACCGGAAATTGTTGATAACCCGGCTATAATTCCGAAGAAAAATGTATTGATTATTTGGCTTTCCATTTCGATAATAATTTTAACAGAAAATTAACTTACATGACCAAATCCTAAAATTATTTAACTAAAGTTTAAACTTATTATCAATAATGAAAAAATAACGCCACCATATCCCTATTGAAAAGCAAACACATGTTCGCTATAGTAGAAAATATATATAAAACCATTAAAGGATTGTAATGAGAACTGGAACCATAAAATTGCCTCTCCATGGAGGTAGAGCACCGGCCTGGTTATTTCAGCGGATGAAAAACCTGGCTAGAGAAGTAATTTTAGTTATGGTCAGCGAATTTGGCCCAGGCTATGTTTTAAATAAACTTTCAGACCCGTTTTGGTTTCAAGCTTTCGGTTGTATACTCGGATTTGATTGGCATTCTAGCGGTTTAACCACAACTGTATGCGGAGCACTTAAAGAAGGGATAAGAGGCCTTGAAAATGAGACAGGCCTTTTTGTAGCCGGAGGCAAAGGCAAAGCCTCTCGCCGAACACCGTTGGACATAAAAAATAATGAAGCTTGGTTGAAATGTAACCCTGATAAATTAATTAAAGCAAGTAAAATGATAGCTAAAGTTGACAATAATGCGCTTCAAGACGGGTATCAGCTATATCATCATACTTTTGTTTCTAATAGAGATGGAGAATTTGCTGTTATTCAGCAGGGGATGAATGAACAAAATCGGTATGCTCGCAGATATCATTGGTTGAGTAAAACTATTAAAGATTATGTTAATGAACCCCATGCGGCGATTTGTTTTCAAGCTAAAGGTTTGGTTCTGGATTTGACTTCAGCTAAAAGCAGGAAAAATCGAGAAGTTTCCAGCCAAATATCTTCTGAAAAACCAGAAAAGTTATGCAAGGAACTGGTCCGATTGAAAGATGCTAATCTTCCAAGACGCCATCAAATCCTGTTGAGTGATATTTATCCAGATAATTTAAAAAGCATATTTCTCAAAACCTATGAGTTTAATCCGGCTAGCTTTAAAGAACTGCTCGGTATGCCGGGTGTTGGCCCAAAAACAATTAGAGCATTGGCGCTTATCTCTGAATTAGTTTATGGAGCTGAATTAAGCTACCAAGATCCGGCTCGTTTTAGTTTTGCCCACGGAGGAAAGGATGGAATACCTTATCCGGTTGACCAGGAGAATTATGACCGTTCCATAGATTATTTAAACAAAGCTCTAAGAAAATCAAAGATAGGCCAAACCGAAAAAGTTAAAGCTTTAAAACGTCTTTATAATTTTTATAAAGATGATTAGTAAAAAATATTAAAATATTTTTTACATATTTTTTATAATCAGAAAAGATTCGCATAAACAAAAAAATTTTGTTGATATATAATTGATTCTGGTGAATCCAATGAAGATATTAATCCATACCTGTTGCGGTCCTTGCCTGACGGTTCCTTTTTTTGAACTGCAAGGAGAAGGTGAGATAACTGCCTATTTTTATAATCCAAATATTCATCCAAGCCGAGAGTACATGCATAGGCTAGATTCTTTTATAGCATTTTGCCTGGAGGAAAATATAGATTATAAACTAGGTCTATATGAACCTGTAAAATACTTTGATCAAGTTGATTATCATCTCCCTGAAGGGGAGAGATGTCAAAATTGTTATCAGCTTAGATTAAATGAGACTGCTAGTTTTGCCAGCAAAAATGGCTTTCAGGCTATAACTACCACTATGCTTGTAAGCCCCTATCAGGATTTTGAAAAAATTGTTGACCTGGGGAAGAAAATTGCCGCTGACTTTAAATTAAGCTTTATAGCCCAGGATTTTCGCCAAAATTACCGCCATACAATAGAAGAATCAAAAAAAAGAAACTTATATCGACAGGGTTACTGTGGCTGCATCATCAGTGAATTTGAGAGATATTACAGGTCTAAGGATCACGTTTAGTCATTTCAGGCTTCTTTCTAATTGCTGGTTTAAAAGATGGAATCTTGGATTTTTAGAAAGAGGCATTTTGAATAGAGAATGGAGACAGTATCTCAACCCCGTGTTATAATTTTTCAATCGGAGTAAATTATGGAAAATTCGATTATTATGCTCGTAACAGTCTTTTTGATCAATCTCCCCTTTGGATATTGGCGGAAAGCGACATTGAAATATTCCCCGTCCTGGTTTATCTCAATTCATCTGCCGATTCCTTTGATTATATATTTGAGGTTTGATCTAGGATTAAACTTGATTATTATTCCTTTGTCATTTACTTCATTTGTTTTGGGCCAATATTTAGGGGGTAGAATAAGAAAGATGATTCCCGCAGAAAATAATCAAAGTAAATGTCTTGTGATGGACTTATACAGAATAATTACAAGATAGGTTCCATTTTTTAAAGATTATTTTTATTTTCTCTAAATAGTTGAAAGGTAAAATAAAAATAATATATGCTTAATAAGTGATCAGGTATGGGCTTTGAAGAATTTGGAAAGATTTTAATCTTTGTCGGTATTTTAATTGTTATTAGCGGGGTAATTATTTTTTTTATTGGAAGAAATTTTTCAATTAAAAAACTACCGGGTGATATATTTTATAAAAATGAAAAAATCACCGTCTTTTTTCCGATCGTTTCTATGATTGTCATTAGTATTATTCTAACCATTGTTGTTAATGTAATTCTATATTTTATAAGAAAGTAAATGAAAACCTCTCTTTTTGATTATAATCTCCCTGAAGATTTAATTGCTCAGAAGCCAATTGAACCCAGGCACAGCTCTAAATTGATGGTTATTGATAGAAAGACGGGAAAGATTGAACATAAAAAATTCCATAATCTTCTTGAAATTCTTGATGAAGGAGATTGTTTGGTGATAAATGAAACTAAGGTTTTTCCAGGAAGGTTGATTGGTTATAAAGATGTTAGCGGTGGAAAAGTTGAACTGCTTTTGCTAAAAGAAGCCGATAATGATCGCTGGGAAGTTTTATCCAAGCCATCTAAAAAATTGAAGAAAGGTAACCGGATAACTTTTAAAAACGGCCAATTGAGAGCGTTTATTGAAGAAGAACTGTCTGACGGAAAGAAGATTGTAAGTTTTTCTGTAACCGGGAAAGAATTTTGGCAATACTTAAAGAAAATTGGCAAAATCCCACTTCCGCCTTATATAAAGAATAACAATATAAAAAGGCAACGCTATCAGACAGTTTTTGCAAAAGATGAGCATTCAATAGCTTCACCTACAGCTGGTTTACATTTTACTGAAGAAATGTTGGATGACCTAATGAAAGAGGGAATTAATATATGCCCGGTCACACTTGATATTGGAATTGATACTTTTTTACCTGTTAGAGAAGAAAATGTTGAGGATCATAAGATTCACTCCGAAAGGTATCGGCTTTCAAAAGAGGCAGCTAGGATTATTAATGATACGAAAAAGATGAATAAAAGGGTAGTTGCAGTTGGTACGACAAGCACACGCTTACTAGAGACAGTGGCTAAAGAAGATGGAACGGTGGCTCCTGGTACTGGATTAACTAGCTTGTTTATATTTCCAGGTTATAAATATAAGACTGTAGATATGCTACTGACAAATTTTCATCTGCCAAAATCAAGCTTGATTATGATGGTTTCTGCATTTGCCGGATTAGAGTTAATAAGAAAGGCTTACATTAAGGCAATTAAGGAAAGATATTATTTTTATAGTTTTGGGGATGCTATGTTGATAATTTAACAATATTTAGAGGAAATTCTTTTCAGATGAGCTTTCAATTCAGAATTATAAAAAAAGACAAGAATACCAAGGCCCGTTTGGGAATAATAAAAACTGCTCATGGGGAGATTAATACCCCGGTTTTTATGCCTGTTGGCACCAGAGCAGCAGTTAAGACATTATCAGCCGGGGACCTAAAAGAGATTGGGGTACAAGTAATTCTCAGTAATGCATACCACCTTTTTCTGCGTCCAGGAGCAGATTTAATAAAGGAAGCCGGGGGCTTGCATCAATTTATGAACTGGGGAAAACCTATCTTGACAGATAGCGGAGGATTTCAAATTTTCAGCTTGGACAATTCAGCTAAGATTACTGACGAGGGAGTGTATTTCAAATCTATATATGATGGTAGCCAACATCTGTTTACACCGAGGATAGCAATAGAAATTCAGCAAAAGATTGGAGCTGATATTATTATGGTCCTAGACCAGTGTGTTGGCTATCCGGAAAACAAGGAGAAGATAGAGTCCTCTATGCAAAGAACTCTTCGCTGGAGTGAAGAATGCCTAAGTTACAAATCTGAAAATAGTCAGGCTCTTTTTGGAATAATTCAGGGTGGGATCTATCCTGACCTAAGGATAAGAAGCGCTATAGAAACAGTCAAGATGGATTTTCCCGGGATTGCTATTGGTGGTTTTAGCGTTGGGGAACCGCTGGATAAGATGTTTGAAGTAATTAAAGAATTCATCGGTATAATTCCTGAAGATAGGCCGAGATATCTTATGGGTGTTGGTGATCCCTTGAGTATGGTCGAGGCAATTATTAATGGTATAGACATGTTCGATTGTGTTTTGCCTACCAGGTTAGCTCGAAACGGAGCCGTAATGACCTGGCATGGAAGAATTAATATAAAAAATTCAGCCTATAAAGATGATTTTTCATTATTAGACGGTCAATGCGGGTGTTCTGTTTGTAAAACATACTCTAAAGCTTATATCCGCCATCTATATTTAAATAACGAGATTTTAGCTCACCGCCTCCTGACCTATCATAATCTTTATTTTATAATAAATATAATAAGAAATGTTAGGAAAGCTTTAAATGAAGGAAATTTGGAGGATTACTGGAAAGATATTAGAGAAAAAATGTTAAATTAGTATTTTAAGGAGGTACAAATGGAAAATATAACCGGACTGTTTTTTTATCTAATTTTACTTGGCGGTCTCTTTTACTTCCTTCTGATTAGGCCACAGCAGATGAGAACAAAAAAGCACCAGGAGCTTGTAAAATCATTAAAAAATGGTGATAAGGTGATGACCATTGGTGGGATAATAGGGAGGATCAAGTCAATTGACGAAGAATTAATTAAACTGGAAATTGCTGAAAAAGTAATAATAAAAGTATCCAAGTCTGCTATTACAAAAATAATATAAGTTTCTTATCGATTAATAATTGTTGGCCTGTTTAATAGATTTATCTTGCCATGCATATCAAGTGGTGATTTAATAGAGCAGTGATTTTTTATGCAAGTTACATTAGATGATGTGAAAAAAAATGAAGAATTGAAAGCCTTTATTATCGAGGCTGATAAAAATCTGGCGTCTATTGGTTTTACAGAACATGGTCTTCGTCACTCGGATTTAGTGGCAAATATTGCCAGAAATGTTTTGATTCATTTATCCTTTCCTGAAAGGACTGCTGAAATCGCAGCAATCTCTGGTTATTTTCATGATATTGGCAATGTTATAAGCAGGACTTTACATGGAATAAGCGGGGCATTACTGGTAAGGCCTTATCTTTTGGATATGGGAATGCCTCCAAACGAAGTAGCTTTGATAATGAACGCAATCGGAAATAGCGAGGAAGAAATAGGCTCAACAGTCAATGAAGTTTCAGCCGCAGTTGTTCTGGCTGACAAAAGTGATGTTCATCAAAGCCGTGTTCGTAATCCCGATCCAGCTAGATTTGATATTCATGACCGGGTTAACTTTGCTTCTAAAAAATCTTTCCTAGCAGTCGATGAAGAAAAAGGGGAGATTATTCTTAAGATTGAAATAGATACAAAAATTTCTCAAGTCATGGAATATTTTGAGATTTTTCTTGATAGAATGACCATGTGCCGTAAAGCTGCAGAAGTGCTTGATTGCAAATTTAAAATTATAATTAATGAACACGAAATCTTATAGGGAGTACTAGTTTTTGAATACTCAACAGAAGGCTTTATATTCACTTCTTTTTATATTTGTATTAATCTCAATAAGTATTTATTTAGTCTTTCCTGTTGAGAAATCAACCAAACTGGGCCTGGATTTAAAAGGAGGAATGAGCGTAATATTAACTGCTCAGGCTACCAAGAAGGCTCCTATAACTGAGGATAAGATGGATCAAGCCAAACTTGTAATAGAAAAAAGAGTAAACCGTTTGGGAGTTTCTGAAGCCAGTGTTCAAAGATCAGGCATTGATAATATCTTAATTCAATTACCAGGCATTAAGAATCCACAAAAAGCTCTTGATATAATCGGAAAAACAGCTATTTTAGAATTTAAACCAGTCCTGGCGGATGACCAGGCCGGGGGGGATAATTTTACTCTTGGACCCACTGAGATGTCAGGGGATGCCCTGAGTTCAGCCAGGGCAACCTATGATGATAAGAATGAACCTGTTGTACTGATAAATTTTACATCAAAAGGCAAGAAACAATTTGCCGATGTAACCACTCGTTATGTTCAGAAAAAATTAGCTATAGTTCTTGACGGGGAAGTAATATCTGCTCCTGTGATAAATGAACCAATTATTCAAGGAAATGCTGAAATATCCGGTCTAGCTTCAATTGACGAAGCTAAAGAAATTGCCTTAGTTCTTCAAACTGGTGCATTACCAGTAAAGTTAGTTAGGTCTGAAGTAAGGGAAGTTGGCCCCACACTAGGAAAAGAATCTTTAATTGCCGGTTTAAGAGCAGGTATTATTGGTTTGATACTTGTTGCTATTTATATGGCTATTTACTACCGTGGCTTGGGCTTAGTAACTTCATTGGCATTGGTAGTCTTTTCCACTATATTTTGGGGCGTTATAGCATTTATATCAAGGTTTATTGGCCAGTGGAGCTTAACTTTGCCGGGAATTGCCGGAATTATTCTCAGCATTGGGCTCGCGGCTGATTCCAGTATTATTATTTTTGAACGAATTAAGGAAGAAGTCAGGAGCGGAAAAAGCTTTAGGGTCGCCGTTGATTCTGGTTTTGAAAATGCTTTTAGGACTATAATGGATGCCGATTTTTGTACAGTAGCTGCAGCTTTCTTTCTATATTGGTTAGCTATTGGACCGGTTAAGGGCTTTGCTTTGACTCTTATTATAGGTATTGTAATTGATATTACTACAGCTTTCTTTTTCACCCATTCAATATTGAGGTTGTTGGCACTCTCTAAAAGAATAGTTAAACCGTATATTTTAGGTGTTAAGGAGACAACCTAGATGAAAATCGATTTCGTGGGTAAAAAATATTATTGGTTCGCTTTATCAATTTTAGTAATTTCTATTGGGATTGCCAGCATGTTAATAAAAGGTATTCAATTTGGCTTAGAGTTTAGCGGGGGCACGTTATTAGATTTAAGCTTTGAGAAGAAAGTCCAAGTTAGCGATATTAGAAACGTATTAAGAGATTATAATCTTGCTGATAGCGTGATACAACAGACTCCCGATAAGAAAGAAGAGTTTCTAATTCGTTCTAAAAAATTAAAGAGCGAAGAACAGAAGAAAATAATCGACTCTCTCGATGCAAAGCTGAAAATTGCTGAGGTAAATAATATTATAAGCGTTGGGCCTGGTTGGGGAGAACAAGTCTCCAGAGGAGCATTATTAGCTATGATTGCCTCGTTAATAGTAATATTAATATATATTTCCTTCAGATTTGAATATAAAATGGCAATTTGCGCAATTACGGCCTTAATCCATGACGTATTAGTGGTAATAGGTGTCTACGCATTGGTTGGCAGGGAATTAAATCCCAATACGATTGCTGCCATATTAACCATACTTGGTTATTCACTTTACGACACCATTGTTGTCTTTCATAGAATAAAGGAGAATGTTCAAATTATGGGCAAGAAACCTTTTTCAGAGATTGTTAATAAATCAATTAACCAGGTAGTTATGCGCTCAATAAATACTTCTTTGACGTCTCTTATACCTGTTGCAGCCATAATTTTAATAGGAGGAGATACACTAAAAGACTTCGCCTTTGCACTTTTTATCGGGATAGCTTCGGGAACTTATTCATCAATTTTTAACGCCAGCCCTATATTGACAATTATCAAGGAAAGGGAACCGTACTGGAAAACCAGGATTGCCTGATGTGTTGGGAATTGGATAAATTTGGTGGTAAAATTATTTTGTAATTCCAAGGGGGAGGAAAGCAATGAAAGAAGTTATCGAGAAAAGTTTATATGCGACACTTGGTGCCTGGTTATACATACATGAAAAAGCGGATGAAGTAATTAAAGATTTGGTTAACAAGGGAAAGTTAGCTCCTGAAGAGGGTAAGACATTCTTAGACGAAATATCAAAAAGGGCAGATGATGAAAAAGAACAGCTTAAAGAAAGGTTTAGTTCGGGTTTTAAATCTTTCTTTGAGGAAACCGGTTTGGCCTCTAAAGAAGACATTAAGAATTTGCGTGATTTGTTGGCCCAATTAGAGAATAGGATCTCATCCCTGGAGAAAAAAGAAGAATCCACAAAATAAATTAAAGAAATCTGTCTAAAATATTCAGGAATATTACTATGCCCAGAATATTGCCGCGTAGAAAAAAAATCAAAAGACTTCGTGAAATTACTGAGGTTGCTGCTAGGCATGGTTTAGGTTTTTATCTTGAGAAATTCCAAATAAATAGGATAATAGGCAAATCTCTTGGCAAAGATAGTATAAAAATTGAGAAAGTAGAACTGGCTGCCAAAAAGCTACGCTTATTACTCGAGGACCTCGGCCCGACTTATATAAAGATTGGACAATTATTAAGCATAAGGCCTGATTTAGTACCTCCTGAAGTAATATTCGAACTTGAAAAACTGCAGGATAATGTATCTCCATTTGACTATGAAATAGTAGAAAAGATAATCAAAAATGAATTTGAAAAAAATATATCTGATATCTTTTCGAAATTTGAAAAGGTACCGTTAGCTTCTGCTTCAATTGGTCAAGTTCATGAAGCTTATCTACATGACGGAACTCATGTCGTAGTAAAAATTCAGCGGCCGGAAGCCAGGGAGATCATTACAGCAGATATGGACCTTATTAAAACTGTCGCTCGGTTAATCAAAGCAAGAATAGAATTTGTCGATATTGAAGGTGTTGTTGATGAGTTTATTAAATCATTAAACCGGGAACTTGATTACCGGACAGAGGCCAAACACATAGACCGTTTTCGTTTCAATTTTCGTCAGGACGAGCTGGTAAAGATACCCCTAGTCTACTGGCCATATACAAGTAAAAGAGTTTTGACAATGGAATATATCGATGGAACCAAGATAAGCGACTTGGCTACTCCGGAGGCATTAGGCATAGATACTTTTAAATTAGCGAAGTTTGGCGCAGAAGCCTTTATGAAACAAGTCTTAGTTGACGGTTTCTTTCACGGTGATCTACATCCGGCAAATCTTTTAATCACACCAGAAGGGAAAATAGGCTATCTGGATTTTGGGATTATCGGAGAGATAAGTGAGAAAGATAGAGAGTACGTTACCTATCTATTGGCATCGATAATCCGAAAAGACATTGAGGGAGTTGTCAATTATTCAAGGAAGCTGGGAGTTGAAATCGACCAGGCACAGGTTTCTTCAATTAAAACTGGGTTAAAAAAAATCATTGACAGATATTATGGAAGGGAGCTTGGGGATATAAAAATTGATGTCATTGGTCGAGAATTTCTAAATTTGATTTACCAAAATAAGATGAAGATACCAAAAAGATTTGCTCTTTTGGCAAAAGCTTTAATCACAGTAGAGGGAGTTGCCCAAGATTTATACCCTGGATTCAATGTCATGGAAGTTGCCAAACCTTATGCTCTAAATCTGATAAAAGAAAAATACAGTTTGATGAAAAATCTGGAAGATTTTACAGAACATTTCTATCAAAATATTTTATTGCTAACTAAATTCCCTGAGCTTATTTATAGTGTTTTAAATAAGATGGAGTCCGGTGAAATTGAATTTATCAGCCAAAATGGAAGTAGAGCCAGGCAAGTACAAAAGAGTAAAAATATTAGTAATCTCTACCTGACAATTATTACTATTGCTTTTATAATCAGTTCTGCCTTAATAATTTCTTTTTCGGATTTTTTAGTAATCGGCCTGATTTTTCTTGGGTTTGGAATTTTTGTAATTTTCGTATTAATATTTCAAATTTTAATCGGAAAAGATTGACGTCTGCCTGGAATATCTATATTTTATAATAGAAAACAAAAGAATTATCGAACTAGTAGATGGAGATTAAATTAGAGACAATCTGGGAATATAATGAATACGACCATAAGCTCCGGGATGAGCTGTCCAAGCGTCTCGGAGTTTCTTCTTATTTAGCTCAAATATTAAATAATAGGAAGGTAATAGATTATGAATCGGCTTGCAGCTTTATCAACCCCACTCTTAATAATCTTGAAGACCCATATCTGATTCCTGGAATTGATACCGCAGTTTCCAGGATATATCAGGCAATTAAAAGAAAAGAAGGAATTTTAATCTATGGTGACTATGATGTTGATGGAATTACTTCTGCGGTTATGCTTGATGATTATCTTCAGCAGAGAGGATGCTTAGTTGATATTTATATACCTTCGCGAGCCGAAGGTTATGGGTTAAACAAGGATACATTAAAAAAATTAGCCGGTAAAGACTTTTCACTTATAATAACTGTCGACTGTGGCACAAATAATTATGACGAAATTGATTATGCCAAAAAAATTGGTTTCGATGTTATAGTTACCGACCACCATAATCCCGGGGTAAAAATTCCTAAAGCTATTTCAATAGTCAATCCAAAGTTAGGCCAAGAAGAAAATGGCATGAGTGTCCTTTCCGGAGCCGGTGTTGTATTTAAGCTCATCCAGTCTTTGGAAGATGGGAAAATTCCAGTCCAGTACTTGGACCTAGTCACCTTGGGCACTATTGCTGATGTTGTTCCAATAATAGGTGAGAATAGAAATATCATTGCCGAAGGAGTCAAGCAATTTTGTAATACAAAAAGGCCCGGGCTGCAAGCGTTGATTGATGTTTCTGGCTTTAGGGATAAGACAATTCAGGTTGGGCAAATTGCATATGGGCTAGCCCCCAGGCTTAATGCCAGTGGTAGAATTGATGAGCCATTAGATTCAATAAAACTTCTTAAAGCTATGAATATGAAGGAAGCAATGCCTTTGGCTAAAAGTCTCGATAAGAAGAACAGAGCTAGGCAAAAACAACAAGAACAGACTTTAGATGAAGCTTTATCAAAGATTAAGCGCGAAATAAACCTTCAGGAAGAAAAAGCTATTTTACTGTATGAAGAAGATTGGAATCCTGGCATTATCGGAATTGTTGCCAGTAAACTTGTGGCCAAATTTTACCGTCCGGTAATCCTTTTTACAAAAAAAGGTATGCTAGCATCAGGTTCAGGAAGAAGTATTGATTCATTTCATTTGCTTGATGCCTTGCAAGATTTAGGAGATTTACTGGAGAATTTCGGTGGCCATAAACTAGCTGCTGGATTATCTTTACCATTACAAGGTTTTAGGAATTTTAAGGACAGTTTTTTAAAAATTGCCAATAAGAGAATTTCAGATGACGATCTTAAACCAAGATTGAATATTGATTTGATTCTTGACCAGTCTGAAGTAACTGAAGACCTTGCTCGAGAAATTAATCTTCTGGCCCCATTTGGAAATGAAAACCCAAGTCCGGTAATAGTTGTTAAGAATGCCGGTTATCAATCGATAAAAACTTTGAGTAACGGCAAGCATCTCAAGTTTGATTTTCCCACCTTAAACTCTAATTTTGAGGTAATTGGATTTAATTATGGTCTATATTTGAATGAATTAAAATCCAGGCAAGATAACCTAAATATAGCCTTCAAAATTGAGAAGAATTATTTTAAAAGAATTGAAAAATACCAGTTAAAATTGATAGATTTAAAATTTGAGCCAAAATGTAAAGAGACAGCAAGTTTCATAAATAATTTATACAGCCGAGCTAAAGAGTTTAAAATTGAAACAAGATATTTAAAATATTCTGATTGCTTAAGTTTTAAAAATAAAGAAGACAGTACAAGCTCCGACAATCTAAACTCAGATTCGAAGAAAAGTGATCTTAGTATCCCCAGGAATATCCGCCTTTTTGATAAACGAAATATAAAATCTAAGAATAATTATTTGAAAGTATCAATAAAAAGAGGCGGAAAATCTTTAATATTATCAAACAAGCCTGATAAATGTGTAGAACTGGCAAATTTTTTAAGAAAAGAGATTATTTATAAAGAAAACGAGATTGCTTTCTATCACAGTGGTTTAAATAAGGCAGATCGCATACAAATATGGCAATTGTTTCGGGATTCAAAAATAGACACTCTTATCTCGACTTATTCATTTATGGAGAATATAAGTATTTTGGATATAAGGAGTTTATATCTATATGATTTACCATTTAATTATAGTTCATTAAAAAAAGTGACAAGCATAGTCGGGCTGGACAACCAATTGACTTATATTCACATTCTATTTGGTAAAGGTGATATATTGGAAAATGACCTTATGCTGGAATCAATTTCACCTTCAAGAAAAAGTTTAGCGATTGTTTATAGATCCTTAAGAGAATTGGCAGAAAATAATATTATTTTTCACGGTTCAAGAAGAGAAATTCTTGACCATTGCCAAAAGAATTCAAGGTTTAATTTGTTAGACAAAACTTTTCAAAATAGCTTATTGATTCTTGAAGAGTCTGGCTTAATCAAATTAGAGGATAATAGGGAAAAAATATGGATTGAATTAAAACCTGAACCCGATAAAAAAATTGACTTGAATATTTCTTCTAGATATCTAGAGGGAGAAAAAAAACGAGAAGAGTTTTCAGATTTCAAGAAATGGATATTCAATACTGAACAGTCTAAATTATTAGCTGCTTTTTACAGCTCTAAATAGTGTTTTCAGATAAGTACAACTTTATATTAATCTGGGAAATATGATTTTTTAAGATTTAGAAAAATAAGATATTTTGAATTTCTTATGATAACAAATTATGAAAAATAATGAGTTTGAATTAAAAAAACAAAAGAAAAGGATTTTTTTAAATAAAAAATGCACTAGGTTGCTATAATTAAGATATGAAAGCAATTAATAAGATGATTAAAAATATAATTAAATATAATCCTGATGCTAATAAGGATAAAATCAAAGAAGCTTATTTTTTGGCAAAGAAATTACATTTAAACCAACAAAGAAAATCAGGAGAAGATTTTATTAATCATCCTCTTGAAGTGACCAGGATACTGGTCGATCTTGGAATGGATACAACCACAATAATTGCTGCTCTTTTACATGATGCAGTCGAGGATACAAATGTATCGCTTACTCAAATCAAGAGGCCTTTTAGTCAGGAAGTTGCAGATTTGATAGATGGTGTTACAAAGCTGGGTAAAATTGAATTTAAAACTGAAGAAGAACAACAAGCTGAGACATTAAGAAAGATGCTATTAGCAATGACTAAAGATGTAAGAGTAATAATTATTAAATTAGCTGACAGAACACACAATATGAGAACTATAAATGCTTTGGAACCAGAAAAGAGAAAACAAAAAGCTCGAGAGACTCTGGATGTTTATGCTCCGTTAGCTCACCGCTTGGGGATTTACTCCATAAAATGGGAACTGGAGGATTTAAGTTTTGCTGTTCTTGAAAATAAAAAATATAACCAAATCATGAAGATGGTTGCTGAAAGTCGAAACGCCAGGGAAAAATATATTGAAAAGGTAAAAAAAGCTATTAGCAGCAGATTAAAGGAAGCAAATGTAAAATTTGAAATTTCGGGAAGGCCAAAACATTTTTACAGTATCTATCAAAAAATGGTTAAACGCGGCAAGGAGTTTAATGAAATCTATGATTTGATGGCTCTAAGGATTATTGTTGAAAATGTTAGGGATTGTTATGCTGCTCTTGGTATTATACATTCAATTTGGAAACCTATCCCAGGTCGATTTAAAGACTATATTGCCATGCCTAAATTTAATCTTTATCAGTCGCTCCATACTACCGTCATCGGGCCAGAGGGAAAACCCTTGGAAATACAGATTAGGTCAACTTTGATGCACCGCACGGCTGATTACGGAATTGCAGCTCACTGGCGTTATAAGGAAGGCGTAAAAAATGATATTGAATTTGAAGAAAGATTATCATGGTTGCGCCAGATGCTTGAATGGCAAAGTGATTTAAAAGATCCAAAAGAGTTTATGGAGGCTCTAAAAATTGACTTATTCGAAGACGAAGTTTTTGTTTTTTCTCCAAAAGGAGATGTCTATAGCTTGCCCAGTGGCTCAACACCCATTGACTTTGCCTATTCTATCCATACTGATGTAGGACATAGTTGTGTGGGAGCTAAAGTAAATGGTCGAATAGTCCCTCTGGAATATGAACTAATAAATGGCGACCAGATTGAGATACTAACTTCGAAATCAAGTTCTGGCCCTAGCCGTGATTGGTTAAATATTGTAAAGACGTCGAGGGCTAGAAATAAAATCAGGCAGTACTTTAGTAAAGAGCGAAGAGAAAGCTTGGAACAAGTAGGAAAAGATGAATTATATAAGATAATGCGACGAAAAGGATTTATTCTGAAAGCCAGGTCTCAACAAAATGTTCTTAAAGAGATTGCTGCCGGGTTTAACTTTAATTCTGTCGATGATTTATATTCTAGTATAGGGGCTGGCAAAACATCTCCGCAACAAGTTGCCACCAAATTGATCAATCTTATGACCCATCCTGATGAAAGAGAAATCGAAGAAGAAGATTATGAAGAATATATAGCAAAACAAAAAGAAACTTCGACAACCGGCATTAAAGTAAAAGGTGTAGAAGATGTTTTAGTGAGGCTTGCCAGGTGCTGTAATCCAGTACCTGGAGATAAGATTGTCGGTTTTATTACTAGAGGTAGAGGTGTCTCTGTCCATAGAAATGAATGTACAAACATCGTAGGGTTAAAAGAAGAGAAAGACAGGTTTATTGAAGTATCATGGGATAAAAAAGTAGCTAAATCTTTTCCAGTTGAAATAAAAGTTGAATCAATTGACAGAAAAAAATTATTAAGAGATATAAGTACAATTATCTCTGATGCCGGAGTTAATATTCTAAATGCCAGCGTAGTAACGAGCAAGGATAAAATTGCTATATTGAGATTTGTATTTGAAATAAGCGATATGGAACATCTTAAAAGCATATTGAATACAATTAACAATGTTGATACTGTTATTTCAACCTACCGAGTAATGCCCGGCCAAAGAAGTTAAAGGAGAATTGTGAGAGCTTTACTGCAAAAAGTAAGTTCAGCAAGTGTTGCTATCGAAAAACAATTGATTTCAAAAATAGGTCCGGGACTGCTAGTCTTTCTTGGAGCTGAAGAAGGGGACACTGAGGAAGATACTAATTATATTGCCAAAAAAATTAGCCAAATAAGAATTTTTCCCGACAAGCATGATAAATTAAATTTAGATATTAGGGATGTTAAAGGTGAAATTTTACTTGTCAGCCAGTTTACATTAGTTGCGGATTGCAAAAAAGGTAATCGACCAAGTTTTAGCCAGGCGCTTTCTCCCGCAAAAGCAGAAATGTTTTATAATAATCTAGTTCAAAGACTAAAAAGCCTTAATCTAGATGTAAAGACAGGTAAGTTTAAAGCACAAATGAAAATTAAACTGGTAAACGATGGACCGGTTACTATCTTTATTGATAGCAGAAAAAGACTCTAGACATGATGAATATTAAAAAAATTATAGTCGGGCCACTAGGTACTAATTGTTATATTATATACAGCGATAAAGAAAAAAAGGCCATAGTAATTGATCCTGGTGGAGATGCTAAAAGGATTATAAATACTTTAGACGAGCTTGATCTTGAAGTTGAGCACATTATTAATACGCATGGACATTTTGATCATGTTTCAGCCAACTTAGAGATGTATAGAAAAACGAAGAAAAAAATAATGATACATGAAAAAGATCATTCTTTAATCGATCATCCTCGGCTGGAGGCATTTTCAACAGATAGCAAAGATGGAAAATCGATCTATAAGTTTATCAAAGAGGGAGATGTCCTTGAAATTGATGGCCAACAAGTTAAAATCATAGAAACACCAGGACATTCACCTGGAAGTATAACCGTAGGTATAGAAAATGCCTTGTTTGTTGGAGATTTATTATTCGAAGGTTCGGTTGGCAGGACAGATTTATATGGGGGTAACTTTGAACAGCTAAGGCAGTCATTAGCAAAATTAGTTCTTTATGATGAAGATACAAATGTATATCCAGGCCATGGATCTAAGACAACTATAGGTAGGGAATTAATGCAAAATCCATATCTTCAAGAATTTGAAAGGAAAAAGTAACTGTGGAGATAAAAGCACCTCGGGGAACTTCTGACGTCTTACCTGAAAAGGCGGCAATCTGGGATTATCTAGAATCAAAAGTAGTAGACATATTTACAAATTTTGGTTATAAAAAAATAATACTCCCAGTTTTTGAGCATACTGAGATTTTTCAACGCGGTATTGGCCAATCAACCGATATTGTCCAAAAAGAAATGTATACTTTTGAGGACAAGGGAGGGAGGAGCTTAACTCTGCGTCCTGAAGGAACAGCCTCGGTGGTCAGGTCTTTTATCGAAAACAAAATGTGGAATAATCCACTCCCGGTCAAGCTGTATTATATTGGGCCAATGTTTCGCTATGAACGCCCTCAGTCTGGAAGATACCGGGAATTCTGGCAAATGGGGGCGGAAGCCTTGGGTTCCGACGACCCATTTCTAGATGTAGAAATGATAATTCTTTTGATGGATTACTTTCGTTCATTAAAACTGAATAAATTAGAATTAAAAATAAATTCTATGGGTTGTTCTAAATGTCAACCCGCATATACTGGAGATTTAAAGAAATTTATTGAACCTAATCTTGAAAAGATATGTAAACAATGTCAAAAAAGATATGAAAAAAATCCTTTAAGGATATTTGATTGTAAGAATAAAGAATGCCAAAAGATATACGGCGATGCTCCAAAATTAACGGATTATCTATGCCAAGAATGCAAAATGCATTTTGACCAGGTTAAAGATGCTTTAACTGAAAATAATGAAGATTTTGAGGTCGATAAATCTCTGGTAAGGGGCTTTGATTATTACACAAAAACAACATTTGAGATTTGCTCGCCGGTATTAGGTGCTCAGAATGCAATTGGAGGCGGGGGGAGATATGATGGACTAATAGAATCTTATGGTGGTCCGCCTAATCCAGGGATTGGTTTTGCTTTGGGAATTGAAAGAATGATATTGGCTATGCAAGCAGAAGAAAGAATGCCAGGCCCGAAAAGAATAAATGATGTATTCGTTGTTTCAGTGGATAAAGATAGCAAACCAGAGGTTTTTAAATTATTAATGGAGTTAAGACGTTCTGGTATTTCGGCTGAGATGGATTTTGCCGAAAGAAGCTTGCGCAGCCAGATGAAACAAGCAGATAAGAAAAAAGCTGAATATGCATTAATTCTTGGGCCTGATGAAATTAAATCAGGAGTTTGCACAATAAAGGATTTGATTAATGGTACTCAGGAAAATATTAAAAGAAATAAAGTTTTGGAATATCTATTAAAGAAAAAGAGAGTTAATGAAAGAAAGAATTAAAAATTCACAAAAGACTCATTATTGCAAACAATTGAACAGGGATAATATTGACGAGGAAGTTATTTTAGCCGGATGGGTAAATAAGCGTAGAGATCATGGAGGATTGATCTTTGTTGACTTAAGAGATAGGTCTGGTTTAGTTCAGTTAGTGATAAGCCCGGATGAAAATCCGGAAGCATTTAAGGTTGCCGAAAAAGTTAGAAATGAATTTGTGCTTAAAGTACAGGGAAAAGTAAGGCACAGACCAAAAGGAACAGTAAACCCCGATTTAGAAACCGGCGAGATTGAAGTTTTTATTGAAAAACTGGAAATTCTTAATTCTTCGCTTACTCCTCCGTTCGAGATTGAAGACGAAGTTTCGGTTGATGAAAAAATCCGTTTGAAATATCGTTATCTTGATCTGAGAAGGCCGGTTATGGCCGAATCGATTATGTTTAGACATCAGGTAACTGGAAAAGTTAGGCAGTTTTTAGATAGAAATGATTTTATCGAAGTAGAAACACCGATATTAACTAAGAGTACACCTGAAGGTGCTAGAGATTATCTGGTTCCTTCAAGGATAAGCCAAGGCCATTTTTATGCGTTACCCCAGTCTCCGCAACTTTTCAAGCAGCTTTTGATGATAGCTGGGTTGGAGCGTTATTACCAAATTGCAAGATGCTTTAGGGACGAAGACTTGAGGGCCGACAGGCAACCGGAGCATACCCAGGTGGATATAGAAATGTCATTTATCGAGTGCGATGACTTATTAGCATTAGTCGAAGAAATGATTAAAGATATTTTTTCTTTAATAAAGGTTGAAATAGACTTACCTTTTCCAAGATTAACATACGATCAAGCTATGTTAAATTATGGATCTGATAAGCCAGATTTGAGATATGAATTAGAAATTAATGATGTCACAGATATTTTTGACAAGACTGCTTTTAAAGTTTTTTCAGGTGTCATTGAGAAAGATGGCGTTATCAGGGCACTTGTGGTTCCGGGAGGTATATCTTTTACCAGAAAAAAGTTAGATGAATTGATCGAAACTTCGAAGGAATTTGGAGCAGGCGGTTTAGTCTGGCTTCAGCTAAAAAACCAACAAGATATTAAATCACCAGTAGCAAAATATTTATCTGAACAAGAAGTTAGGCAGTTAATAGAACAAACAAAGGCAAATTCCGGAGACCTGATTTTAATAGTTGCTGACCAAGAAAGAATTGCGGCTGAGGCATTAGGTGGATTAAGATCAAATTTAGCAGGTGATTTGAAATTAATAAAAGAAGATTCTTTTAACATGAGTTGGATATTAGATTTTCCACTTTTTGAATATGACACTGAAGAAAAAAGATATAAATCAAATCATCACCCTTTTACCAGGCCAACTGAAGATACCTTAGCTTTTCTGGAAAAAGACCCGCTTAAAGTAAAAGCCTATGCTTATGATTTGATATTAAACGGAGTTGAAATTGGTGGAGGAAGTTTGCGTATTCACAATCAAGATCTCCAAAGAAAGATATTTAAAATTCTAGGCATTGAAGCCAAGGAAGCTGAATCCAAGTTTGGTTTTTTATTGGAAGCGTTGAAATATGGTGCACCACCTCACGGGGGGATAGCTTTTGGTCTTGATAGAATGATAATGGTTATGACCAGAAAAAAATCAATTCGGGATGTTATTGCTTTCCCGAAAACACAAGCTGCAGCTTGTTTATTAACAAAAGCACCAAACTTAGTTAAGCCCGAGCAACTTAAAGAGTTGCATTTGCGATTAAGAAAGTAAATTGAATGGCTTTTTCTTGTGTGCTACAATCAAAAAAAAGCTCTGCCTTGTACGTGAGCATTTGTGATTGTGTGAGCCAACACATTCACAAAGGGAACTTAGCTCTATTAGCAGCTTGGATGCCAGATAATGGAACCAAAAAGTTAGTAGGAAAGTACCCACCTGAACAAACAGGGTTCAACAATGTGATATGTCCACGGCAAGGCGGGGCTTGACTCTGAAAGGAGATAAACTTGCCAGCTAGAAGATATACATTCTTTTTATTACTGCTTTTAATTTCAGCAATTATTATTTCAGGATGCGGAGGCGGTGGAGGTCAGCCAGCAAGTGATCAAAACACATCAAATACTGCCCAGCCTGATCAAACCGGTGGAGACCAGCCACCAGTGCCTACAACAACAACATCAGCACAGGATAAAATCCCACGCGACTTTAAATTAAGCGATGAAATGCCGGATTTTATTAAGAAAGCAGTTTCAGAAAAGAGACCCTTTGTTATTGTCTTTTTTCTCAAGGGTGATTACACATGGAATGAAGCAAAACCTGAGATTGATAATGTTAAAGAAACTTATAAACAGATAAGCTTCTTTTATATTGATATTGATTCAACAAAAAAAGATCCAAAAAAATCTAAACTTGCTAAAGAACTGGAAGTAAACTATCTACCAGAAATATTTCTCATAAACCAGGAAAGTAAGATTGTATATCAACATAGCGGTTATATAGATCGCGATACTTTTAAGAATGAGATTCATCAGAAGCTTTCTTTAAAGTAATAATTGAAAATAAGTGTCAGTCGTAATAATGGATTTATTTGATCAGCAGATTAATGAATATCTCGAAAAAAATGCACCTTTAGCCTACAGGCTTCGGCCAAAAAAAATTGAGGACTTTATTGGCCAAAATGAAATTATTGGCCCGGGTAGAATTTTAAGAAGAGCAATTGAGCAAGACCTGATTCAATCTGCAATTTTTTGGGGTCCTCCAGGGAGTGGTAAGACAACTTTAGCAGAAATAATTGCTAATATAACAAAAAAACATTTTGTAAAACTTAGCGCAGTAAGTTCGGATGTTGCTGAAGTCAGAAGAGTTATTTCAGGGGCAAAAGATAGAAACATTATTGATAACCTGGGAACAGTTGTCTTTATTGATGAAATACATCGTTTTAATAAAAACCAGCAAGATGCTTTACTCCCCGCAGTTGAAGAAGGATTAATAACTTTAATAGGGGCAACTACTGAAAATCCTTTCTTTGAGGTTAATGCGCCACTTTTATCCCGTTCAAGAATATTTCAGTTTAAACCACTCAACAAAGAAGAAATTAATCAAATCTACACAAGAGCACTTACGGATAAAGAAAAAGGATTAAAAAAGTACAATTTAAAGATTGAAAAAAAAGCTAAAGAGCATCTTTTAAATTCAGCTAATGGGGATGCCAGGTTATTATTGAATGCTCTGGAATTCTTGGCAATTGCTGTAGAAGAAGGTAAAAATAAAGAGCGAAATGTTTCTATTGATGAGGCTGAAGAAGCTGTTCAAAAAAGATATGTTGCTTATGATAAAAGAGGAGACGATCATTATGATACTATCTCAGCTTTTATTAAGAGCATTAGAGGCTCAGATCCAGATGCAGCAGTTTTTTGGTTAAGTAAAATGCTTTATGCAGGTGAAGATCCAAAGATTATTGCCCGACGATTAATTATTTCTGCATCTGAAGATATAGGACTTGCTGATTCCAATGCACTGAATATTGCTGTTTCTGCAGCTCAAGCTGTTGATTTTGTAGGCTTGCCGGAAGCCAGAATAAATTTGGCCCAGGCAACAATATATCTTGCATTAGCTCCAAAAAGTAATTCATCATATCTGGCAATAAAAAAAGCTTTTGATGATGTTGAGAAAAAACATGCTATTGAGGTTCCGGATAGATTAAAAGACAGCAGTTATAAGGGTGCAAAATTTATTGGCCATGGTCAAGGTTATCTTTATCCTCATGACTATGAAAATCATTACATTGATCAAGAATACCTGCCTTCAAACTTAAAGGATGCTCGCTATTACCAACCAACAGCAGAGGGTGAAGAGAAAATAAAAGTCAGCCAGTGGTTAAAAAGAAAAAATGTAGAAAATAAGAATCAAAGGTCCGAGAAGAAAGGCTAGGTTTTGTCTCCGTTAGCAACAAATACTTTTATTGCTATTTTTATTATGCTTGGGATTTTTGCTATTGCTGCTCTTATTTATCTGATAATAACAATGAGAAATATAAACAGATTTGTAATTTTTATGGAAAAAGAAGCAACTCCTGTATTATCAAGGCTGCAAAAAACTTTAGAAAAATTAGGAGACGAACTTGATAAAACTGTTGATATAATAAATGATGTTCATAAAGTGAGTGAGAGAGTTAATTTAACTATTCAACTGGTGCAGGAAATAGTTACCTCTCCATTCGTTAAACTGGCCGGCTTATCTGCTGGAGCGAAAAAGATTATACAATCCTTACGTCAAAAGGAAAATGAATAGCAGTAAATCAAAAAAACAAATTTTTAAGGAGGTTTAATGGCAACAACAAAAAAACCCTCAAGTAAAAATTTTGATAATATTCTTATCTGGCAAAGAAGAATTTGGTTTCTGGTTGGCACCTTAATCCTGATTATCGTTTTATTTTATCTTTTGAATTTCTTAAAACCTGTAATCACACCTTTTGTCTATGCATTGGCCATAGTCTATATTCTTAAACCGATTGTTGATTTTTTTCAAGATAAAGGAATTCCTCGGATATTTGCTGTCATTTTAGCCTATTTATTATTCATTTTTATTGTTTCTCTATTCTTAATCTATATTATTCCGATAATTATTGATCAATTTCGAGGTTTGATTTCATCAATTCCAACTTATATTGAACTAATTGAAAAAAAGGCTCTACTTTATTTAAAAGAAATTGGTAAGATGCATTTACCCTTTGACCTAAAGAAATTACTAGCGGATTTATTGGATAGGTTAAAAGAGCCCGGGCTAGCTTTTTTTGGACGTATACCCGGATATACAGCTAATGTTGTATCTAGCTTTTTTAATATTGTAATCGCTCCGATTTTAGCTTTTTATATATTGAAGGATTATGAACAAATTAGGTTGAATATCCGTAATTTAATACCCATGCGTTACCGAGAAGAAGTAACTACTGGTATTACCAAGATTGATGAGGTTATTTCAAATTACTTAAAAGGCCAGATTTTTGTTGCCTTAATAGTCGGTTTTCTTATGACTATTGGACTTTATATACTGGGAATCGATTATGCATTGATAATAGGAATGATTGGCGGTATTGCTAATATTGTTCCTTATTTAGGCCCTATAATAGGGGCAATACCAGCTATAATAATCGCCTTTTTTGAGAAGCCTATTTTAGCTTTATGGGTAATAATAGTAATGATAATTATTCAACAAGTTGACAGTTTTCTTATTTCACCTAATATTATGAAAAAGCAAATGGACTTACACCCGGCTTTAATAGTCTTCGCTCTTATGGTAGGCGGAATAATTTGGGGAATTCTCGGAATGCTCCTAGCTATTCCAATAACGGCAGCCGGAAAAGCTGTTATGATGTACTACATAGAAAAATCTCCTTATTATCAGGAGGATAATATAAAAGATGAAACACCAGGAGATAAGAGATAATTTTTTATCATTTTTTAAAAAAAGAGATCATACTATAGTAAAAAGTTCTTCTTTGATACCCAATGATCCAACAATGCTCCTGACAGGTGCGGGCATGGTTCAGTTTAAACCGATTTTTTTGGGTAACCAAAAAGCTGATTATAATAGAGCTGCTTCTGCTCAAAAATGTGTTAGGACTACTGACATTGATAACGTTGGTAAAACCGCTAGGCATCTAACTTTTTTTGAAATGCTTGGTAATTTTTCATTTGGGGATTATTTTAAAGAAAAAGCTATTCCTTGGTGCTGGGAATTGCTTGTGGATGAATATAAACTTGATCCAGAAAAACTTTGGATAACTATTTATAATGATGACGATGAAGCTGCTGAAATATGGCAGAATGAAGCTGGAATTTCCTCAAATAAGATAGTCCGCCTTGGTGAAGATGATAATTTTTGGGCAGCCGGACCAACCGGTCCTTGCGGGCCTTGCTCAGAAATAATTTTTGACTTTGGGAAAGAGCGGGCGTGCAGTTCAAATTGTAGTGTTGGTTGTGATTGTGATCGATTTTTAGAAGTCTGGAATTTAGTATTTATGCAGTACGACCGGGACGAAAACGGTAAATTAAATCCATTGCCGAAAAAAGGAATAGATACCGGAATGGGATTAGAAAGGCTTGCTTCGCTTCTCCAGAATTCAAACACAAATTTTGAGACAGATATTATATGGCCTTTAATAGAAAATTTGGTTGAATTATCTGGCCAAGAGTATGAAAAAGAGGATAAATATAAAACCTCAATGAGGATAATTGCTGATCATTCTAGAGCTATAACGTTTTTAATTGGAGACGGAGTTATTCCCACAAACGATGGCAGAGGGTATATTTTAAGGAGGCTTCTCAGGAGAACAATTAGACACGGAAAGATTATAGGAGTTGATAAGCCTTTTCTTAAAACTATGGTTGAAACTGTGATGGAATCAATGGGTTCTGTCTATCCTGAAATAATTGAGAATAAAGATTTTATTCTTAAGATAGTACAGAGCGAAGAAGAGCGCTTTAATCAAACATTACGCCAGGGCTTAAGGTTAATAGAAAAAAATATATCTGAATTAGCTAAAGAAAATAAGAAAGAATTATCTGGTGAAACGGCATTTAAACTGTATGATACTTATGGTTTTCCACTAGAACTTACTGAAGAGATAGCTTCTGAAAGTGGACTAAAAATTAAAAAAGAAGAATATGAGAAATTGATGGAAAAGCAGAGAAAAACAGGTAGATCGGCCTGGCAAGAATCAGGCTGGGAAGTTAAAGAGAAACTATACTCAGATTTAGCGAAAAAACTACCCAAGTCTGAGTTTAGTGGTTATGAAGAAGAAGAGACGCAAACAAAAATTTATGCGATTATCAAAAATGGAAAGCTATGTGATCAACTTAAGAAAAATGATGAGGGTGAAATCGTTTTAGAAAAAACTCCTTTTTATGCAGAAAAAGGAGGTCAAATTGCTGATAAAGGATTAATTAAGACCGAGTCTGGGGAATTCGAGGTTTTAGATACTCAAGAGCAAATAGAGGGATTGATCCTACATATGGGTAGAGTAACCAAAGGCAGTATTGAAAAAACAAATTCTGCTAAAGCCATAATTGAAATTAGACGCAGGCAATTAATTGCCAGAAATCATACGGCAACACATTTATTGCATTGGGCATTGAGATTAGTTCTTGGTTCTCATGTAAAGCAAGCTGGTTCTTTTGTCGGGCACGATCATCTGCGTTTTGACTTTTCACATTTTCAAGCTATGAATGATGATGAGATAAAAAAAGTCGAAAATCTTGTTAACCAGAAGATTATTGAAAACCACCCAGTGAGATGTTTTATTACTACTCAAGACTATGCACGTGATATAGGAGCAATTGCCCTGTTTGGCGAGAAGTATGATGAATATGTCAGAGTTGTTGAATCTGGAAATTTTCATAAGGAGTTATGTGGCGGAACTCACGTTGTTTCAACAGGGGTTATAGGATTATTTAAAATTTCCTCTGAAACTTCTATTGGGTCTAACTTAAGAAGAATTGAAGCGGTCACATCTCGAAAAGCCATTGAAATTATAAACGATAAAGAAAATATAATTAAGAAAATTGAATCTAGACTTGAAACCAATCTAGAACAAATTCCTGAAAAAATTGATTCTTTAGTGGATGAATTAAAAGATACAAAACAAAAGATTAGTAAAATGCAATCAAAGCAGATAAAGGATGATTTAAGTAAATTATTGAAAGATATTGTGGAAATAAACGGTTACAAGGTTGTGGTGGCCAAAATAGATGCTTCGGATATGGAAGAATTAAGGTATTATACTGATTTAATCAGAGATGAAACTAAAAGCTGCGTGGTTTTACTTGGCTCGATTACCAATGGTAAAGTTCTACTAATTGCTGCAGCAACAAAGGATATAGCCGGTAAAGGCTTCAGCTCTAAAGAATTGATACAAAATGTTGCCCCGCTTGTCGGCGGTGGAGGCGGAGGCAAGAATGACCTTGCTCAAGCTGGTGGACGAAAAATTGAGAAAATAGATGAAGCTCTTTCGAAAGGGAAAGAATATATTATTGAATTTTTTACCGGTGATGATAATTGAGAATTCTTGCCATTGATATTGGCACAAAAAGAATCGGGCTAGCTTTATCTGATAAATTTGAAATTACCGCTAGCGCATATTCAGTCATAGAGAGCTCTAACCCGGAAAGTGATCTGCTTGAGATTAAAAAGATTATCAAAAAGGAAAATGTACAAGAAATTATAGTAGGAGTTCCCTTTTCTTTGCAAGGTGCTGAAAACTCTCAAGCAAAATCAGCCCTTGATTTTATTGATTTTCTTCAAAAAAATCTTTCTATCCCGGTCAAGAAATGGGATGAAAGATTAAGTACAGTTGAAGCAGAAAAAGTTCTTATTGATGCAGATATATCAAGAAAGAACAGAAAAAAAGTAATTGATAAGATTACAGCGGCAATTATTTTAGATAGTTATTTAAAATATAAAAGAATCAAGAAAGGAATTGAATAGGATTAGAAAGAAAATAATATTAATTTTTCCTGTTATATTTATTGTATTAATTTTGCTTGTTTTAGTAATACTATTTTCTGATTTTGGTAGGCTTAATATAGAAGAGAATCAAAATGAAAAAGTTCAGGTAAATATTAATCCTGGAATGAGCACCTCAGAAATTGCTGCCTTGCTAAAAAAAGAAGGAGTAATATCAAGTATAACTGCATTTAAAATTCAAATTTATCTTAAAGATGCAAGTAGCAAATTACAGGCTGGCCGCTATCTTATGAAAAAAAATATGTCTAATCAGGAAGCTATTGAAACATTAATTAAAGGCCCAGAAGAGAAATTTTATAGTCTTCCTGTTCCCGAGGGTTTTTTATTGAAACAAATTGCAGATAGGGTGGGAAGCAGGACTCCTTTGGACAAAGATCTTTTTTATAAAATAGCTAATAGTGAAGCAAGCAAATTTAAGAGTAAATATAAGTTTTTATCTCATTTACCTGGCAATTCATTAGAGGGATATTTATTTCCCCGGACTTATTTGGTAAAGGAGACAACCAGTGAGGAAGATTTAATTCAAGATATGCTGGAGCAATACGAAATTCAAACCAAAAATCTACCTTGGAAGAATATAGAGAAATTAAAAATTAGTTATCACGATGTCATAATTATTGCTTCATTAATTGAAAAAGAAGCAAAGGTTGAAGAAGAAAGGCCAAAAGTTTCTGCTGTAATTTATAACCGGCTGAAAAAGAAAATGTTTCTTCAAATTTGTGCTACAGTTCAGTATTCTTTACCCGCCTGGAAAGAAAAACTGACAAATGAAGATTTGAAAATCAACTCGCCTTACAATACCTATATAAACAAAGGTTTACCGCCCGGGCCTATATCAAATCCGGGTTTGCCCTCATTAAATGCAGCTTTAAATCCAGAAAAATCAGATTACCTCTATTATGTTCTAACCAAAGATGATAAACACTTTTTTACGTCAAGTTATAAAGAATTTTTAGAAGCTAAACAAAAGTATAATAATAAATAGGTGTTTATTCTGTCTTATGGAGAATTTATGAAAAAACCGGAACTTCTGGCACCGGCAGGTAATCTGGAAAAACTTGAATATGCTATTGCTTATGGCGCAGATGCGGTATATATAGGAAGTTTTGAATATAGCCTGCGAGCAGCCGCGGATAACTTTAACTTATCTCAAGTAAAAGAAGCTGTTAAAATAGCACATAGAAATGATAAAAATATTTATCTTGCCTTGAATATCTTTGCTTTTAATGATGATATTAAAGATTTAGTCAGATATTTAAAAGAGCTAAAAAAGATAAAGCTCGACGCCTTAATAGTTAGCGACCCAGGTATTTTGAAATTAGCTATGGAAAATGCTCCAGAGATTCCAATTCACCTTAGTGTTCAATCAAATGTAATGAATATACAAGCAGCAAAATTTTGGCAAAGCCTAAAGATAAAAAGGCTAACTTTAGCTCGTGAATTATCACTTGATGATGTAAAGGTAATTACTCAAAATGTCGATATAGAGACAGAAATATTCATACATGGAGCAATGTGCATAGCATATTCGGGCAGATGCCTTATCAGTAACTATTTTACTGGAAGGAATGCAAATAGAGGAGATTGTGCTCAAAGCTGCCGTTGGAAATACTATTTGCTTGAAGAAATGAGACCCGGTATTTTTTGTAAAGTAGAAGAAACAGATGAGGGAATTTACTTATTTAATTCAAAAGATCTTTGTTTAATAAGAAGAATACCGGAATTAATAAAGTCAGGAATTGATAGTTTTAAAATTGAAGGGAGAAATAAAAGCCTACATTACCTGACAACTGCAGTTGGTACGTATCGACGGTTTATAGATAATTTTTTTAATAATAAAGATAAGGTAGAGGTGAGGCCAGAATTTATTGAAGAACTTGAAAAAATAAATAGGCGAGGATACACAGAAGGATTTATTGCTAAAGATGGAGCTATGGAAGACTTTAAAAAAAGAGCTATAAGTCAAAGTGTTGAATTTATAGGACTGGCAGATCAAAACGCAGATGATGTTATAAATGTAAGGAATTGTTTTAAAAAAGGCGATTTCATTGAAGTATTTTGGCCTACCGGTGAGCTAGAATTATTAAGAGTTGAAAAAATTCAACTTGTTGATACTGGAAAAGAGATAAATACTGCCAACCCAAACATGAATGTCCGACTTAATGACAAAGTTTTTCCTAAGTGGTCTATACTAAGAAAAAGGATAGTAAAATAATTTTTAGGTAAGGAAAAGTGTGAAAAAAGTTGCTATTTAAAATGTTATATCCTGATTTAATAAATGATTCGATATTTGATTTGAACTTTGAGAAATTAACAAATATTGGAATCTGTGCTTTGATAGTAGATTTAGACAACACGATGATTCCTCGTGATCATGATAAAACTAATCCTTTACTGAAGAAATGGGTAATAAAAGCACAGGAGCATGATATGAAAATTTGTATTATTTCAAATAATGTACATAAAAGGGTAAAGGTTATTGCCGATGAATTAAACTTGCCATTAGTTTCTAGCGCTATTAAACCATTTAGTATGGCTTTTAAAAAAGGCTTGAAAATACTTGATAGTTGCCCGGAGGAAACAGCAGTAATTGGCGATCAAATTTTTACTGACGTACTTGGAGGAAATTTAGCAGGAATGACAACTGTACTTGTTGAGCCTTTAAGTGATGTTGACCTTATACATACCAAAGCGTTAAGGATTATTGAGCGATTTATTATCAAGATTAGAAATAGAAAGTATAAGATTGATGGAAATGGCCATTAAAAATGTGCATTTTTATGTTAATGGAATAGTCCAGGGTGTTGGGTTTAGATATTATGCAATGCGTCATGCAAACAAAAATAACTTAAAGGGATATGTTAAAAATACAAATGACGGAAGGGTTGAAGTTGAAGTCGAGGGAGATGAAGTAGAGATTAATTATTTTTTATCAAGTCTTGAAGTTGGACCGCAAATGTCAGAGGTTAAAAAAATCAGTGATTTAACCGAGCAAGAAATAAAAGAATATGCAAGTTTTGAGATAAGGTTTTAAAAAATGACTAAGATAAAACAAAAACTTTGCGGAATAATAGGATATCCACTTACTCATTCGCTCTCACCTATTATGCACAATAAAGCTTTTGCAGATGTCGGCCTTGATTGGTTCTATATGCCTTTTACTGTTAAAGAAGAAGATTTAAAGGATGCTTTAAAAGGCTTTAAAGCAATAGGGGTAATAGGACTTAATGTTACCATGCCTTATAAAAAGAAAGTAATACCATATTTAGATGAAATTGCCCATTATGCAAATTTAGTCGGAGCAGTGAATACTATCCATTACATTGAGGATAAAATAGTCGGTTATAACACAGATGGAAGAGGATTTATAGATGCAATTACAGAGGGGTTTAAGTTTATATCAGAAGACAAAAAAATTCTACTTATTGGTGCGGGAGGTGCAGCTAGAGCAGTCGCAGTAAGTTTAGCAATGGAAGGGGCAAAGTCTATTATTATAGCCAACAGAACATTTGAGCATGCCAATGACATAAAAGAGATTTTAGATAACCATTTTTCTAAATGTGAATCTAAAGTAGTTTCATTAGATAAGTCAATTAATCAGTATTTTAAAAACGTTGACATGATTGTAAATGCTACACCGATTGGAATGTACGATAATGAAAAGGAAATACCTTTTTCCTTTAATAATTTTACCGAAAATCATTATGTTATCGATCTTATTTATAAACCATTACAGACCGAGTTCTTAAAAAGGGCAAAAGAAAGAGGAGCAAAAACAGCTAACGGCCTAGATATGCTTATTTATCAAGGAGCTGCTGCTTTTAAAATTTGGACAAATATAGATGCCCCGATTGAAGTTATGAAAAAAGCTATAATCGAAGAGATTAAGGGAGCCAATTAAATTGCCTGAAGAGAATAATATTGATATAGAAAAGAAAAAAGAACTTATAAAAAATAGCAGGATGGGTAAGTTATTGCTTGATAAAGGTTTAGTGAATGAAGAACAGCTTCTCGAAGCTTTTGATTCCTCGGGTGTAAAATCTTTAGCTCATAGGCTAGTTGAGTTAAAAATGGTAAGTGAAGAAGATATTTATAAAGCTATTGCTGAGAAGATGAATCTCGAATATATTGATTTAAATGAAAATGAGATAGACCCTAATGCGGCGACGATTATATCTGAGGAAATCGCTCGTAAGTATAATTTAATTCCTGTCAAGTTTGAGGATGAAACGATGATAGTTGCTATGGCCGATCCAGCAAATGTGCTGGCAATCGATGATTTAAGAGTTATGACTGGTTATGACATAAAACCGGTTGTTTCAAGTAGTTCAATTATAGACCATGCTATTGATGAGTATTGCGGAATGGACCAGACAGTTGAACAAATGGTCGAAGGCCTAGATGAATTTGAAGTTTCAGAAGCGCTTGAAGAAGAAGAGGCAGAAAGTGAAAATGCCCCAGTTGTAAAATTAGTTAACTTGATTATCTCGGAGTCTGTGAGAACAAGAGCAAACGACGTTCATATTGAACCTCAGGAGAAAGATGTCAGAATTCGTTTTAGGATTGACGGTGTTTTACACGAAGTAATGCGTTCACCAAAAAAAGTTCAAAACGGAGTAATTTCAAGAATTAAAATTCTTTCAAAATTGGATATTGCTGAAAAAAGGTTACCACAAGACGGCAGGTTCGGATTGGTAATTGATGGTAAAGCAATAGATTTTCGAGTTGCAACATTACCAACAATCCACGGGGAAAAAATTGTTTTAAGATTACTGGAGAAAGAAAGTATACTAATATCTCTTGAAGACCTTGGGCTTGAACAAGACAGCCTAGAAATTTTTTCAAAATCATTTAATAAACCATATGGAGCAATTATGGTTACAGGACCAACAGGATGTGGCAAAACTACTACTCTATATGCGGTTTTAAATGTCATTAATTCTATAGAAAAGAATATAATTACTGTTGAAGATCCAGTTGAATACAGGCTTGCAGGCTGTAATCAGGTTCAAGTAAGTGAAAAAGCAGGAATGACATTTGCTGCCGGTTTAAGGTCTATTTTAAGAAATGATCCTGATATAGTAATGATAGGAGAGATCAGAGATAAGGAAACAGCTCAGATTTCTATTGAATCAGCTTTAACCGGCCATTTAGTATTGTCAACTCTACATACAAACGACTCAGCGTCAACTTTAACCCGCCTGACCGAAATGGGGATTGAACCATTTTTAACTGCTTCAGCTGTTGATAGTGTTTTAGCTCAAAGGTTGGCCAGAAGGTTATGTCCAGAATGCAAAAAAGAATATAATCCTGAAAAAGATATTATAGAAAAATATAACCTTCCTAAAAAGAAAGGTAAACCGCCAACTTTATTTAAGGCAGAGGGTTGTAGAGCCTGCAATGATACTGGATATAAAGGCCGACTGGGATTATTTGAGCTCCTTTTAGTAAGTGAGGAGATAGAAAAACTATGTGTTGACAGAGCAACAGGTGACGATATCTCAAATCAAGCAATAAAAGAAGGCATGAGAACCCTTAGGGAAGATGGAATTCTTAAAGCATTAAAAGGACATACATCAATTGAAGAAATATTAAGAGTAACTGTTTAATTCATTGACTAAATAGGTTATTGTTTTGATAATAAACAGAAATCTTTGATAGATCGTTAAAAGGAGGAAAAGAATGGAAGACTATGAAAATATAGATTCATCTTCCAAGGGCGATAGGGTAAGACATCAAAGCAGGGCAGAAAAGCTAACAACTGCCTTAGGTGATTTACTTCAGAATTCTCCTGAAATAGAAGCGGCTGCCCTGGTTAGCCCTGATGGACTTATGGTAGCTTCGGCACTCCCAAGTCATATGCAAGAAGAAAGAGTTGCTGCTATGTCTGCAGCTATACTAAGTCTTGGAGATAGAACAGCAAATGAACTGGGGAGGGGGAAACTTACTCAAGTATTTGTCGAGGGTGAAAACGGATTCGTTTTTTTAATGTCCTCAGGACCTAATGCTGTTTTAACAGCACTTGCAGGTAAAGGTGCAAAGTTAGGTTTAATATTTTATGACATGAAACATGCAGCAAAGGAGATATCCGAAATTTTATAATTCGATGGTAACAAATGGCATTAGCTGGTAATTTAAGAGACTTTAGTCTCCCGGATATATTTCAATTAATAAGTTTAAGTAAAAAAACTGGCTCTCTGGATATTGTACGTGATGATACAGAGGGGCATGTTTATTTTAAAGATGGTGAAGTTTTTTTTGCCATATCAAACTGGCATCAAGAGTCTCTTGGTAAAAGACTTGTTAACTCAGAAAAAATTACCAATGAACAACTAAAAAAATCAGTAAAACAACAAAAAGAAGAGAAACAAAAACGGCGTCTTGGACAGATTCTAATCGAAAAGAAATACATAACTGAAAATGTGTTGTCAACATTTGTGCAAGAACAGATTCAAGATACAATTTTTGATCTATTCAGATGGCAAGAGGGAGAATTTAACTTTAGAGCTGGAGAAATTCCTTCTGAGGAAGACATCGGCCTTTCTGTTTCAGTTGAAAATATTATCATGGAAGGCGCTCGCCGTCTTGAAGAATGGAATAGAATAGTTCAAAAAATTCATTCATTAGAAATGGTTTTTAATATGGCTTCAGGCCCAGGAGAAGGGACTTTTGAGATTAGCCTGAAACCAATGGAATGGAAAATAATCTGTCTTCTTGATGGACAAAAAACAATCAAGGATTTAATTGATATTACTGGTCTTAACGACTTTGAAATTTGCCGAATTATTTATGGTATGTATTCAGCCGGCTTACTTGAAGAGGCAGAAGAAATTGAAGAGATGGAAACCGCTGAGGAAGAAGTTGAAACAGCTGAAGAAGAGATAGAAGCAGAGCAAGGTGAAGTTGAAGAAGAGGCAGAAGAAGTACTTGAAACTGAAGAAGATACTGAAAAGATAATTAAAATTGAAGAAGAAGATAAATATTCTATCGAATCCTTAGAAAAGAGATCTCAGGAACTTTTAGAAAAACAAGAGACTAAGGAAGAACCAACTCCAGAAATAGCTAAAGCAAAGATTAAAAAAGAAGAAAGTACGAAAAGTATAAAAACTGAGGATAAATCTAGACAACAGCAGATTAAGAAATTGCTAAAAGATCTAACCTCAAAAGGCCTTGAAGTAGATTCTGATTTTACAGAAGGGTTGGTAGACGAAGAGGATAAGAAAGAAATTTATGAAAAGAAGAAACCTAAGAAAGAAAAGAAAGTTGAAGTTATTGATGGAAAAGAACAAATAGACTCAATAAAAATTGAAGATGATGAAGCCGTAGAATTAGCTGAAGAGCATGAGGAAAAAGAGGAGATAAAAATTGAGCTTGAAGAAGAACCTATCAAGGAAGAGCCTTCAATACCAAAGATTGGAAAGATAGATAAAGAAGAAAAAGAGCCGGTTAAAAAAGAAGAGAAAAAAGAAGAAGGACATAAGAAAAAAAAGATTACCGAGCAATCTCTGAAAGATGCCAAGCGTTTTCCTGCTGGTGTGAGATTTGCTTTAACCGAAGAACTTACATCATTGACAGGTGCTAAAAAATCTGAAGCTAAACAAAAGAAAAAACAGACTATTGATGATAAAAAGAAAGAAAAGAGCGAAACAAAAGGGGGAAAACCAAAGGCTGAAAAGGGAGATATAACAAAGGATACTGTCTTAAGGATTATTAATAGTGTCAAAAAAATATAAGGTAACTATGCAGACTGTAAAGATACTTATTACTGGACCATTTAACGCAGGAAAGACAACATTTATAAAGACTATAAGTGAAATTTCAGTTGTTTCCACTGAGAGGGATATTACTGACCATACCAAATCATTGAAGCCAGAAACTACTGTTGCAATGGATTTTGGAAAGATTACAATAGATGAAAAATTAGCTCTATATTTATTCGGTACCCCTGGGCAGGAAAGATTTGACTTTATGTGGGAAACATTATCTGAAGGGATGCTAGGGTATATCTTAATGATAGATGTTTCACGAAAAGAATCTATTAAAGAAGCTAAAACAATACTGGAATTCTTTAAAAAACTATCTGATGTACCATACATTATTGCTCTAAATAAAAAAGATATGGCTGATGGATCTATCAATGAGGAAATATTAAGAAAGAAGCTAACTGTTGAACAGAAAATCCCTGTTGTTGAATGCAATTCTTTTGAAAAGGAAAATGTTAAAGATGCTTTACTTTGCCTTTTATATTTAATCCTCGATCAAACTGATGAAAAGGAGAAATTAAAGAAACGGTAATATTATGCAGGATATTCTGATATTTAAATATTTTCTATTATTTTCTTTAATTATAGTAATCGTTTTTTTTATCACTTTTATTATATATCGGCGCAGAAAAAGAGCTAAGAAGAAACAACGCCCGGTAGAATTATATTTTAGTGATGGTTCAATGATTAAGATTGAACCTGGTACTAAACAGTATTTGACTTATAAAGCACTAGCTAATCATATGTTTAGTGGACCTGATATAAAAGATATGCAATCTCGTAGGATAATACGCCGCTATCATAATAAGCATTTCGAGATTTTAAAAAAATCTTATCCTTCCTAAGTTTAGAGTAAAGAAAAGCCTCTAAGTACTCTAAACGTTTTTTTCAAAAATGCCGATGTGTTAAATGAAAAAAATCTTTATAAGTGAGGTTTTTAATTTGACTGCTGCTGGTCAGAGTTTCGGTGAAATACTTCTGGAATCTAAAGTAATTGACCAAGATCAACTTGTAAGTGCATTAGAAGAACAGCAGGCAACTGGAAAACCCTTCAGTCAAGTAATTGTTGAAAAAGGTTATGCGACTCAAGAAGATATTCTTTCCAAGTTAGCCGAACTTCTTGGTTTGCCATATGTTAATTTAAATGAATATGAAATAAATGTCAGCGCTGTGGCTTTAGTCCCTGATAATTTAGCTCGTAAATATATAGCTATACCAATAGATTTCGATAATGAAAGATTAGTAGTAGCTATGGCCGATCCTGAAAATATGATGGCAATCGACGACCTAAGAATTGTTACCGGTTATGACATTAAATCAGTCGTGGCAACAAAAGACGGGATATTGAGTGCTATCGAGAGATATTGTAAGTCAGAGTCAATGGAAGATGCTTTCCAAGACTTAGATGTTGGTGAAGAAGAAAATGAACTGACCAAGCTTCATGAAATTTCTGAAGATGCACCAATAGTAAAACTGGCTAATTTAATAATTACCAGAGCAGTTAAAGAAGGAGCTTCAGATATTCATATTGAACCACAGGAAAAAGATATCAGAGTAAGATACAGGATAGATGGTGTTCTACACGAAGTTATGAAGTCGCCGAAAAAGATTCAACCAGCCCTTCTGTCTAGGTTTAAAATAATTGCAAGCTTAGATATTGCTGAAAAAAGAAAACCTCAGGATGGTCACTGCGGTTTAAATATAGCTGGAAAAGTTGTTGATTTTCGTGTGGCGACATTACCGACTGTATATGGGGAAAGGATAGT
Source organism: uncultured Actinomycetota bacterium (assembly GCA_964346985.1). Classification (GTDB taxonomy): domain Bacteria; phylum Actinomycetota; class Aquicultoria; order CAYFWW01; family CAYFWW01; genus CAYFWW01. The sequence continues at coordinate 80,618 of CAYFWW010000005.1, forward strand.
CCTTAGAATCTTAGAAAAAGAAAGTATCTTACTTGACCTTAATGATTTAGGTTTTTTAAAAGAATCACTAGATAAGTTCAGGAATGCATTTATGCAACCCTATGGTGCAATTTTTATTACTGGGCCAACTGGAAGCGGTAAGTCCACCACTCTATATGCAACATTAAATGTTTTAAATACCGAAGATAAAAACATAGTAACAATTGAAGACCCAGTTGAATACCGCTTACCTGGAATAAACCAAGTACAAATTAATGCCAGGGCTGGCCTATCTTTCTCTAGAGGATTACGGTCTATTCTACGCGCGTCTCCTGATATTGTAATGGTAGGGGAGATAAGAGATCATGAAACTGCACAAATTGCTATAGAAGCTGCTTTAACAGGTCATTTGGTTTTTTCCACCTTACATACAAATGATGCTCCGGGAGCTATAACCAGACTAACTGAAATGGGTATCGAACCATTTTTAACAGCTTCAGCCCTATCCTGTATTCAAGCACAAAGGTTAGCTAGAAAACTGTGTTCAGATTGCAAAGAACCTTTCAAACCTACTTCTAAGGTTATTAAAGAGTACGGATTAAAGATAAAAAAAGGAGATGACATTCCAACAATTTATAATCCAAAAGGTTGCACAAAATGTAATGATACCGGATATAAGGGGAGAGTTGGAATTTATGAAGTTATGCCAATGAGTCCACAAATTGAAAAATTGACAGTTGCACGAGCCAGTACAGACAAGATAAAGAAGCAAGCTTTAAAAGAAGGATTGGTTGTTTTAAGAGAGGATGGATTAGAAAAAGTTCTTCAAGGAATTACATCATTAGAAGAGGTAATGAGAGTAATTGTCTAATAAAAAATATAAGCGGAAATAATTATTAAGATTTTTTTTAACAATGCCGATACCAAAACTAGTTTAAAGAAGGAGGTCGTAAATTGTTAGATTTAAATGAAATTTTAGTTGAGGTTCTTCGTCGGGAAGCATCAGATTTACACTTAACTGTTGGGGTCCCTCCGATAATAAGATCAAATGGCGAACTTTTCCAAATGGATTACCCAAAGCTTATGCCAAAGGATACAAAGGAACTACTTTATAGTGTTTTAACGCAAGAGCAAAGAGAACAGCTTGAAAGGAATTGGGAATTTGATTTTTCATACTCTGTTCCTGCAAAAGCTCGATTTAGGGTAAACGCATACTATCAGCGTAATAGTGTTGGAGCTGCTTTTCGGCTTATTCCTGTAGAAATAAAATCTTTGCAAGAATTAGGTTTACCACCAGCTTTAGAAGCATTAACTAAAAAACCTAGGGGATTTATATTAGTAACTGGGCCGACTGGCAGTGGTAAATCTACAACATTGGCAGCATTGATTGATATTATTAATTCGGAAAAAACAAATCATATTATTACCATCGAAGATCCCATTGAATTTTTACATAATCATAAAAAATCAATTGTCAATCAACGTGAAGTTGGAACAGATACTAAGTCTTTTGCTAGTGCATTAAAGTATATATTGAGACAAGACCCTGATGTAATTCTTATTGGCGAGATGCGTGACATAGAAACAATTCAAGCTGCCTTGACAGCAGCAGAAACAGGACACCTTGTATTTGCTACCTTGCATACACAGGATGCCCCACAAACAATTGATAGAATAATTGATGTATTTCCTCCATATCAACAGCAACAAATCCGAGTTCAGCTTGCCGGTGCATTACAAGGTATAATAGCCCAGCAATTATTAAGAACTAGAGATGGAACAGGCAGGATTGTTTCTGTAGAAGTTATGATACCGACACCAGGTATTAGAAATATGATAAGGGAAAGTAAAACCCATCAAATTTATACAGCTATGCAGACTGGTCAAAAACACGGGATGATTACTATGGATCAGGCATTAGCAGATCTGTACAGAAGAGGTCAAATTACATTAGAAACAGCTTTATCTAGAGCTGTTGATCAACATGATCTTAGGCAAATTCTTGGAAAGGCAATTTAAACATATAGGGAGAAATAAAAAATGGCGCAGTCTTATGTATATAAAGTAAAAGATAAAACTGGAAAGATTCTCAATGGTAATATCGAAGGCGATAGCGAAGCTATGGTCATCGGAAAACTTAAACAAATGGGTTACACCATTGTTAATGTTTCTTCGAAAGCAGGTGCGGGTGCTGAAATAAATCTTGGATTTTTAAAGAAAAGAGTTAAGTCAAAAGATTTAACAGTATTTAGTCGCCAGTTTGCAACAATGATTAATTCTGGCCTTTCTTTAACTAAATGTTTAGGTATTTTAGCTGATCAAGCAGAAAATTCAACTCTTGCAGAAATTATAAATACATTACAAAAAGATGTTGAGGGTGGTTTGTCTCTATCGGAAGCAATGGGTAAAAATAAGATTTTCCCAACAATATTTATTAATATGGTAAGAGCCGGTGAAGCAGGCGGTGTATTAGATGAAGTTCTTTTAAGAGTTGCTGAACATTTTGAAAAAGAAGCGGGATTAAAAGCAAAAATAAAATCAGCAATGTCATATCCGATTGCAATGTTTAGTTTTTCCATGCTTATTTTATTTGTTATGATCACTTTTATTGTTCCGATGTTCGTTGGAATGTTTGAAGATTTAGGTGGAAACTTACCACTTCCAACAAAAATCCTACTTTTTTTAAGTAATTTTGTTAGGGGTTTTTGGTGGCTGATGATAGCTGCGATTATAGGAATTGTAATTGGTTATAAATCATGGAAGTCAACAGAAACAGGGCGTATGACATTAGATAGATTAAAATTGAAATTACCAGTATTTGGTTCTTTAATCAGAAAGATATCTATCGCCAAGTTTACTAGAACTTTAGGTACTTTGGTTTCATCTGGAGTCCCAATACTTCAGGCGCTAGATATTACTGGTGATACAGCTGGAAATGCCGTTATCGAAGATGCCGTAAAGGGCACACGTTCAAGCATCAAGGAAGGTGAAACAATTGCTAAACCATTGGAGGAGAGCCATGTTTTTCCACCTATGGTTACACAAATGATTGCAGTTGGTGAAGAAACTGGAGCTCTTGATTCGATGCTAACCAAGATTGCTGATTTCTATGATGAAGAAGTTGCAAATACTGTTGATGCTTTAACTTCATTATTGGAGCCATTAATGTTGGTTGTTATGGGTCTTATTATTGGCGGAATTATTATATCCTTATACATGCCGATGTTTGGAATTATCAACCTTATTCAGTAAATGCAGAGATTATCTTCTAGTTGAAAAAGATTAAAGTGTTTATTTAAAGACACCGATAAAAAGTATAAGAACTTTGATAATAAAGAAAAAGGCAAACCCATTGTAAGGTGGGGACGCAAAGCCACGGGGCTCAAGAGAGTTAGCCGGGATGCCTCAAGATTTGAAAAAAAATGCAAGCTAGACGAGGTTTTGAGACACAACCAGGCTTGCATTTTTAAATAAAGGGGGGTTGCTCCAAAAAGAAGAAAATAAAGTTCTAGGAGGTGAAAGATAATGTTAGCAAGAATAAAAAAAGTATTACACAAGGAAGAAAAGGGTTTTACCCTTATTGAATTGATGATTGTTATATTAATTATTGGTATTTTGGTAGCAATAGCAGTACCAGTCTTTAATGCTGCCAAGAGAAATGCTCAAAGAAGGACTTGTCAGGCTAACCTTAGAACTCTTAATGGTGCAGTTCAGCAATACCATGCTGATAATGATGGTGATCCTGCTGTTGTAACAATTACTACAGCAAACTGGAATTCTCAGCTTGTTAATGGTGGTGCACCAAATGGTTCATCTTACCTGAAAAAAGCTCCAACATGTCCGTATGATGCATCGAATGCATATCAGTTCTTTCAAGAACAAGCACTTTGTGCTAATAATATTGCCGATGCTTCACTAGGTCATACCTATTAATAATAAAGTAGTGGATATTCAAGGGTGGCGATTAAATCGTCACCCTTTTTGTTTTGTTACTTTTATTCTATATTATAATATGAAAATTATTAAAGAAAATGAAAATATTTTATTTTGTCACTGTATTTATATTCGGACTTGCATTTGGCAGCTTTTATAATGTCTGCATTTACCGTATTCCTGTTAAGAAATCATTAATAAATCCCGGTTCATTTTGTCCAAAATGTAAGAAAAAAATTATGTTTTATGACAATATACCAATTGTCAGCTATATAATACTTAGGGGTAAATGCCGATATTGCCAGCAAAAGATATCTATAACCTACCCAATAATAGAATTACTAACTGGATTTACCTTTTTAATATCTTTTATCTATTTTGGTTTAACACTTAAATTTTTTACTGTAATCTTCTTTTTATCAATTCTAATAATAGTTTCTTTTATTGATTTAAAACATCAGGTCATCCCAAATAAGGTAATATTGCCAGCTATAATTGCAATAATAGGTCTTACTATTATTTTGAAACCAACTGAAATTATTCAATCAATCAGTGGTGGTTTAATTGGCGGATTTTTTATATTATTATTAGCCTTGCTTTGGCCGGGCGGAATGGGTGGAGGTGATATTAAACTTTCTGCATTTATAGGCTTCTTTATTGGTTTTTTAATCATAGAAGTCTTGTTTTTAGCATTTTTTATAGGAGCATTAACTGGTATTTTAATGATATTGACTAAAAAAAAGAGCAGGAAAGATTTAATTCCCTTCGGCCCTTTTTTATCGATTGCTGCATTTATTACTTTATTTTGGGGTCAAAAGATTGCTCAAGCATATATAAATCTAATTAGTTGATTAGAAATATCCCCTGTAAGAACATAATTTCAATTTAACTTTAGGCTGAATTATGCCGATAAAAATAGTATAAAAAGAATGTTTGTCGGAGTAAATTATGCCTAATAATATTCGTAATGATAAAGGTGTAACCTTAGTTGAAATATCGATCGCTACTTTCATAATGTCTTTATCGCTATTAGCTATAATTGGTCTATTTGTATCGGCCGTAAAAGCTGCAACTATGGCAAAAAATCATACCATAGCAACTGAGTTTGCTAATAAAAAAGTTGAAGAAATTAGAGGTTTAGCATATGAAAAAATTGGAATAGTTGGTGGTACCGGAGGGACACCAGCTGGCGAATTGCCGCCTTCAGAAGATGCCACTTTAACAGGTAATATCCCTGTAACGATAACCTATAATGTAGTATGGGTGGATGACCCCAAGGATGGAACTGGTTCTGAAGATACTAATGTATATGACTATAAAAGATTAACAATGGTTATAACATGGGATAAAGATGATGGTTCAGCAAATTTAACTGTTACAACAAATATTAGAGAAAAAGAACATGAAACTGCGCCTCCAGTCATTGAGTGGGATTATGAAAGCCCTTATAACATGCAAGTTATTTACGGTACAGTATTATTGAAAGCAACAGCCGAAGATAGTGACGGAACCATAGATACAATTTCTTTTTATTGTTCGGGTAGAAGAATAAGTAATCATGGACCTTTTGGCATATCTCCGGCTACAGCTTCATCTAATTGGGATACTACTGCATTGATAACTGCAGATGAAAGTACTGAAAATGCAGGACAACCAAAGTATCCTGATGGAATAAGAGAGATCAGAACAGAAGCTTATGACAATTTAGGAAAAAATGATTTCCGCGTTCGTTATGTAATAATTGATAATTATCCACCTTTTTTTGAAAATCCAAGTACTACATTATCGACAGGTTTTTCAACAAATACTTCAATTGCTTTGAATTGGACGCTAGCTCGGGATGGTACTGACTCAAGCCATAAATATAATATTTATTTCAAGAAGTCAGAAGAAGCTACCTGGAACGCATTAGGTTCAAATCCTGTAGAAGTAAGCGTAGGAAGCTATTTAGTTACTGGACTTGAAATTAATACTTACTATGATTTTTATATCGAAGCTGTTGGAATGGAACCAAGGAATTTAACAAGTGAACCTGATAGCAACATTGTAACCGATAAGACTCAAATTGAAGGGGGTCAACTTGCCTATGTTGATCTCTATAAGATTGAAAAACTCCTAACCCAGACCAAAGCACAATATACACTATTCTTTAATGGTCCTGATTATGCAGATATTTATAAAGTCTATCAATCAGAATCATACAGTGGCCCTTTTACTGATGTTACGGCTAGCTGTGAAATTAGTATTGGTAATCCATCTGTAGCTATACATTCTAATCAAAACAAGACAAAGCAATTTTATTACTACGTCGAAGCATTTAGCACTGATATTTTAGTTGGCCGTAGCGATGTTCGCGAGGCACCATATCCATAAGTTGGTGGATAGAATGTTCTTAGAAAGATTAATTGAAAAAAAAGGTTTTTCATTGGTTGAATTAACCATAACAGTAGCTATTCTTTTTGTTGTTGTAGCCGCTTTATATAATATGCTGGATGTCGGCTTGACCATGCACAAGAACACAAATAATCATTCTCTTGCTCAAATGGAAGGCAGGAGAAATATTGAAAGAATGGTTAAGGATATTCGCCAAGCTGTAAGTATAAATGAAACTGCCGATAATTCTCTTTCATTTCTTTATGATTATGATAAGGACAATGAAAATGAAACTATAACCTATTATTATAGCTCAACTCATGGAAAATTATATTATTCAGTTGGAGGAGTAACAAAAGAACTAGGAGAATTTATTGTTAACGCTTGGGATGAACCTCTTTTTACATTTTACAATGTTAATGGAGATAAATTAGATGCTTATGCTGAATCAACTAAAAGTCAAACAAGGTCTATCAAGATTACTATTGTTGAAGATTATGATAAATATGAACCTCCTGACAAATATGTTTTGATAAACAAAGTATATCTCAGGAATTATGACTAGGAGAAAACTTCCATGAATAATATTACAGGAAGAATTTCTAGGTGCTTAAAAAATGAAGAGGGTTTAGCTCTGTTTGCAGCTGTGGGTATTGCCTCGGTTCTTTTTGTTCTGGCTATAGGAGTTTTCGCTGTTACCCAAAGTGATTTAAGTTTATCAGAAGTTGCAAAAAATAATACAGTTGCTTTAAACGTAGCTGAAGCTGGATTAGATAAAGTTCTTTGGGAACTAAAAAATATTGGATCTACTGAAACTACAACTACTGTTAATTTGTCTCGTGGAACTGCAGTAGTTACATCAGAACAGGATGAAGGTAATCCTTGGTACTGGACGATTACTTCAGTTGGAACTGTGACCACAAAAAACAGTTCATATAGAAGAACTGTACAGGTTGTTATCTATAATTTTAGTTTTTGGGACATGAATTTCGCTGGTGGAAGTAACCAGTCTTTAACAGCAGGTGGTGGGGGTATAAATGGAACTACCTCTGTGACAGGGCCATTTTATGTAAGAGGAAATCTAGAAATATCTGGCTCAAGTAAATTTTCTGAGGGACCACTTTTTATAAAAAATGGAGATATTAAAAAGATTTCCGCGGGAAGTTATTTAGGAGAATCAGATCAAGCAATAGATGTTTACGTATCCGGAGAAATCAGTGGAAATAGTGAAAGGATCTATCTTGATACTTATTCACATAATGTCCCTACAATCAATCTTCCCGAGTCTAACATTACTACTATGTCAGAGTCTTTGAATAATGCGATTATCCAGTCGAAAGATAATCTCATAGGTTATAGTGAAGCATTGTATTCTTTTGAAGAAAGCAGCCCGAACAGGTTTATTAATGCAAATCCAACATACTATAAACTTATAGATTCTGATTCAAACATAAAACTGCCTCTCGGAAGTGGAACTGTTGATCTAACTTTAAATAGTGCAGTGAGTAAATTTGGTTATTCAGGTATAGATAGCAGTGACTTTGCCTGGGATCCTAATTATATAGGTCCATCAGGAGACGCTTTATTAACTGTAAGAGGAACTGTATTTGTCGATGGAGATGTCTATATAGGTGAACAAAATTATGATATCGTTTACGACGGAAATGGTACAATTGTAGCTAATGGAGATATTCATATTTATGGGCAATTATTAAGCAAGGATGAATATCCGTCTGATGACGTTTTAGGTCTGGTTACACCGGCAGATATATATTTTCATACTCAATCAAGCAATCCATTAGACTCTGACGGACCACGTGATGTCCAAGGTGCCTTTTATGCAGGGGGAGTTGTAAAAACTATGAATAATATATTGATAGAAGGAAGTATAGTCGGTGCCGAACTGCAATTTGATCATCCAAATACTCATTTAGTAACGAATCCTCAGTTACCAACCTATATTCCAAAAGATATGCCTGGTTCTACCGAACGTTTAACCCTTACAGCTTTATGGCGAGAGCTTTAAAGATTAAAGAGTTTTCTTGTTCAATAACCATGTTTTTCCATAATAATCTCTTTTCCTAAAAAAAATAATTCTAATTTTGAGATTAATTAATACTTAGATTACTTCTTTAACACAAAACACAAGCTCAATTAAAGTTTTTTTAAATTTTTACCGAAAATATTTTAGTATAGTTTTTAGGCTAAAATTTGCAGTTATTAAGTCTGTTAATATATAATTAATGGCTGAAATATAGGAATAGTCTTAGTAAGAGTCGAATATGAATTAGAACACTATATATAGGAGGATATTTAATTTGGGCCTTCTTCCGTTTGGGAAATCTTCAAACCCTATAGGTTTGGATATAGGGACAAATACACTACGAGCTATTCAACTAAAACAAACTGGCGGATTACCTTCTGTTGTTAAATACGGTTATCTAAATATTGCTCATGGTGCTATTAATGAAGGTGAAATCACAGATGTTGATGTAATTTCAAAGGCACTAACCTCACTTTGGAAAAAATCTTCAATTACTGATAGAAGCGTTATTGTTGGAGTTGCCAATCAAAAGGTAGTAGTAAGATTAATTGAGATACCTTATATGACATATGAAGAATTAAAAGGGGCAATTCAGTACCAAGCTCAAGATTTTATACCCATACCTGTTGAGGAAGCAATTATTGATTTTCAGATTGTTGGAGAATTTACCTCTGAAAACGACGAACGAATGATTGAAGTCCTTTTAGTTGCGGCTCAAAAAGATATGATCGGTTTATTTGTTGAAGCAACTCAAAAAGCAAACCTGAAATTGGAAGCAATAGATGTAACATCATTTGCTATTGAAAGATCTTTGCTTAAATCTCTTCCAATTATTCCTGAAGAAGAGGAAGAATCTTCTGAAGCAATTGCTTTAATAAATATTGGAGCAGGGATTACCAATATTATAATAGTTGAACGAAATGTACCTCGCTTTACAAGAGTACTAGCTTATGCTGCTAATGATTTCACAAAAGTTATCACTGAAAACGCAGGTTTATCATTTGATGAAGCCGAGGAATTAAAAATAAATATTGGCTTACCACCATTAGAGGGAGACCGTATGGAGGGTATTGCTGATAACTACAAAGAGAGAGCTGAAGAAATACAAAATATTCTTCAAGAAGAGAGCTATAAATTCGTCGCTGAAATTAGGCGATCTTTTGATTATTATTTAGCACAACAAGCTCAATTTAAAGGAATTGATAAAATTATTATGAGTGGTGGAGGGGCAGAATTGAAAAATTTTCTTCCTTATCTTGAAATGGGTTTACAAGCCGAAGCAATAAAAGGGAAACCTTTAAGCAATGTTCAGGTTCCAAAGTCATTACAAAATACAACTATAAACGAAGATGAATCATCTTTGGCTATACCTATCGGTTTAGCGTTAAGGAGATTTGAAAGTGACTAAAATAAATCTTCTGCCTCCTGAGATAATTGAAAGAAGAAAAACAGAAAAACTTTTTATATATTTCATTTCTGCTGGCCTTTTGATTGTTTTGATTTTGATTTTTATTTTTTCAATTTTTTCTTTTCAAGAAGCCAGAGTAAGGTCAGAACTTAATCAGATAATTTCTGAAAATAAAAAAATAGAAGTAAGCATTCAGGATCTTCAAGTATACGAAGAGCGTAAGAAAGAATGGGAAGCATACGAAAATATATTTAAAAGTGCTATTGAGGATGAGATCTCATGGTCCAAAATAATTAATAGCCTTAGTATGGTCATTCCTAGCGATACTTGGATTACGGAGTTCGATGGTTCATTTGAAGGTGGCATAAATGCAAAAGGCCAGACACCGTACTATGAAGATATAGAACACAAACCTGTAGCTAGATTTTTGATCAGAATGTCAGAGATTAGTGAATTAACAGAAGTTTGGCTGTCATTTTCAAGAATAACACCTGAATCGCAAGATAAATTAGGTGTTGTTGATTTTGAGGTAACTGGTAAATTAGAAAAAGCTTATAAGAAGGAGTTGGAGCAAGAGCAACAAAAACAACAAACCCCTGCGCCTGCCCCGCCGTCACAATAAACAGGGGAGATAGAATAATTGAAATTAAAACTTAAACCAAGAGATCAAATTATAATAGCGGTAGTAGTGATTCTATTGATAGTTATATTATTCTTTCTTTTTGGTATACGTCCAAAAATTGCTTCAATAGGAAACCTTAAAAAACAAATTACTTCTGAAGAAGACAAGAAAAAAACTTCCCAAGCTAACTTAAGTCGTCTGGAAGCACTTAAAAAAGAATCAATCGAAGTAGAAGCCGATATAATAAAAATGAGTAAAAAGATGCCATCAGAAGCTGAACTTCCTTCATTAGTTATAGACATTCAAGAGATTGCTTTGGAGACGGGAGTTAATATAAGATCTATAACTCCTGGCCAGCCTGAAGAGGTAAAAGATTATAAACAAATTCCAGTCAATTTAGAGATTATTATATTAGGAGATAATTCTCATACTATATTTATAGATTTTTTATCCAGATTGGAGAATATGCCTAGAAAAATATTAGTTGATGGAATATCAGTAGATCCTTTTAAAGAAACAGAGCAACTTGAAAGCCAACAACAGATTGAGCATGATTTGCCTGATATATTTATCAATGTAAATACAAAAACTTTTGTTTATGCTCCGGGAGTTGGCGGAGAAGAACAAGCAGAAGGTGGAGGCGCGGCTCCTCCGCCACCTGAATAATAATGGGAGTAATTTGAAAAAGTATTATGGCTAAAAAAGCTGGTTTGATTCAAAAAATGAATGATTTTATTAAAACACCTGCAGGCAAGATAGTACTTATTGCTGCGGTTGTTGGAGTCTTACTTTTCTTTTGCTTGTTTATATTTTTAATGTTTAATGTTTTTCAAATAATATCTAAACCAGAGAAAATCGAAAAAGATATAGAAGTTGCTGGAAAGCAATTAGAAAAACCTGAGGAAATCACCAAACAAGAAAAAGCTGCGGAAGAGGAGGCAAAAGAAACTGAAAAAGAAGAAAAACCAGTTGAAATTGAGACATTTGAAGTTTTCGAGTATAGAAATCCGTTTAAGCCAACTGTCCAAATAGAAAAAGAGATTGAAACTGAAGCCTCGATTACAACAGCTACGGCTACAGGTACTTCAACTGCGACTGGAATAACTCAAACCACCGGTGGCTCTGTTCCACTTAGCTTGGAGGATATTTATACTGAAAATGGTCAGCAATATGCAAATGTTGTATATGGTGGAAAAAGTTACCAAGTTACATCAGGAGATAGAATTGCTGATTCGCCTTACCAGGTCCAATCAATTGGAACAGATAGTATTACATTATTATATGGTGATGATAGAATAGTTATACGTTTGGGTGAAACTATTCTAAAGTAGTTGTTTAAATTTATAGAATAGGAAGGCACCCTGAAGAAGGTGCCTTTTTTAATATACAAAAGGGAGTTACCATGTTTGAGATAACTACTGCTGGTGAATCTCACGGTCCTGCTTTAATTGTAATAATTGAGGGCGTTCCTTACGGGCTGAAAATAGATAAAAATTATATTGATAGAGAACTATCTAAAAGACAATTTGGTTATGGTCGCGGAAATAGAATGAAAATTGAAAATGATAAAGCAAAGATCTTGAGTGGGGTAAGAGGTCGGAAAACAATATCTTCACCTATTTGTATATTATTAGAAAACAAAGATTCAAAAAACTGGAAAGATGTAATGGGTGAAGATATTTCATTAGATAACATCGAGAAAATAACAAAACCTAGGCCGGGTCATGCTGATTTAGCTGGTATATTAAAATATGGATCCAATGATGCAAGAGATATTCTTGAAAGAGCTAGTGCCCGTGAAACAGCTGCCAGAGTTGCTGGTGGCGCAATAGCTAAGATTTTATTAAATGAATTCGGAATACAAGTATACGGTTATGTAAAACAGATAGGGAAGGCCGCAGTAAAAAATGAATTTTCTATAAATTCGTTAAATAAAATTGAAAAGAGCCCACTTCGATGTCCTGATTCTGTAATTGAAAAAAAGATGATTAAAGAAATTGATAGAGCAAGAGATAATGGTGATTCGATTGGCGGGCTTTTTGTAATAAAAGCAACAGGAATGCCTCCAGGATTGGGTAGTCATGTAAGCTTTAATAGAAAATTAGATGGAAGAATAGCCGGAGCGATTATGAGCATCCCAGCAATAAAAGCTGTTGCTTTTGGAGAAGGTTTTAATTTTGCTGATAGTTATGGATCTGAGGTACATGATCAGATTTACTATGAAAAGAAAAAAGGATTTTATCATAAAACGAACCACGCAGGAGGAATTGAGGGTGGAATAAGCAATGGCCAAGAGATATTTGTAGAAGCAATTATGAAACCTATTCCCACACTAAGTAAACCTTTAGATACGGTTGATATTATCACCAAAAAGTCAGCTAAAGCGCACCATGAGAGATCGGATATTTGTGCTGTACCGAGTGCAGAAGTAGTAGGGGAAGCTATGTTAGCTGTAGTTCTTGCTGATGAAATGCTAATAAAATTTGCTTCCGATAGCATCGATTGGATGAAGGAATCATATAAGAACTATTTGAAAAGCCTGAAATGAAAGAGAAAATATTTCTAATCGGCTTTATGGGATCAGGAAAGAGTGCAATCGGGAGTGATTTGGCAATTAAGAATAATCTTAAATTCATTGATATTGACGAAGAAATTGAAAAGAGAACTGGTCAAAAAATTGTGAATATTTTTAATGATTATGGCCAAGATTATTTCAGAAAATTTGAAAAAAAAGTTCTTATAGAAATTATAAAAAATGAGAATATAGTAGTTGTAGCTACAGGTGGAGGAATAGTACTAGATGAGGAAAATAGAAGATTAATGAAAGAGGCTGGAAAGGTAATATATCTTAAAGCTTCGAAAGAAACTTTATATAGAAGGCTCAAGAAAAGCAAAGTCAGGCCCTTATTAAATGTTAATAACAAGAAAGATGAAATATCAAGAATTCTAGATAATCGTCAGAATTTTTACAGCTTGGCGGCTGATATATCTATCCAGGTTGATAACAAATCAATAAAAGAAATTATTGAGGAAATAAATAAAGCCCTGGAATAATTTATGAAAGAAATAAAAGAAAAGAAACTCCTGGTTAATTTAGAAAATAATAGTTATCCTATTTTTTTAGGTATCGGTATTTTTAAAGAATCTAAAAAATATATTGAAAATGTTTCTAAGGGCAAAAAGATAATAATTGTAACCGATTCTAATCTTAAAAATCTCTATGGGCAAGAAATTAATGAAGCGATGTCCGAATCTGATTTGGAATTTGATATTATCCAGATTAAACCGGGTGAAGAAAGTAAAAGCTTAAATTTTGCTTCAAAACTTTACAATCAGCTTGGACAGTTGAATGTTGAAAGGCAAGACAGGTTGATCGCCTTTGGAGGTGGTGTAGTAGGTGATCTAGCTGGGTTTGTCGCTGCTACCTATTTGCGGGGAATACCATTTATTCAAATACCAACTACTCTTCTTTCTCAAATTGATTCAAGTATTGGAGGAAAGGTTGGAGTTGATTTGCCATGGGGCAAAAATATGGTTGGTGCATTTTATCAACCAAAATTAGTAATAATTGATCTTGATTTTTTAAAAACTTTGCCAGATGAGGAATTTAAAAACGGATTGGCCGAGATTATTAAAACTGCTTTATTGTCAGGAGGCAAACTTTACAAAAAAATCTTTGAGGAAGCTGATCGAGTAAAAAAAGTTGATGTTGAAGTTCTTGTAGAAATTGTTGAAATGTGTTGTCAATATAAAACCCGGATTGTCGAGACTGACGAAAAAGATACTGGAATAAGAGCCGTACTCAATTTAGGACACACACTAGGCCATGCTTTAGAAGCTGCCGGGGATTTTAAAGAAATTAAACATGGGCAGGGAGTGGCCGTAGGATTATTATTTAGCCTTTATGTATCCCAAAGAATGGGGAAAATAGATTATAATCTTTATACAATGTTGTCTTCTCTGGTTAAAGATTATGATATATTGCCAAGTCTAAAAGATTATAATCAAGAAAGAATAAAGGAATATATTTTATACGATAAAAAAAGAAAAAAGAACAATATTGAAATGGTTCTCTTGGAAGATATTGGACAGCCTGAGTTGGAATCAATATCCATAAAAGAAATTAAGAATTTCCTAGAAAAATTTTTTCTTGAGGTCATAAAATAAATTGGGAATAAAAATTACAAAGCGATTGAAGATTATATTCTTTATTCTTCCCTTAGCTATATTTCCTTGGAGCTTCGATATATTTTATCTCACTAAGTTTGCTTTCTTAGGATTAGTTTGGTTATGGCTATTATTTGATCTTAAAAATGAATTATTAACAAAAAGCGAAATAAGGCTACCAAAAAATATATATTTATTACCACCTGTTTTTATTTTTATTAGCTGGCTAGTTTCAACAATATTTGCCTTTGACAAAAGTATGGCCATTTTCGGGGTCTATGGTCGATATGATGGCCTATTGACAATAATAATCTATATATCATTCTTTGTTATAGTATCTTCATATCAACCTGATATCGAAGACTTGAGGGATATAATAAAATGGCTTGTACTTTCGTCATTAATTGTTTCAATTATTGCTATAATTCAAGTAATTTTTGCAGGAACATTCGAGGCGCCACATGGTTTGGATCCAAAAAAAGCATATTCTACAATTGGTAACTCCGTTTTTCTTGGGGGATTCTGCGCCATAACCCTTCCTTTGGCCATATATTCATTCAATATTGCTAAAAATAAAATTAAACAGATAGGTTCAATAATAATAGTATTCCTGATACTAGTGACACTTTTCCTGACTCAATCTAGGGGTGCTTGGATTGGGGCTTTAGCCGGTATTGTTTTTTTAATTATATTTGAAATTTTAATAAGAAAAAAACTTGGTTTAAGAAATTTAATAATTATTTTTACAATTCTACTTATTTTTATTTCTTTTTTACTTTTACAACCTGAAATAAATGAGAGAATGACTTCAATATTTGATGTTAATAATCCAACTATAAAAAGCAGGATACTAATATATCAAGGTGCCTTAAAAACTATCGGAAAATACCCTTTATTTGGAGTTGGCCCTGATAACTTCTTTAATGTCTTCGGGAAGAGCAGGCCAGTCAATTGGACTAAGGAAGTTGTCCAGAGAGGTTATATTGACAAGGCTCATAATGATTTTTTACAGTGGGCTGTTTCGACTGGCATAACAGGTTTATTTTTTTATATTTGGTGTATTCTTACGATTTGTATAGCATTTTTTAGATTTTTAAAAGAAGAGAATAACAAACAAAAGCAATTTCTGATGATTATTTTAATGAGCTCATTTCTTGCTTACCTTGTTCAAGCCCAGTTTAATTTTGCAGTAATATCAATATCACCAATTTGGTGGATAATTGCAGGTTTAATTGTTGGCCTTAATAAAAATAATATTCGCCTAATAAAATTAAAAAATATCCAAGTTTACTTGAAGAAGTTTCAATTTTTATATATCGGGACATTATTTACTTTATTTATAATATTTATTTTTGGCTGGTATGCAGATATACTTTTTTATTCCGGTATATCAACAGCTTTAACTCATGGTGGTTACCAAGCCGCAAAAAAATATGAAAGTTTAACTAGTTATTTTAATCCCATAGAACACTTTTATCCCTATTATTTTGGCCTTATAAGTTACGAAGGAGCTAGGCTTCAAGATGAACAAAAAAATGAAATGTTGGATGATTCTCTGAAGCAATTAACAAAAGCTATTGAACTAAATAATTATTATACCCAAGCTTATTTAAAAAGAGGAGATGCATATCTTATAGGAGAAAGCATGGGGAGAAGCCGATACCTTCAACTTGCCATAGAGGACTTTCGAAAGGCTATTAAGCTAGATCAAAATATTCCAAATGCTTGGCAAGGCCTTGGAACAGCTTATATAAGGAGTAATGATTTAAGGAAAGGCAAGAAAGCTTGGGAAAAAGCTTTAAATTTATACCCTGAAGACTATTATAAAGATTATAATAAGGCACTTTACTTAATTGAACTTGGCAAAAAGGATGAGGCAAAAGAAATTCTTGAAGATATTCTTAAGAAAAACCCCAAGTTTACTGAAGGTATTCTAAAGCTACATGAGTTAGAATAAAATGGTATTATTTACTAGAAAGACGATATTATGGAAAAAGTAATAGTAATAAACGGTCCAAATTTAGATATTCTTGGAAAAAGAGAGCCTGAGATCTATGGAAATATAAATTTGGATGAGATCAATAAAAAAATGGCCAATATGGCTAAAGAGAATAATTTAGGGATTGAATTTTTTCAATCAAACCATGAAGGTGAGATAATAGAGAAAATACATTGGTCTGCGGATAACTCATCCTTGGTAATAATCAATCCAGGAGCTCTGACTCACTATAGCCTGTCTTTAAGGGATGCCATTGCTTCTATAAAAATTCCTGTAATAGAAGTACATATATCCAATATATATAAAAGGGAGGAGTTTAGACAGAAGTCGGTTATTGCCCAAGTGTGTGTAGGTCAAATTAGTGGTTTTGGTCAGGACAGTTACTACCTTGCTCTTGAGGAGGCCACTAGGATTATAAATGGATAATAACCCGGTAATTGATTTTCAAGTAAGACAGTCTCGGCTCAAAGACTTATTAGAAAAAGAAAATATTGAGGCTGCTTTAATAAAAAAACCAGAAAATACTTTTTATTTATCAAACTTTGAAGGCACTAATATAAATCTGGTTGTGTTCAAGAACAAAGATAAAAAATCTATTCTTTTAACTGATAACAGATATTATGATTCAGCAGTTCAAAAAAGTAGTGACTGCCTGGTAGAACTAATTGAGAATGAGCTTATAAATAACTTATCGAGTTTATTTAAAGATAATGAAACCAAAAAGATAGTTTTAGAAGCTGACTATCTAAGTATTTCTTTTTACAATGAATTAAAGCTGAATTTACCTGATCTTGAAATAATCAATAAAGAGTCTTTGCTGGAAAATATTAGAATGATTAAAGAACCAATTGAAGTAAGTTTGATAGAAAAAGCAGCTTCTGTAAGTGATAAAGTTTTAGAGATAATAGTCAGTGAATTAAAAGAAGGCATTACGGAAAAAGATATTGCTACTGAAATTATTTACCAAGTAAGGAAAAACGGTGCTGATGATGTTAGTTTTGAGCCGATTGTTGCCTCGGGGCCAAATTCAGCAGTTCCACATGCTAAAGCGTCAAATAGAAGATTGTCAAATGGTGACTTAATTAAGTTAGACTTTGGGGCTAAAAAAGATGGTTACTGTTCTGATTTAACCAGGACTATGGTTTTAGGAAAAGCAAAGGATTGGCAATTAGAAATTTTTAATTCTGCCATTGATAGTATGAGGATAGCGATGGAATCAATATCGCCTGGAATAATATTTTCTGAGATAGATAATAATGTCAGAAAATATTTAAAGAGTATTAATCTCGAGCAATTTTTTATTCACAACTTAGGCCATGGTGTAGGTCTGGAAGTACATGAACTGCCTATAATAAATGGCAAAAGCAATTTTAAGGCTGAATCCGGGATGATATTTACTTTGGAACCGGGTATCTATTATTCCGGAAAGGGCGGAGTCAGACATGAGGATCTTATCTATCTTTCAGAATCAGGCCCGGTAAAAATTAATAAATCTTCAAATAGATTGATTGAGTTATAAATTAGACAGGGCGTAATGTTCCTGCCCAAACTTGCCAGGCTAAAAGGGTTTTTGCTATTAAGCTTAGAATTATATAGCTTCTTTCTCCAAATAAATAATTCTTCCAAGGACCAATCTTTTTATATTGTAGAAACATATTTATGGCGAAAACATTGAAAAAAAGAAAGATGGTAAAGAAAATTATATAGACAAAATCAGGTGGTTTTTGATTCCCTTCTCCGGCACCGTAAAGGTAAATGGCTATGGCTATCCATGGAATAATACCAGCTATGATTCCAAAGATAAAAGAAGTCCAGTCTGTCTTTTTAGTTGATTGATTATGTAATTCCATCATCCAGCCGAATAAAATCATCATGGAATTAATAGAAAAAATTAGAATTAGACTGACACCATCATACATCCCGGCTAGCATGGCGATGACAACAATCATCAAGGAGGAACTAAGTGAGTATTCTATCCATCTGGCATAATTAGCTCCTTTTTTCAAATTACTGACATACCAGCTGTATATTCCAGGTAAAGAAACAAAAAAGTGGGCGATAGCAGATAGAAAAAGAAACCCAGCAACCATTGGTCCTATTTTTATGTCGAAAACGTTTTCTGGAACTGTAATCAGCTTTCCGAGCTGAGGGCTGTATTTTACAAAAGATGTGTTTACCGGAAGATTAAAGTCATTACTTATTATAAACATAAGTAATCCTTGGATAGTATGGAGAAAACCCATAATCAGATTGAAAATTCTTAGATTTCTAAATATATTTACATCATTATTTTTGTTTGCAATCATTTATTAACACTTTCTTAAAGATATATATTATATAAAGGAATATAAATAAAAAATAATTCCATTAGTCAAGAATAATTTGAGGTATAATAACTCCCTGATATAATAAAGCGACTAATTAAGCAAACGAATAGGCAAAGATGATCTCAACAAACCAATTTAAAAATGGAATGACGATAGAAGTCGAAGGTGAATTTTTTTCTATTGTTGAATTTCAGCATGTCAAACCCGGTAAAGGTGGAGCCTTTGTTAGAACTAAATTAAAGAATGTAAAGTCAGGAGCAGTTTTGGATAAAACTTTTAGAGCAGGTGAAAAATTTGAGCAAATAAGACTTGAAAATAAAAAAATGCAGTATCTTTACCATGATGAAGACCTATACTATTTTATGAACACTGAAAATTATGAACAAATACCGATAGTTAAAGATTTTATCAAGGAAAATCTTGTTTTTTTAAAGGAAAATATAGTTTTTGATATTGAATTTTTTGAAGATAAGCCAATTAATGCTAATCCGCCGCTTTTTGTTGAATTAAAAGTTGATAAGACAGAGCCTGGAGTCAAAGGGGACACGGCAACTGGAGGAAGTAAACAGGCTGAATTAGAGACAGGTTTGATTATTCAAGTACCTCTTTTTATTAAAGAAGGTGATACAATTAAAATTGATACCAGATCAAGAGAGTATATAACCAGAATATAATCTTTTATTAATATAATCATTTTATTATAATTAGGGTTTGAATATTTTTTAGGTGGTTTTAAGTTTTGAAAAATAAAAAGATAAAAATAACCGATACAACTTTAAGGGATGCCCATCAGTCTCTTTGGGCAACAAGAATGAGAACTGAGGACATGCTTAAAATTTTAGATAAGCTTGATAATATTGGCTATATATCCCTTGAGATGTGGGGTGGTGCAACTTTTGACGCACCACTTCGTTTTTTAGATGAAAATCCCTGGGATAGACTAAGAGTTATTAGAAAGCATATTAAAAAAACTAAATTACAAATGCTTCTAAGAGGCCAAAATATAGTTGGTTATACTCATTATCCTGACGATATTGTCCGTCGATTTGTTCATCACGCTGTGAAAAACGGATTGGATATTTTTCGAATATTTGATGCACTAAACGATACAAGAAATCTCGAAGTTGCTTTCGAAGCTGTAAAGGAAGCCGGAGCGCATATTCAAGCAGCAGTTTGTTATACAATCAGCCCGGTTCATACATTAGAACATTATATCGAGACTGCCCAAAAAATGGTTGATATGGGTGCTGATTCTATATGTATAAAAGATATGGCTGCTCTTCTGACTCCTTACCGCACTTTTAAATTGGTTAAAAAGATGAAGGAAGAATTCGATTTACCCCTTCAATTGCATTGTCATTATATTGGTGGAATGGCTCCAATGAATTACTTGAAAGCTATCGAGGCAGGTGTCGATATAATAGACACAGCAACAGTTCCATTGGCTTTCGGAAATTCACAACCAGCTGTAGAGATGATTGTGGCTGCCCTAAGAGAGACTCCATATGATACAGGCTTGAATCTTGAAGAACTATATGAAGTGGCAGAATATTTTGAAAAGGTTAGAGAGAAAAAGAAAATACAAAGGGGAGTGACTTCCTTAACTCACATGAAAGTATTTTCTCATCAAGTTCCGGGAGGCATGATATCTAATCTTTTTAGCCAGTTAGAGCAACAAAATGCTCTGGAGAGGCTGCCTGAAGTCTTAGAAGAAATCCCGATTGTCAGGGCTCAGGTTGGTTATCCTCCTCTAGTTACTCCACTTAGTCAAATAGTAGGTATACAAGCTGTGTTAAATGTACTTTCAGGAAAAAGATGGGGAGTTATACCCGATGAAATGAAAAAATATGTAAAAGGTTATTATGGAAGACCTCCAGGGCCTATGGATCCTGAGATCGAAAAAATGATACTTGGTAAAGAAGAAAGATTAAATCAAAGGCCGGCTGAGCTAATAGAAAAAACATATGATGATTATGCTAATGAACTTGGTGACCTGGCCCGATCTGATGAAGATGTTTTGACCTACGCTCTTTTTCCAAAACCAGCAAAAGAGTATCTTGAAAAGCATAAGGATGGTGCGGAAAAAACGGTCTTTCTTACTAGCGCAGAGATTAAAGCCGTTAAGGAGGATGATTCAATGGATGTTGACCAAATAAAAGAATTAATAAAACTTGTTGAAGAATCTGATGTTGATGAAGTTGTAATTGAAGAAGATGAAGTAAAAATTACAGTCCGAAAAGGTGCTGGACTAGAAAGAGATACTGAAGTTCAACCTGATTCTAAAAAAGAGACAAAAGAGGAAATTGAAGAAGCCGCTGTTAAAGAAGAAGACGCTGAAATTATCGAAGATGGATGGAAAGAAATTAAATCGCCAATGGTTGGTACATTTTACCGTTCACCTGCTCCTGAGGAACCACCATTTGTTAATGTTGGAGATAAAATAGATAGCAATCAAACTTTATGTATAGTTGAAGCAATGAAATTGATGAATGAAGTCACAATAGATGAACCTGGTATTATCAAAAAGATTATGGTTGAAAATGCTCAACCAGTTGAGTATGGTCAGGTAATGTTTTATTACGAGCCTATTTAATAATTTATTTGATAGACATTGACATTTATATAAGAGGTTAATCTTGATCAAAAAAGTACTGATTGCCAATAGAGGAGAAATTGCCCTGCGCATAATCAGGGCTTGCAGGGAACTAGAAATCAAAACTGTAGCAGTATATAGTGAAGCAGATCAGGATAGCCTACATGCTAAAATGGCTGATGAATCAGTATGTATCGGCCCTCCGCCAGCCCACCTTAGTTATATAAATATCCCAAATATTATAAGTGCTGCTGAAGTAACTGGAGTTGATGCTATCCATCCTGGATATGGTTTTCTGGCTGAAAATTTCCAATTTGCTGAAGCCTGTGTTTCTAGTGAAATAATATTTATTGGTCCATCTCCTGAGTCAATTAGATTAATGGGAGACAAAGCTGAAGCCAAAAAACTTATGCAGAAAAATGGAATTCCAGTAATACCAGGAACCAAGGATAAGGTCGAATCAGAAGAAGAAGCTATGAGTTTTGCAAGCAAAAACGAATTTCCTTTAATAATAAAAGCTGCTGCCGGTGGAGGGGGAAGAGGTATGCGAATAGCCCAGAACAATAATGAACTTCGCTCATATTTTCAAACAGCACAATCTGAAGCTCATAAAGCATTTGGTGATTCTGCACTATATATAGAAAAATATCTTGAAGAGCCCCGACATATTGAAATACAAATTATCGGTGATACTAAAGGAAATATAATATATTTAGGTGAGCGTGATTGTAGTATACAGCGCAGACATCAAAAAATTTTAGAGGAAGCTCCCTCAACAGCGATAGATGATAGTTTACGTAAAGAAATGGGCGAAATTGCAGTAGAAGCTGCTAAAGCAGCTGGCTATTATAACGCCGGGACAGTCGAGTTTTTGTTTGATAAGGATAAAAACTATTATTTCATGGAGATGAACACTAGATTACAAGTTGAACATCCGGTAACTGAAGAAGTAACAGGAATTGATATAGTAAAGGAACAGATTAATGTGGCCAGCGGTGGCCACCTTAAACATGAACAAAAAGATATTAACATAAAAGGGCATGTAATTGAGTTCAGAATAAATGCTGAAGACCCCGATAATGATTTTTTACCTTCGATAGGAGAGATTGATCTTTATTTACCACCAGGAGGTCCTGGTGTAAGGATAGATAGTCATTTATACAGCGGTTATAATGTACCACAATTTTACGATTCTTTACTGGCAAAATTAATTGTTTGGGGAGAAACTAGAGAAGAATGTTTGAGGAGGGCGCATAGAGCTCTTGATGAGATGATAATTGTTGGTGTTAAAACAACAATACCATTTCATTTAAACTTAATAGAAAATGCTTTTTTTAAAAAAGGTGAAATATATACAAACTTTATAGCTAGAAGAATATATGGCCAATAGGGGAGATTTAAAATGAATAAGGAAGAAATCCATGAGTTCGGTGATTTTGAAATAGCCAAAGAAGCTCTTGAGTCAATAATCGGGCAGGCTGCGCTTCAGGTAGAAGGTGTCCATGACCTAGGCGGTGGATTTTTTGAAAATATTTTTCAGAGATTCAGTAAAAATATAAAACGCAAAGCCATAGAAACTGAGGTTAAGGATTCGATGGTCAAAATCAACTTGGACATCATAGTAGAATATGGCCTTGTTCTTGAAGAAGTTGCCGAGAGGGTCAAAGAAGAAGTCGGTAAAGTCGTAAATAAGATGTTAGGCCTGGAAGTCGGTAGAATTAGTGTTAATGTAATTGATGTATATATAATCAATAAAGATTGATTAACAATGGAACGTAGAAAAGCAAGACAAGAAGCCTTAGAACTTCTTTATCAGAAAGACTTAACTGAAAAAAGTTTTGATGAGATAATAAAGGTCAGGGAATCTTTAAAAGATAAACCACCTCTTGCAGATTTTACTTATGAGCTTTTTTTAGGTGTTACGAAAAACCTGGGGAGATTAGATAAAATAATTGGCAAATATGCTGATAATTGGACTGTGAGCAGAATGCCTTATATCGATAGAAATATTATTCGAATAAGCTTATACGAATTAATATTCAAGCAAGATATTCCGCATAGTGTTTCTATTAATGAGGCTGTTGAAATGGCTAAAAAATACGGTACAGATGATTCAAGCAAATTTATAAACGGCGTTTTAGGAAAAATTGCTAATGACATTGAAAATAATCTTCTGATAAGAAAGGAGCCAAAATAATAAATGAAAGACGATTCAAGAAAATCTTACCAAGAATCTCTTGATAGATTAAAAGATATTGTCAAAGAAGTTCAAAACAAAGATTTAGAATTAGAAGAATCTCTTGATTTGTTAGAGGAAGGAGTAAGATTAGCTAACCAATGTATCGGCCGGGTTGATGTACCTGAAACTCTAGATAATGTTGAACAAAATATAGAAACAGAAGAACAAGATAGAAAGAAAGACGTAAAGGAGGAAGAAGACAACGAAACCGGCTTATCCTAAAGATTTGCAAGATAAAGTAGACAGCGCATTAGAAAAGTATTTTCCTTCACCAGATAATTATTCAAAAAAACTATATAATGCTATGCGCTACAGCCTTTTTTCCGAAGGTAAAAGATTTCGGCCAGTTTTATGTTTACTTACAGCCAGAACTTTCGGAATAAATGAAGATAAACTATTGCCGCTTGCCTGCGCCATAGAATATGTTCATACTTATTCTCTAGTACATGATGATTTACCAGCAATTGATAATGATGATTTAAGAAGGGGCAAACCAACCTGCCATATAAAATATGGTGAAAATATTGCCATCTTGGCTGGTGATGCGCTATATGCCGAAGCTTTTTATTTAATTTCTGAGAAACAAAACTCAAATAAATCAATGACTATATTGAGATTAGTAAAAGAACTTGCTTTTTCAACAGGAGTTCGAGGCATGGTTGGTGGCCAAGTTGTCGATGTAATATCTACCGGTAAAAGTAATTCAAGCAATGTTCTGAAATATATTCATACAAGAAAAACAGGTAGGTTGATTACTTTTTCCGTACGGTCTGCTGCTATTATGGCTAATTGTTCTGATGAAGAATTATTAAACTTAACAAATTTTGCCAGAAATTTGGGGTTAGCTTTTCAAATAACTGATGATATTTTGGATGTTGAAGGCCAAACTGAGATAATGGGGAAACCTAAAGGAAGTGATTCTGAGCTTGATAAAATTACTTTCCCAAAAGTATTTGGCTTAGATAAATCTAAGAAGTTAGCTAAAGAATCAGCTCAAAAGGCTATCGAATTCCTGGGAAGAATTTCAAGAAATACGATTGAATTGGAACAATTAACATATTTTGTGATAGAAAGGAAAAAATAGGTGTAATTTTGAAATACAAAATGCTATCGAATATCAAAAGTCCAAAAAAGTTAAAAGAGATGACCAATTCTGATTTGGTTGAACTTGCAAGCGAAATTAGAGAATACTTAATCGAAGTTGTTTCAAAAACAGGCGGGCACCTTGCTCCAAATCTTGGAGTTGTTGAGCTAACCTTGGCAATCCATTACATCCTGGATGCTCCAAAAGATAAAATAATTTGGGACGTTGGCCACCAATCGTATGTTCATAAACTATTAACTGGTAGATGTAAGAACTTTGATACGTTACGTCAATATGAAGGTATATGCGGTTTTCCAAACAGATTCGAAAGTGAATACGATGTTTTTAGCACTGGACACGCAAGTAATTCTATAAGTGTAGCCTTAGGCTTGGCAAAGGCAAGGGATATGAGAGATGGAGAAGAGACTATTTTGGCAGTAATCGGCGATGGCTCACTGACAGGTGGCGAAGCTTACGAAGCGTTAAATCAAGCAGGCCACCTTGGAACCGATTTAATTGTAATTTTAAATGATAATGAAATGTCTATTGCCTCAAATGTGGGTGCTATTGCCCAATACTTAAATAGAATAAGACTTGACCCAATGATGAATAAAATAAGAACTGATTTTGAAGAGCGTTTAAAAAAGATTCCAACAATAGGACCGCGAATGTTTCAAACGCTTGAGGGAATGAAAGATGGAATAAAACATATCTTTGTCAGCGGTATGATCTTTGAAGAGCTAGGCTTTAAATATATTGGTCCGATTGACGGGCATAACATAGATGTGGTAGCTAAAAGTATCAAAATCGCACGCCAATTAGGTGGTCCTGTAATGATACATGCTTATACACAAAAGGGAAAAGGATATAATCCGGCTGAAAAACATACAGAAAAATTTCACGGTATATCACCATTTGATATTAAAACTGGAAATGGTCTAGCAAGTTCAGATAAATTGTCTTATATGGAAGTATTTGGAAAGACAATGATTGATCTGGCTGATATGGACGAACGAATTGTTGCTGTAACTGCGGCAATGCGTTCAGGAACAGGTTTAGTCGAATATTCTGAAAAATTTCCTGATCGTTTTTATGATGTTGGTATTGCTGAACAGCATGCAATAACTTTTTCAGCTGGTTTAGCTCTTGGCGGGTATAAGCCAGTTGCTGCGATCTACTCAACTTTTTTGCAGCGAGCATTTGATCAAGTTATACTTGATATTTGCCTTCAAAAACTTCATGTAGTTATTTCTATGGACCGTTCGGGTTTAGTAGGGGAAGATGGCCCTACTCATCATGGAGCTTTTGATCTTTCATATTTACGCGAGATTCCAAATTTAAGTATTATGGCTCCAGCAGATGAAAACGAACTCCGCCAGATGCTATATACAGCGGTTTTAAAAATGGATGGCGCTATTGCTATCAGATATCCAAGAGGGACAGGCCCAGGTGTTATTTGTAAAGATGAATTTTCTGAAATTCCTTATGGTAGAGCAAAAATAGTTCAAAATGGCCAGGAGATAGCTTTAATCGCTGTTGGCCGGATGGTTGAAGTTGCCAGAATGGCCAGCCTAATTTTGGAAAATGAGCTGAACTTTAAACCTTCGATTATAAATGCTAGATTTGTTAAGCCATTGCCGGAGTCTGAGATTAAAAAAGCTGCTTTAGAGCATGAATTGCTTGTTACCTTAGAGGACAATTCTATAATAGCAGGTTTTGGTAGTAGTATCGTTGAATTTTTGAATGACGAATCCATAAAGACTGAAATTTTAAGAATTGGGCTCCCAGACCAATTTATCCCACACGGTTCAGTAGATAAATTATATAAAATGGTGGGCATGGATGCTGAATCTGTAAGCCAAAAAGTAATTAAAAAATATAAAAAAATTTCTGGACAGTGATGAAAAAGAGATTGGATAAAGTTTTAGTTGAAAAAGGTTTGTTTCAATCACGTCATAAAGCCCAAGCAGCAATTATCGAAGGCAAAGTACTGGTTGATGAGGTTAAAATAACTAAGTCTGGTTTTCAAGTAAAACCAAATGTAGAAATAAATGTTATTAAGGACGATAACCGATATGTATCCAGAGGCGGTCTTAAACTAGAGAAAGCTTTATACAGTTTTAAAATTGATGTTAAGGATAAAATGGTAGCCGACATTGGCGCATCGACCGGTGGCTTTACTGATTGTCTTCTTCAGCACGGGGCAAAAAAAGTATTGTCTATAGATGTAGGCTACGGGCAGTTCTCCTATAGACTTCGAAATGATCAAAGAGTAGTTCTCTGGGAAAGAACCAATATTCGTAAGATTGATTTGGATAAGTTACCTTTTTTAGCTGAATTTGTCGCGGTTGACCTCTCATTTATATCATTTGAAAAAGTAGTCGAAAAAATATTGGAATTATCCGCGAAAAATGCTGAGATGCTTATATTAGTTAAACCTCAGTTTGAAGCCGGGCCATCAAAAATTGGCAAAGGTGGAATTGTACGGGATAAAAATGTCCACTATGAAGTACTCGATAATTTTCAAGAAGTTTGCCAGCAGTATAAGTTATTTTTTTCAGGGCTTATTTCTTCGCCTATAAGGGGAAATAAGGGTAATATTGAGTATTTAAGCCTGATAAATAGAGAGAATAAGATAAACCAAGTAAAGAAAAGAACCATTAGAAGAATTGTAGATAATGCTTTTTTAAAATTTGGAGGCTAAATTTGAAAAAAGTTGGTTTGGTAGTTCATCACAGAAAGACTGATGCCCACCGTCTGGCTTTAGATATAGCTAATTGGTTATTAAAAAAAGGAGTTCAACCTTTAATCAGTGATGATGAAAAAGATATTTTCCCAGATTGCCCATACTTAACTAATAATAAAGAAATCATTTCTGAAGCTATATTCATCATAGCTTTTGGTGGAGACGGAACTATATTAAGAGTATCAAGGATACTTCAAGGAAGAGAAATACCAGTTCTTGGAGTTAATCTTGGAAAATTTGGCTTTCTTTCAGAAGTAGAACCTGATGAAATATACCACAACTTAGAGAAAATACTTAAGGGGGCATATATTACCGAAGATAGAATTTTGCTTGACATATTCCTCAGATATAATTCAGAAAAAAAGGAATTGCTTGCTATTAATGAGCTTGTAATTGGTTGTGGAGGCCAACAAAGATTATTAAATTTTAAAGTGAAAATAAACGATGAATTTTTTACTACTTATTCTGCTGATGGCCTTATTATAGCTACCCCAACTGGTTCAACTGCATACTCTCTATCAGCTGGTGGTCCCCTAATTGAGCCATCTAACGAATTGATGATAATGGTTCCCATATGTCCACATTCTTTGTTTAATCGCCCGATTATTCTTAGTAGAATAGATGAAATTGAAATTTATGATTTTTCTCCTAAGGACAGAGAGCAAAAAGTTAGTTATGACGGGATGAATGTTTATAAGGGAAACAACCTATCAGAGCTGAAAATAAAGATATCAGAAAAAAAATTTAAGTTGATAACCTTGGGTAAGCAAAATTATTATAGTCTATTAAAGAAAAAACTAGATATTTGGAGTTTGTAAAAATGATCAAGAGAATTAAGATATCAAATTTTGCCATAATTGATAATCTGGACTTTGAATTAAAAAGTGGATTAAATGTATTAACTGGAGAAACTGGAGCTGGCAAGACAGTAATCATAGAAGCACTAAACATGATAATGGGAGATAGGGCTGATACTGAACTTGTCAGAACTGGTTTCGATGAAGCCATAATTGAGGGGACTTTTTCTATGGATCCATCAAAGGATAACCTTCTAATCATTGAAGAAAATGAAGTAATTGTTTCTAGAAATATTTATCGCAATGGGAAAAATAAATGCTTTATTAACGGTAAGTTAGCAAATCTTTCAAAGATTAAAAACTTTTCAGAAGCATTAGTTGATTTACATGGCCAACATGTTCACCAATCTTTATTTCAAGTATCAACTCATATTGATTTTCTTGATCGTTATAGTGGTAAAGAACTTCTTGAGATAAGAGAGGATTTTGAGAGTCATTATAATAATTATAAAAAGCTTATAGAGACTAGAAAAAATATATCGGGAAACCAACAGGAAAAGAATCATAAACTGGAATTTTTAAAGTTTAAAATAAGCGAGATTGAAGATGCTGATTTACATCTTGGAGAAGAAGAAGAATTAATAGAAGAGAAAGAAAAATTAGCTAATATTGAATCTATTAGACAAGCATGCCTGGAAGCCTATAATAATCTATCTGGTGTTGAAGGTGAAGATATCTCTGCTCGTAATTTAGTGGGAAACGCTTATGATTGTCTGATTTCAATTTCGGATAAAATCGGAGAAATTGAAGGTTTTCAAAGAAAATCTGATCTTTTGCAATCACAACTTGAGGAATTGAGTATTGATATTAGAAAATTTCTTGATGATCTTGAATCTGACCCTGAAAGGCTTGAAGAGATTGAAAACAGATTATCCGAAATAAGAATACTTAAGAATAAATACGGAAAAACAATAAATGAGATAATTGAGCAAAAGGAAAAGGCACAAGAAGAACTGGAAGAACTTTCGTCGGGTGAAATAGACCTGGGCGAGTTGGAAAATGAGCTTACTGAAGAAGAAAGGACTATAGTTGAGCTTGGTAAAAAGTTAATCGAGAAACGCCAAAAGTTTGCTTTAAAACTAGAAAAAGATGTCATGGAGCATCTTAAAGATTTAAAGATGGAAGAAGCAAGATTTAAAGTTGAGATTTTACAGCAGGTACATCCGGAAGGATTGAATATAGAAAATAGAAAACTTCGCTTGTTTTCATGGGGTTTTGATAAAGTTGAATTTTTAATATCCACTAATGCAGGAGAGCCGATTAAACCGTTAAACAGAGTCGCATCAGGCGGCGAACTTTCAAGAGTAATGCTTGCTTTAAAAATTGTACTGGCCAAAATTGATCAAACCTCCACATTAATATTCGATGAAGTAGATTCTGGTATAGGAGGAGAAACTGCCTCAAAAGTTGGAAAGAAGCTATTAAAACTCTCAAAGTCCCATCAAATTATTTGCATAACTCATCTTCCCCAAATTGCCATATTTGCTGATTATCACCTAAAAGTTGATAAGATAAAGAAAGATAACAGGACTGTAGTTTCTGTAATGGAGATGGAATCACATAATCGGGTTGATGAGATTTCAAGGTTGATGGCAGGAGAGGGGAGCTCATTTGTCTCGAGGAAAACAGCCGAACAATTAATAAAATCTGGTCAGAAAGTCAAGGAGAAGATGGAAAAGTAAAAATATATGAAATATATTTTCAAGCAAAAGAAGGAATTTACTATACAGAAAAAAGTCATTTCAATCATAGCTATTTTAGCTTCTGTTTTTACAATAGGATTACTTATTCCGAAAGATGGCCAAATTAAAACTGAAGATTCTCTTTTAAAAAATCTTAGTAACCGAAATAATATTTTTTCAACTTTAACTGAAAATCCTCCCTTTGCTAATATTGGTCAATACCAAGAATTATTATTTCTACCTGCTAAGGAAAGTAATTTAATTGGTATTGGTTATCATCAAGCAGAAAATAGAAAAGCCCTTGAAATGATACCAAAAGATAGCTTTAAAGCTATAAGAGTTGATGATCCGAGTAAATTCAATCCAAATAAACGATCTGTTATTATGGCACCCAGGGGTAGGGGAAGTCCTATATGTTCAGCTGCTGATATCGCTGTTAAAAGAGATTCAATTATTTATGCTCCGGTCAGTGGAAAAATTGTTAAAATTAAAGAATACTCTCTCTATGGAAAATATCTTGACTATCATATTGAAATTAGACCAAATAAATTATCAAATATTAGAGTTGCCATAATCCATATTAAAGATTTAAAAATTGAAGTCGGACAAGAAGTAAATAAAGGAATTACCGAGCTTGGAAAGGTAAGAAGTTTATCTAAGTATATGCATACTCAAATATCTGATTATTACGGCCCAAATGTAGAACATATTCATATCCAGATTAATCCAGCTGAAGAACCAGAAGAAAAAATTAGGAGTTAATATGTTTTATCAGGGCACAGCTAAATTAGATAAGAGGACAAAAAATTTGGTTACCAGGCTTAACTCTAATGATATTGCCATAATTGACCACAAGGATATTGATAGAGTAAGCGCAGAAGGTTTAATTGATTCCGGCATTGAAGTAGTTATAAATACTAACCAATCAATCTCAGGCCGTTATCCAAATATAGGTCCTTTATTAATCGCCAGCGCTGGCATACATCTTATCGATAGTGCTGATTCTGAAATATTCAATAAAATATCAGAAGGAGAACAAATAACTATTCAAAACGACAAGATTATTTCAAAAAATAAAATTATTAGCCAAGGTAAAGTTATGACAGTTATGGATATTCAAAAAATAATGGAAGATGCAGAAATGAAAATTGGTTTAGAACTTGAAAAATTTGCTCAGAATACTCTCCAATATATGCAAGAAGAACGAAGTTTTCTTTTAGATGGAACCAGGATTCCAGATATAAAGACAAAGATTAAAGATAGGCATGTTCTGGTCGTAACTAGAGGTTATGAATACAAGGAAGACTTACAAGCACTTCGTTCATACATACGCGAATTTAAGCCGCTCTTTATCGGGGTTGATGGGGGCGCTGATGCCATATTAAATGAAGGATATAGGCCTGACATAATAATTGGAGATATGGATTCGGTATCAGACAATGCCTTGATGTCAAATGCTGAATTGGTTGTTCACGCTTACGTAGATGGTCGAGCTCCGGGAAAAGAAAGGCTTGACCAATTGAACCTTGATTCAATGATTTTTCAATCTCCGGGAACAAGTGAAGACTTAGCTTTGCTTCTTGCTTATGAAAAAGGAGCTGAATTAATAGTAGCTGTTGGTACACATGCTAATTTAGTTGAGTTTTTAGATAAAGGCCGAGCTGGAATGGCCAGTACATTTCTAATAAGACTTAAGGTTGGCAGCAGATTGGTTGACGCCAAAGGAGTTAATAAACTATATAGAGCAAAAATTAAGATATCTCATCTTATTCTTTTAATAGCCGCGGCTATTTTGACATTAACTATAATCATCTTATCCTCACCTTCGATTCAACAATTAATCAGATTAGTAATTATGAGTATAAGATCAAAGCTAAGGATTTAATATTTGCTATAATTTTATAAATAATCTGGAGTGATTTTAGATGATTGATATAAGATACCACCTGGTTTCTCTGATAGCAGTTTTCCTTGCTTTAAGTTTAGGCATTATATTGGGTACAGTTATTGTTGATAAAGGTATAATTGTCGAACAACAGAAAGCATTAGTTTCAGATTTGCAGAATGAATTTGATGAATTACGCCTGGCAAACAGAGAACTTCAGAGAGAGCTTGATCGAGCAAATGAATTTGAAAGTGCTGTTTATGATCAAGTTATTTCTGGCAAACTGGAAGATAAAAATATTGTTATAATTTCAACGACTAATATATCTGAAAGCTTACAGGCCGAGATACGCAAATCTTTAAATAAATCAGGTGCGGAAGCTTTTTTTATAAAAATAAAGAAATCAAATTATAATAGCAAATCTGTTAGTAAAATCGAAAATTTTTTCACCGAGGAAAACCTAAACCAAGATGAAATGTGGCAAAAACTTTTAACTAGGGTCGCTAGCGACATCTCTACTTCTAGAGATTCAAATTTTCTCAAGTTTTTAGAAAAGGAAAAAATTCTTTATATCTCAGGTAGTTTAACTATTCCTACAAATAATGTTGTAATTTTCG
Organism: uncultured Actinomycetota bacterium; assembly: GCA_964346985.1. GTDB lineage: Bacteria > Actinomycetota > Aquicultoria > CAYFWW01 > CAYFWW01 > CAYFWW01. The sequence continues at coordinate 113,173 of CAYFWW010000005.1, forward strand.
GAGGGAGAGACAAAGATGAAAAAGTTAAATTTGAAGATATAGATAAAATATTGATTGAGAGTTTTTTAGATTTTGAAGTAAATGTTGTTGGTGTTGAAACAACAAAAGTCGAAAAATCTTTTATGCGCAATTATCAGAATGCTGGATTGAGTACAGTCGACAATATCGAGACTATACCTGGAAGAGTAGCAATGATTTACGTAATTGCCGGTAATTCTGGCCGTTATGGCATAAAAAATACAGCACAATCACTTCTTCCTCCCATAATGAACGGAAGCGGTATTTGATGAATTTAGAGGAAGAAAAAGAGATTGTTGCATTAATACCAACTTATAATGAAGTAGGCATAATTAATTCAACCCTTGAGACTTTAAAAAGATTAAAAATTTTATCAGATATCGTTGTCGTAAATGATGGTTCAACTGATGGTACAGAAAAAAAAGTAAAAGAAGCCGGAATAAGGATAATCTCATTTCCTAAAAATCTTGGAAAAGGAAATTCACTTAATAAAGTAATTCCTACTTTAAAATATGATATTTTGGTAATGTTAGATGCTGATCTTGGATATTCTGCAGTTGAAATTGAGAAATTGATAAATCCTATTATTAAAGGGAAGGCAGATATGACTATTGCTGCTTTTCCTCCGGCTGAAAGAAAAGGTGGATTTGGCTTGGTTAAGTGGTTAGCCCGATGGGGGATAGATAAATTATGCGGGAAAAAAATGGTTACTCCTCTTTCAGGACAAAGAGCAATAAAAAAAGAAGCTTTTAATAAGATCAAAACATTGGAGAATGGTTTTGGGCTTGAAGTCGCCTTGACAATAGATGCTTTTAAAAACGGACTAAAAGTTGTAGAGGTCCCAACGACAATGACTCACGCTGAAACAGGTCGTAATTTAAGAGACTTTTTTCATAGGGGAAAACAGTTTAAGGATGTCTTGATTGCCCTTTTAAAAAGGTGGTAGTCAATGACGGCCATAAATTATGCTGTTGTTTCACTCATTTTATCAATTTTAACATATAAATTTATACTTAAAATACTTAAGGTGAGTGGAAGTACACAAAAAAATTATAGAGGTAAGCAGATTCCCAAATCTACAGGAATTCTTATTCTTTTTAATACAATTATTATCTTTGGGATTCAAATTATTTTTAATTTTTCTTCTATAAATAGGAATTTATCAAAACTATATCCGTTTTTTATTCTTATTATCGGTTCAACAATAATAGGTTTAATAGATGATATATTGGGTAATAGAGAACACCTGGGTTTTAAAGGCCATATAAAAGCTTTGAAAGATGGGGTTATTACCAGTGGATTATTAAAAGCTTTAAGCGGTTTAATATTATCAGTAATTGTTGCAACCTATTTAATTACAGATCTTTATCTATTAATTTTAAATACTCTAGTCATTGTTTTGTCAATGAATTTTTTCAACCTCCTGGATTTAAGGCCAGGCCGCTCACTAAAGATTTTTATCATGGCTATAATAATAGCTTTGTTATTTTCCTATAAAGTTTTTTATTGGCCATTTATGGCTTTTTTGATTGGGCCGATTTTAGTCTTGCTCTATCTTGACTTATCTGAAGAATCCCTAATAGGTGATACAGGTTCAAATACTATAGGTGCCATTTTTGGTTTTATAATAGTTGTAAGTTTTTCAATATCCGTTAAAATTGTTTTTTTAGTATTATTAGTAATTTTTCATGTCTATACTGAGTTCTATTCTTTCTCAGAGATGGTTAGAAATAATAAGATATTAAGCTGGTTTGATTTATTAGGTAGGAAATACAAAGATTAAATGATAAAATAGCCTGCAGGAGGGAAACTTGGCAAAACATATATTTATAACAGGAGGAGTTGTCTCCTCACTTGGAAAAGGTATAACAGCCGCATCCCTCGGCCGCCTCTTAAAAAGCCGCGGATTAAAAGTGACCATTCAGAAGCTTGACCCTTATTTAAATGTCGACCCTGGTACAATGAGCCCCTTTCAACATGGAGAAGTGTTTGTTACTGATGATGGAACAGAAACTGATCTTGACCTTGGTCACTATGAAAGATTTATAGATGAAGACCTGCATCATTATTCTAATGTTACAGCAGGTTCCATCTATTGGTCAGTTTTGACTAAGGAAAGAAGGGGTGATTTTTTAGGAGGGACAGTCCAGATTATCCCTCATATCACCAATGAGATAAAAGAAAAAATTCTAAATATTGCTGTCGAAGATGACCCGGACATAGTAATCACGGAAGTGGGAGGAACTGTAGGAGATATTGAAGGACTGCCTTTTCTTGAAGCTATTAGGCAATTAAGAAAGGATATTGGAAGGGAAAATGTTCTTTATATCCATGTAACTTTGCTTCCGTTTTTAAAAATGCCATCGGAATTAAAGACTAAACCTACTCAACATAGCGTTAAAGAATTACGTTCTATAGGTATTCAACCAGATATAATTGTCTGCCGGTCGGATAGAGCTATTGATGAAGATTCCAGGAAAAAGATTGCGCTTTTTGGAGATCTTGATCCAGAAGCAGTTATTATGGCTCTTGATACTGACAATATATATGAAGTTCCACTTAAACTACATGAAGAAGGAATTGATGATATTGTTGTCAAAAATTTAAATCTTAGTTGTAATAAGGCAGATTTAAATGAATGGAATATATTGATTGAAAGAATCAAATCAATAGAAAATGAATTAGAAATAGCTATTGTCGGTAAATATGTTAAACTGCCCGATGCTTACCTGAGTGTTGTTGAAGCTTTAAGCCACGGTGGCTTTTATCATTTGGCTAGAATAAATGTTCAATGGGTAGATGCGGAAAAAGTATCATTTGAAAAGATGAAAAAAATGATCTTAAAAGCAGATGGTGTGCTTGTACCGGGAGGATTTGGAATTCGTGGGATAGAAGGAAAGATTAAAGCTATTAATATTGCCAGGGAAAATAATATACCGTTATTTGGCATATGCTTAGGTATGCAGTGCTCGGTTATAGAATTTGCCCGTAATGTTGCTGGAATGAAAACAGCAAATAGCTCAGAGTTCGATCCAAAGACCCCCTATCCGGTAATAGACCTAATGACCAATCAGAAAAATATTGCTAACAAGGGCGGGACAATGAGGCTTGGAAACTATCCGTGTGTTGTTATGCCCGATACCAAAACATATAATGCTTATGAAGAGTCAGTTGTTAATGAAAGGCACAGGCATCGTTATGAAGTTAATAATGAATTTCGGGAAATATTGTCTAAACATGGGATGATATTTTCAGGGAAGTCACCAGATAAAAAACTTGTTGAGATAATAGAATTAAAAGACCATCCCTGGTTTATTGCTTGTCAGTTCCACCCAGAGTTTAAATCAAGACCCACAAAACCGCATCCACTGTTTCGTGAGTTTATTCAAGCCGCTCTTGAGAAAAAATTAGGTCATAAAATTATTCCAAAGCAGTGGGTTGAGAGATAACCTTAATATGGTAAATATTGATAGAATCACCAAAACATTCCTTGATTTAGTTACAATTAATAGTCTGACTTTCAGAGAAAGAAAGGTAGCAGATTATATTAAGAATAAGATTAAATCATTTGGTCTGGCTGTTATAGAGGATGATGTAGGATCTAAAATAAGTGGTGATTGTGGAAATCTTTTAATTCGTTTACCGGCAAATACTAAAGGACCTTGTTTGATGTTTTCTGCTCATATGGACACCGTTGATCCGGGAGTAGGAATTGAGCCCCAAGTTGTTAATGGTTTGATTACAAGCAAGGGAGATACGATTTTAGGTGCTGATGACAAATCAGGAATAGCCTCGATAATTGAACTAATAGAAGTATTGGTTGAAAAAAACATTTATCACCCGGAAATTGAGATAGTTTTTACAGTCGCCGAAGAAAAGGGGCTATCCGGATCAAAGAATTTAGACAAAGATTGGATTAAGGCAGACTATTGTTATATTTTAGATGGTGAGGGAAAGCCAGGTAAGATAGTTATTAGATCACCATTCCAGAATTCAGTTGAAGGTATGTTTAAAGGAAAATCTGCTCATGCCGGGGTTGAGCCGGAAAAGGGTATAAATGCAATACAAGCTGCTTCAATTGCCATCAGTAAGATGAAACTCGGGCGAGTAGATGAAAATACTACATGCAATATAGGTTATATTAAGGGAGGAATAGCAGTTAATATAGTTCCTGATAATACAATTATCAAGGGAGAAATAAGAAGCCACGTTCTCAAAAATTTAGAAAAATACACAGAGAAAATGATTAGAAATTTAAATAAAGGTGCGGAAGATATAGGAGCAAAGGTTAAAGCAAAAGTTGTTCGAGAATTTGATGGTTATAATTTTGACATTAATGATGAGGCAGTAATATTAGCTAATAAAGCGATATCCGAACTGAACATTAAAACTAGTTATGCAACCTCTGGCGGAGGAAGTGATACAAATATATTTAACCAGGCAGGAATTAAAGCGATTACTCTAAGCACCGGCATGAAGAACGCTCATTCCACTGGAGAAAATATACTTATTCGGGATATGGTAAAAACGACTGAAATATTGCTAAATATTATTAAACTATCTTCAAGAACCTAAATGATTATTCTCAAGAAAGCTAAAGTAAGAGAGGTATTATATGAGGATATATCCCATCAGTTAATTCTGATTGATATAGATGGAAAGATTGAAAAAGCCATAAACTATCTTTGTTTTTGCAATCAAGCTAAAAAAGGAGATAGTGTGATTGTAAACACACTGGCGACAAGACTTGAGTTAGGTTCTGGCGGTTACCATTATATTCTTACAGTATTAGAAAAATCAGAAAAAGTTGACCCGATTGATTTGGGCCACATAATAAAACTCAATTATACTCCACTCCAATCAGCATCACTTAGCGCTGAAGAAAAAGATAGCCCTCATCATGATTCATTTAAAAAAGAAGTTGACCTTAAAAGGAAGTGTTTGATTATTGGTGGATTGCATAGCCAAATAGCCCCAGCTGCAGCAGTCGCAAAATTTTTAAACCAAAATAATAGAGTGGTCTACATAATGACTGATTCTGCCGCCTTACCTATTAGCTGCAGCAATCTGATTAGAGAATTAAAAGAAAAAAATTTGCTTGATTTTACAATCACTACAGGAAATTCCTTTGGTGGAGATTATGAAACTGTAAACATTTTTACGGCTATACAACTTGCAGAAGATATTTTAAAAGCAGACCTAACAATAATTACCTGCGGGCCAGGATTAAAGGGAACTTCCAGTTTTTTTGGATTTGGAGCTATGGAAGTAGGTACTCTAATAAATACAATTGCCGCTTTAAATGGAAGGCCAATAGTTATTCCCCGAATTAGTTTTAAAGATAAAAGAAAAAGGCATCTATATATTAGCCATCATACTTTGACTGCTCTTAGCATAGCAGCACTATCATCTTCGGAAGTAATATTCCCAGCAATGAAAGACGAAGATTGGAATAGAATAAATGATAAAATATCGAAATCAAAAGTGATTGATAAACATAAAATTATTAGATATGGCTCCGATAAAACAAAGACTTCATTAAAAGAATTTGATCTAGATGTTTCGACTATGGGAAGAAACTATCAGGATGAACCTTATTTTTTTAATGCGGCTGGAGCGGCAGCAGAATTTGCTTTAAGGGAAGGAAGACTATGACGGGTATTAGAACAGAAGAATCAAAGGAAATTTACAACGGTGAGATCATTAGTTTATTTCGTGATGTTGTTAGTTTTCCTGATGGCAAAAAGCGAATTAGGGAAGTGATAAAACATCGTGGAGCAGCTGGAATAGTTCCAATATATAAGGGAAATATCATTTTAGTGAAACAGCATCGATATCCGATTGGCCAAGCTCTTTTGGAGATACCTGCTGGAATACTTTCACCAGGTGAAGATCCACAGAAATGCGCCATAAGAGAACTGAAGGAAGAGACTGGTTTTAAAACTGAGCGAATAATAAAATTATGCAAGTTTTATACAACACCTGGTTGCAGTAATGAAGTTTTTCATCTTTATTTAACTATGGATATGATAGAAGGGCAGACGGAAACAGAAGAAGATGAAGATATCGAAATAAAAAAAATTTCTTTCGCTGAAGCAGTTGATATGGCTATGAACAGTAAAATTCAAGATTCCAAAACATTAATTGGCATTATGATGGCCTGGAAATATATAAATGACAATAAGCATAAATAAATGAAAGAACTGATTGAGGAATATTTAAATTACCTACGCTTAGAGAAAGGTTTATCAGAAAATACCATTATTTCTTATAATCAAGACCTGAGTAAATATTTGACTTTTTTAAATGAAAAAAAAATCGATTCTCCCGATAAAATTAATCATAATACGGTTACAGAATTTTTATTAAAAATGAAAAATGAAGGTTATTCAGACTCTAGTATTTCCAGAGTCGTTGCTCCGATTAAAAGTTTACACAAATTTATTGTCAGAGAAGGTATTACTGATTTTTATCCATTGGCGGACATCAGGACTCCTAAAAAGAGAAAAAAATTACCAGATGTTGTTTCGGTTAAGGAGATAGATGACTTAATAAATCAAGCACAAGGTAGTAAACCACTCAAACTCAGAGACAGAGCAATGCTCGAAGTCTTATACGGATGCGGTATTAGAATTTCAGAAATGGTAGGTTTAAATTTAGATGACCTTGATTTGAACAGGGGATACCTTAAAGTTTACGGGAAAGGTTCAAAGGAAAGGATAATTCCACTTGGCCTAAGAGCAGCAGAGGCATTAAGTTACTATATTAATAAAGGAAGAATGATAATTAAGAAAAAAAGATTACCAGAGGCTCTTTTTTTAAACTTCAGAGGGGAAAGATTAACTAGGCAAGGAGCTTGGAAAATAATAAAAAAATATGCAAAAGAAGCAGGCTTAATTAATTTAACCCCTCATACATTACGACATTCATTTGCAACTCACCTTCTTGAAAATGGCGCAGACTTAAAAGCAGTTCAAGAAATGTTAGGCCATTCTGATATTTCAACTACCCAAATATATACTCATGTGTCGAATAAATATCTAAAGGAAGTATATCTTTCTTCTCATCCGAGGGCTATTTAATAAGTTTAAACTTTCAAAAGGCGGAATGTATTTTCAAAATATATTACATCTGTCATTTAATTACGGCTACCAGAGCTATTTTGGCCTTCTCTTTTTTGATATTGATTTCCATTTTGATTAGTCTCAGTAGGACCTGAATTATTATTATCAGACTGTGATGTTTGTTGACTTTCGTTAATAGCCTTTGTAATCTCATCTTTATCTTCTGCAGGTGCGCTTTCGTATTTATTTTCCAACATTATAATTTGATCTTCGGAAAGATTTTTTATTCTATTCTTTAACTCTTCTTTGTCGCCATTTTGAATTTCATCTAAAAGCTGATCGGCTGACCTTAAATTATCGACCATTTCATCTATAGTGTTATGCATGTTATTTACGGCAATTATTCCTGACATATTCTTAATCTCATTCATTCTCCGTTCAGAGAATTCAAGTTGGAGCCTGGCTTTTTGGGCATGATTTAAAGTCATAAAGAGCTGAATTTTTTCAACTGTTAATTTTAAAGGATAGAGAGGACTTCCAGGATTACTTTTAGTTGAAGCATAAACAGTACCGCTTCCAATTATAAAAACAGCCGCTATGGAGGCAATTGCTTTTGAAAGTCGTGTTGTAAACCAGTGATTTCGGGAAAAATATTTATCTCTATTAGTATTCATTGCTGCTTTTTTAGATATTACCTGATTTAAAAGAGTAGATTTTATTCTGTCTTTAGAAACGGATGGATCAATTTTCTTAGATTCTTTAATCAAGATTAGTGAAGATTCGAGTACGGGAAGTAAAAAAGCTTTATGCTCTGGATAATCATCAATACATTCTTCAATAGTGGCGTTCCGATTCTTAATTCTATATAAACAATCTTCGACTATCTGATTAAAATCTGAAGTTTTCAATTTGATTTCCTTTTAAATTACTTAAACTAATCTGCATTCTCTTGGCGCTTTGAAGCATAGGTATAATTCTTTTTTGAAAATGAGGATATGATTTTGTACATTTTTCAATGTTATCTTTCTCCTCTATCATTTTAAATAAACAGTCTTCCAAAGCTAATAAAAAGTCGCTATTCATTTGATACAACTCCTTTCAAATACTTTGAGAGTGATGTTAAAGCTCGAACCTGTAATGATTTAATAGCTCCTTCTTTCTTTCCGAGTAATAATCCAATCTCCTTATTGGACATATTGGCTAGAAACTTATAGATTATTACTTTTTGCTGGTTTTTGTTTAATTTCCTGATCGCCTTATATATTTCCTCATTTAATAATTTATTCTCGACTTTATACTTTGGATTTAGTTGGGGATCAACAATTTTATAATCAGATATTGATTCCATTTTATTGTTTCTTAGCTCTTTTGACTGGTTAATAAATAAATTGTGAGCTATTTTCATTGTCCAAGCTAAAAATAGATTGTTGTTGCGTAATGTATTTATTTTTTCAAGGACCGTGAGAAAAACCTGTTCTGTTAGATCTTCTGCTATGTGAATATTTCTGCTTTTAAAGACCAAGTAGCGGAAGACTTTTTCGTAATATAACTCATAAAGTTCTCCAAAAGCATCTCGGTCATATTGTTTAGCTCTTTCAACAATTTCAACACTTGAAGTTGTTTCGTCCAAGTTTTACCTCTCAATATATTAGACAGTTATTTAATAAAAAAGTTTCGGCCTTTTTTTATATCGAAAATCTAATAAAATTAAGAAAATTATATTTTGGTTAATCTCTATGTGCCAGTAAAATTATAAATGAAATGAAAAAAAATAATAAGCTGGATCAAATAATCGAAGATCTTAATGGTAAAAAAATAAACGATCAAAAAATCAGAGTCTTTAATTTACGAATGGGCAGATTCGTAGAAGAAAGGGATTTTGAATTATTCATGGAAGACAAAAATGGTGATATCTCCAGATATCCAATCATCTACGGTAAATATTTTGGGGGGCGGGGAAAATGGTATCCTGTCTGGTTGGAGATTACCTATAGACCAATCTTTAATATTGGCGGAAAGAAGAAAAATGAACGGCAATTACAGCTAGAAGCCAATCAGGAGGAGGTTTTATATAGATACCTATCTGAATTGATACCAAATGGTGGAAGAATCTTTGTTATGTACACTACTGCTGGGCTAGAGACTATAAAGTCCATATTTGAAAGAGGTATACCGCCAATGCTCACTGATTTAGGTTTTTTGCTGTGGAAGAATGGTTTTCGCTGGTTTAAAGACTGGTATTATGCGGAAGGCTGGTTAGAAGGGGGGCAAAAGCTACAAGCCAATAAACCATTAAATGAAGAAATCCGTTATCAACGAGAAGTTGAAACTATTGTTCAAATAAATAATTTTCTTTTATCAAAACAAGGTAATAATATTATCAGAAAAAGGGCAGAATATATTTTGAAAAATATTAAGAAATTTTGGTGCCAATAGATTTCCTTTTTTATATCTACTGAAGGATATTTATAATAGGCAGCTAATTGACTGTTATCTTATTTTTTGTGCTTCTTTGGTAAGAATTTCTACTACTTCCGGTTCAGCAAGAGTTGATATATCCCCGAGATTATCAAAATTACCTTGGGCAATATTTCTTAGAATACGCCTCATAATTTTTCCACTTCTTGTTTTTGGTAGTCCAGGAGAAAAAATGATAACATCAGGTTTGGCAATTGGGCCAATTACTTCCCTGACATGATTTTCCAGAATTTTTTTAAGCTTAGTGTCGGGTTTAATATTTTCTTTTAGGGTTACAAAAGCAAAAATTCCTTCTCCTTTGATTTCATGTGGATAACCAACCACGGCGGACTCTACAACTGCTTCATGTGAAACTATTGCACTTTCTATTTCTGCGGTTGATAATCTATGGCCAGAAACATTAATAACATCATCTATTCTACCCAAAAGCCAGTAATCTCCATCCTGGTCTATGCGACAACCATCTCCTGAAAAGTAATTTCCAGGAAATCTCGAGAAATATATCTCCTTAAATCTTTGATTTTCTTTATCACCCCATGTTCCACGCATCATACCTGGCCATGGCTCAGAAAATACCAGGTATCCACCTTCATTTATTTCTGCTTGACTTCCATCTTTCTTTAAAACTTTAGGAACAACTCCTGGAAAAGGCCTGCTGGCAGAGCCAGGTTTTAACGACATGGCACCGGGTAGAGGAGTGATTAAAATTCCGCCTGTCTCTGTTTGCCACCATGTATCTACAATTGGGCATTTACCTTTCCCGATATGATTATAAAACCAAAGCCAGGCTTGTGGGTTTATAGGTTCACCCACTGTTCCAAGCAGCCTCAATGAGGAAAGATCTCTCTTTTTAGTCCATTCTTCTCCGGCCTTCATTAGAGACCTAATGACAGTAGGTGCTGTATAGAATATGCTCACTTTATGTTTTTCAACTATTTCCCAGTAGCGGTCAGGTTTTGGGTAAGTAGGAATTCCTTCAAACATGATTGAAGTTGCTCCTTGTGAAAGAGGGCCATAGACAATATAACTATGGCCAGTAATCCAGCCAATATCTGCTGTACAGAAATAAACGTCATCCTCTTTGTAGTCAAATATCAACTTAAATGTATATCCGGCATATACTAGATATCCTCCGGTCGTATGTAAAACACCTTTTGGTTTTCCAGTTGACCCTGAAGTATATAGAATAAATAATGGGTCTTCAGCATCTATTATTTCTGGCTGGCAGTAAGTTTCAATTTCTTGGTCATCCATTAAATCGTTCCACAGATAATCGCGGCCTGTTTTTAAATCTATATCAATTCCAGTTCTCTGTATTATTATTCTGCTGGTAACAGAAGGGCACTCTTTTAAAGCTTGGTCAGAGTAAGTTTTTAAAGGGACATTTTTATTACCCCTAACTCCTTCATCAACAGTGATAAGCATTTTTGCCTGACAATCATTTATTCTTTCAGATAAAGATTGGGCTGAAAAACCGCCAAAAATAACAGAATGGATTGCCCCAATTCTTGAACAGGCTAGCATTGAAATGGCAAGCTCTGGAATCATTGGTATATATATAGCAATTCTGTCTCCTTTATTAATCCCAAGTTTTTTCAAAACATTAGCGAATTTGTTTACTTCAATAAAAAGTTGATCATAAGTATATGTTTTATATGATCCGTCATCACTCTCCCAGATAATAGCGGGCTTATTTTTACGATGGTTATTAATGTGCCTATCCAAGCAATTGTAAGAGACATTTAGCTTTCCGTTTATAAACCATTTAATATGGATTTGATCAGAAAAGCTGTAATCTAATACTTTATCCCATTCTTGATACCAATCGACATATTTTTTTGAGATATCACTCCAAAATTTTTCTTGTTCTTCAATTGAATAACGATAGATTTTTTCATATTCGTCCATTGATTTTATATGGGCATTTTTTGAAAATAAATCTGATGGTTCAATTTTTTCAATATTTTTAGAAAGTACTTCAATTGATTTTTCTCTCATTTAGTAAAAACCTCCATTTAATTACCTTTTTGGAATATCAATAAATCGTATAAAAAAGAAAACGATAAATTGTAATAATAATCTAACTAAATATAGATAAACCTATCAGAATGTAATTTAATTCCACTTTTAGGATTGTTTTTATTACAAAATTAAATTAAACTCATTTAAAATATGCGGATATTTTTTTCCTATGATAGACAAGAATAAAGAAAATGGAAAAAATAGTTTTATAATTGATGCCGGTAATTCACAGATTAATACTAAGAAAAAAAGAAGTTTTATTGTAATCATCGGTTTAATTATTATATTATTTTTTATGGCTTGCGGCTTGCTTACCTATATAGCTTTTCTTAAATATCATAAACAGATTGTCTATCAAACTAAAAAACAGCAAGAAGAAATAAATACTCAAGAAGAAGATGCCTCTTCATTATCGGAAATGCTGGAAAAAGATTCCAAAATGAAGGAAACAGCCGGGTTAGAAGCAACAGATGAAGATTTTAAGGATAATGACTTTGGTTTTATTTCAAAAAATGGAGGAATTGCAGACGTAAAAATTCTAAAAGATATTAGATTTGGAATACATGATAATTATGAAAGAACCGTCCTAGAGTTTACCAACCAGAAGAATAATCCAACAAAAGGAATTCCCAGATATATAACAAGATTAGGCCCTTTACCTTATAAAGACGCCAATGGCAATAACATAAAATTAAATGGGAGTTATTATCTACAAATAAACTTTAATGGTAATATAGCTGATTTATCAATTGACACAGCTCCTATTGTCTACAAAGGGCCTGATATTTTTAACCTTAATTATGAAAAAATAAAACAAGTAAAATTGGTGCCAACATACGAAAACAATTCGATGATTCTGCTTCTTGGCCTGAGTAAAAAATCTCAATATCGCGTATTGGAGTTAAGTAAACCTGATAGATTAGTGTTGGATATTGAGAAATAAATACCTTTGATTTCTGCTTATTGTTATAAAAGACTATGAGGAGGAATCAAAAATGACCAAATATAATATTCTTCAATTAAAAGATGCTGTATATCATGTTGGAGCAAGAGATTGGAATCGAAGAGTCTTTGATGCATTGATACCATTACCAAAAGGTACCTCTTATAATTCATATTTAATTGCAGGCAATAATAAAACCGCCTTAATTGATACTGTAAATCCCGGATTTGAGCAAATATTGGAAGGCAAGATAAATCAAATAACGAAGATAACTGATTTAGACTATATTGTAATGAACCATGCTGAACCAGATCATGCCGGAGCCATACCTTATATTTTTAAAAGAAATGAAAAAGTTAGACTTATAACATCACAGAGAGGTAAAGACCTAGCCTATATATATTATGAGATTCCAGAAGAAAGGATAGATATTGTAGAAGACGGAAATAAACTTGAATTAGGAGGGAAAACCCTATCTTTCATTGAAGCTCCTTGGTTGCATTGGCCGGAGACTATCTTTACCTTTCTCCAAGAAGATAATATCTTGTTTCCTTGTGATTTTTTTGGGTCACATATATCGATTGGTAATTTTGATGATGAGGTCGATGATTTAATTCCATATGCGAAAAAATACTTTGGTGAGATAATGATGCCTTTTGCTAATAAAGGGCAGAAAGCATTAGAAAAATTGTCAGGTTATGATATTAAAATGATAGCACCAAGCCATGGCCCGGTGTATAAAAATCCAGATAGGATTATAAATAAATATCAAGAATGGACAAAGGGGCAGACTAAAGAAAAAGTAATTATTATTTATGTAAGCATGTGGGGTTCTACTGAAAAAATGGTTAAAGCTATTCTTGAAACATTGCTAAAAGAAAAAATTGAGGTTGTTATATATAATATGGTCAATGCAGATATTGGAGAAATTGCTGGTGATTTGGTTGATTCCCGGGCAATTGTTATAGGCACTCCCTCAGTTATAGGTGGAATGCATCCCTTGATGACATATACTGCAAGTCTATTGAAAGTTTTAAAACCCCCTCTCAAGTTTGCTGCTTTATTAAGTTCATATGGCTGGTCAGAAAGTGCTTCCCGCCAAGCGACAGAAGTGGTCGAAAAAGCAAAAATAGAACTAGTCGGTGCTCATTTGGTTGAAGGCCCGCCAAATCAGGGTGATTTCCAAATCATTAATGAATTAGGAAATAAGCTAGCTAATAGATTAAGACAATAATATTGATTAGGGCCTGGCAAATAAATTCAGGTTGATTGAAGGTCAAAGAGACAAGCGAAACAAATATATGAAATTTTTTAATTTAGTAAATTACGGCAGATCTTGCTTTATAAATTGGAATATATTTAAATAGGCCAAAATATTTTTAAATATCAACTTGTGAAGGCCGAATATAATTTTTTTGCCAGTATTTTTTAATAGTTTCTATTAGATTTGAAGTTTTTAAATCTTTATGATTTTTCTGGTCTGGGCCATGACGGAAATTAAAAGAGTCATTTTCCGCATAAGGTTCCCATGATGTATCCCAAAGCCATAGCGCATAATTTATGCCTTTATTTTCAAAGGAACTCATTTGGTCATTCATAAATTTATCTGCTCCGGGGATCCAGCGAGCCAGGCCAAACTCATTACAGGCAATAGGTCTTTTATTCTTTTCTCTGAAATCATCGATATTTGACATTAAATCAAGGAACCAGTCTTGGTTAAAATTTTCTTTTTTACCGTCTTCATTAAAATCATATTTACCGGGATATTTATATTTTGCCGGAAGTTCCTGATGAGTATAATCATAAGGCAAGTATTGATGAAAAATATAGACAGAATGTTCATCGGAAGAAGTTTTTAAATACGGCAGCCAATTTATATCACTATATCCAAGGCCTCCTATCAAAATCGGAGTCTCGGAATCAACTTCACGAATAGCTTTTGTTATACGGGAATGAAATATATTCCAATCAGCTAATGTATTTTTATATTTCTTATAAAATTCTTCTGGTTCATAAATCAAATCAATAGCTTCATTAGAGTTGGGCTCGACCATTAAATCATATCCAGCAACAATGCGGTTTTCTTTATAGCGGTTGGCGGTGTATTTCCACATCTCAGTCCATTTATCTTGCACTTCCTGGTCCTTCCAAACATTTTCATTGTAGTAACTTTTATCGAACCAGTCTCCCTCATCACCGATAAAGAAGGTGAATTCGCTTCTCCCAGGGCCAGTTCTAAAACTAATTACCGCAAACATATCGGCTTTTTCGATCATTGCAAGCAATTTATCTAGGTTTTTTTCTATATTTTTGTCAAGCCCATAAGGATAATTTTCCTTGAACAAACCAGGGTGAGATATGTTTACATAATTAGCTCCCATCTTGGACATTTCATCAAAATCTTTTTGGAAATATGGTGGGCCAACTTTTCCCGGACCCATAAATTCAGGTCCGTCAAGCTCTAGATAGACTCTTCTCTGATAGATATTTGCGCCTCTTAAAAGGGTTCCATTTGACCAAAGATCCCATTTTTCATTAATCGACTTCTGGTCGACTGGAGATATCTTGCTGGCTTTAGTTGTCAGATTAATATTATGGCCATTCTTTTCTGAATATAAATTATAAAAAATATAAAGGAAAACAAAAAATGATAAGAAAAGTAAGAGTATTATTATTGCTAAGAAAGATTTTTTCATCTGTTTCATCACGAATTATTTATAACGGTTATTTATTCTATACATAACATTTTAATCTTGACAAATTAGCAAGGAAGCCATAATAAATATGACCTCCTTGCTAATAAACTAATAATATTATCATTGATTAATAGATGCGGTTGTTCTACCTTTTCTAGATACCAAATAGATTACAAATATTGCGGTAAGGCCGATCAAAATTATTAATAGGGCAACTATGGCCATTACTACATAGAGAAAAACATTATTTGGAATGGTTTCATTTTCCATTGAAGGTTTATCTAAGTTATTAATGTATTCTTGGTTATCTGTTGATTTGTCATATTCCGAAGTTTGAGAATTAGTCTCAGGTTTAACATCGGTTTTATTTTCCGAAGGAGGATTTTTCGGTGTCGAAGGAGAAGGGTTAGCAGGTTGATTTGGAGTTGGATTTGCTGGAGTAGGATTTACTGGTTGAACTTTATCAAGTATATCCTTATTAATAGTTGGCTGCTCGATTACTCCTTTTTTCGGTAATAGATTTGGATCAATTTGTATAACTTCTGCATAAGCATATACTGGAATCATCAAAGTACATATAAATGTTATGACCATTACGATTGTACAAATCTTTGATGTATTTTTCATTTTAATAACCTCCTTTCATAATAATTTTAATTATTCTCTTATTAAATGAACCTACTTATAGGACTGTCGAAAATAAAAAAAATTACATTTTTTTAGAATTTTTTTATAATCAAAAGGAATTTATTGCTTACTTCGGATAATAGATTTCAAATATATGTTTTCTTGTGAAATAATAATTCTATAAATAAAACAATTTATAGGGCAATAAAAACTTTTTAAGATTTCAAAAGAGTTATGGAAATTACGAATCCAGTTTTAGGTCTAGGAGTTCTTTTATTAATAGGATTTATTGGTGGACGGATTGTAAAAATTTTAAAATTACCGGCTGTTACCGGATATCTTATTGCCGGGTTAATATTAGGGCCTTCAATAACAGGTTTAATTCCAAATAGTTTAAATACTGAACTTGACTTTGTTAAAGTATTAGGCCTGGGATTCATAGCTTTAATAATTGGTGGTGAACTAAACCTCCAAAAACTTAGAAAATTTGGACGTTCTATCACCATTATTACCATATCTCAAGTGAGCGGAGCTTTTATAGTTACCTTTTTAATATTGAGATATGTCCTAAATATTTCACTTCCACTGGCTTTGCTTTTTGCTGGACTTGAAACAGCTACCGCGCCTGCTTCTCCGGTAGCAGTGATAAAAGAATACAAAGCTAGTGGTATTTTATCTCAAACAATACTTGCTGTTGTTGGGCTTGATGATGCTATTTGTATATCAATTGTTAGTGTAGTTATGGCAATTGTTGCAGTAATTTTAAGCGGAATTAATTCAATAAGTTTTGACATGCTTACCCTTCCTTTTTTAAAGATATTCGGGTCTATATTATCCGGGATTATCATTGGTTTCTTATTTGTTAATTTTTGTAAAAAAGTAAATGACCGTCATCAGGTGGTTACTATATTATTGGGAATAGCCTTATTCTTCAGTGGCCTAGCTGATATATTTGGTTTCTCCGAGCTTATTCTTACAATGGTTATAGGTATGGTAATAATAAATTATCATCATAAACCAGAGATAATTTATTATCTGGAAGATATTGAATTGCCAATTTTCGTTATCTTTTTTACTTTAGCCGGAGCAAGCCTCAGGCTCGATTTACTGGCCGCTAATTGGATAATAGTTTTTGCTTTGATTATGGGTAGAATATTAGGGAAAGTTGGAGGAGCTTTTTTTGGAGCGGGAATTTCAAATGCTGATGCAAAAGTCCAAAAATATCTTGGATTTGCTATGTTTTCAAAAGCCGGGGTTACTATAGGGCTTGTTTTACTGGTAATGGGAAAATTTCCTGAGTTTGGATCTTTAATACTGGCCGTAGAGCTTGGTACTGTAGTTTTTTGTGAACTTTTAGGACCAATAGGCACCAGGTATGCTTTAATGGCTTCAGGTGAAGTCCAGGAAATATAATCAAGTTTTTAGTCAAAAAATAAATTGTAATTCTGATTTAATAAATAAGGACAATGAAATTTTTTAGTTTAAAGCTACATAAATAAGAATATTTATATTATCATACATCTATTAACTTTTAAGTTAATCTATCCATATAATCTATAAAATGGAAACTATTGTTAAAACAGAGGAATTACGAAAACAATTTGGTTCTATTCTGGCCGTAAATGATCTAAATATATCATTACCAGCTGGGGAAATTTATGGGCTTCTAGGACCTAATGGATCTGGCAAAACAACATTAATCAGATTGATAGTTGGACTTTTGAAACCCACTAAAGGCAAAGTTACAGTTTTTGGCCAAAGAATGCCAAATAAGAAGATTCTTAGCCAGGTGGGTTATATGCCCCAGGCTAAAGCGCTTTATGAAGATTTGACTATTAAAGAAAGCATTACTTTTTTCTCCGGTTTATTCGGAGCAGCTGATAAATCGCGTATTGATGAAGTTATTGAATTAGTGGATCTTCAAGATCGGGCAAACAGCCTGGTAGGCACTCTTTCTGGAGGAATGAAGCAGAGAACATCATTAGCATGTGCCTTAATTCATAAGCCAAGACTTCTTTTATTAGATGAACCTACTGTTGGAGTAGATCCACAACTTCGCAATATTTTTTGGTCATATTTCCGTCAGTTAGCTGACGAAGGGGTACTGCTAATTGTATCAAGTCACGTAATGGATGAAGCTGAGAAGTGTGATCGCCTAGGTTTTATCCGCCTTGGAAAATTGATTGCTGAAGGAAGTGTTTCTGAGCTACTTTCACAAACAAATACTCAAATATTAGAAGAAGCTTTTTTAAGATTTTCTGAAATAAGTTCTAACGGAGAAGAATAGTGAAATTCAAACATGTATTGATTATGGCCAGGAGGGTAATGCTACAGATTTTGAGGGACCGTCGAACTGTAGGATTGCTAGTCTTTGTTCCCATTATTGCTTTGTCGCTAGGCGCAATTGTTTTTAGAGCTGATCCTGTCAAGATTCCATTAGCAGTTGTTAATATGGATAAAGGTATTTCAACACCCATGAATGGAAAAATCATTCTTGGAGATCTAATTGAGAAGGAGCTATTCAAAAAGGAAGACCTTGAAACAGAATTAATAGAAAAAGAAGAGACCGACTATCTTCTTGAAAAGGGCAAGGTGCAAGGAGTAATTATCATACCAGAGAATTTTACCAATGAATTTCAAAAAAAACAGCAGGGGAGAATTGATTTGCGACTAGAGGGTTCTGACCCTACTCGTAGCAAGATGATAATTGCTAGAGTTAATGAATCAGCAACCAAAGCTTTAGCCGGTTTTGCATTCCTGGGTTTAGGCATGCCAAATGAACCTCCAGCAATAAAAAAAGATGTAAAATTACCAATTTCTATAGAAGATTCATATTATTTTGCGGGAGAAGAATTTGATACAATGGATTATATTGCACCTGTATATATTGGATTTCTTGTTATGTTTTTCGTTTTTTTATTAACGACTGTCTCTTTTCTTAGAGAAAGATCCCAGGGAACTATGGAAAGGTTAATGACTACTCCCATAACCAGAATTGAGATAGTTTTAGGATATATGGGAGGTTTGGGTTTATTTGCACTTATTCAGGTTGCTGTTATTCTTACGTTTACGATTTGGGTACTTCAGATACACTATTTGGGAAGCCTGTGGTTATTATTTTTAGTTACCACATTGCTAGCTATTGTCGGGGTTTGCATGGGAATTTTAGCCTCAGCGTTTGCCCGAAATGAATTTCAAGTTGTTCAATTTATACCTCTGGTAATAATACCGCAAGCTTTGCTAAGCGGAATAATATGGGCCGTGGAAGATATGCCCAGCTATTTACAACCTTTTGCTTATATTATGCCTCTAACTTATGCAAATTTTGCCCTACGTGATGTTATGCTCAAAGGCAGGAATTTTATAGATATCTGGCCAAATTTAGCAATAATGTTGGCCATTATCTCTTCTCTGATTGTTCTGGGAGCTTTAACAATGCAACGTGAAGAGATTTAATTGAATATCAAGCCTCATTTGTTTTAGATCCGCTATATTATTTTATGTTTAGGTATTTAGATGGCAGATTTTTAAAAGAGGCAGCCTAATTAATTTCTAATAAAAAAGGGTGCTATAGAAAAATTTATTATTTAATGCGGGAATCAATGGACTGAGATGGCCAATCCTAAAAAAGATGCCCTAAAAATATCTATACCAATAAGTCTAATAGAAGAAAATCCAGTTAAACTATTAAATATAGCTAAAAGTGAAGAATATGCTGTTACGTAACTTTATAAAGCTTTGCCCATAGATTTGCAATAGCATTATATTTGTAATTATAAAAACAAATCAGGAATTATCATCCACTTTATTGACCAGCTGTTTTTTTCATTTCTTTCCAGACATAAAATTCCGCCTTGTTGAAAATCTACTATTTCTTTATCATTAAAACCCAATAAATTATCAGACATCCTCGAGAGATTTGGGCGATGCCCAACAATCATTAGGTCATCAGTTGATGACTTAACTTGCTCAATCCAGTCTTCTGGATTATCAAGTGGTTTTAACCCTTCAGCTTCTTTTGTGCCTTGACGTGAGTTAATAATTTCAGCTAAAGTTTCTGCAGTTTGCCTGGCTCTGGCCTTTGGGCTGTGAAATATACAATTTACGGAGATTTCTAAATTCTTTTTTAGAAAAGATTTAACTTTTTCAATGTCGGACCAGCCTATATTAGATAAGGCTTGATCAGGGTCTTCTTCCTTGGGATTGGCTTTAGCATGTTGAACAAGGTATAAATTCATATCAAGCTCCTTTCTTGCCTTTTTATTATGTAAACAGTTTATTATTAAAAATATTTAAAAAGATTGGATTATATAGAGTATAAAAGATTTTCAAATTTTTAAATTATAAAATCTTAAAAAAATGATTAATTAAAGATAATTTATAGATAATTAATGACTTATATATATTAATGTTTTAAAATATATATACCCCTGGGTGGGGTGCCCCTCCAGCCCAGGGGTATTTTATAAATATTAGACGATTACTAAAATATTATTACCAAAGTGATCTTTATTTAATCGATAGATTAAAGAAGGATATAATTCTACTTAGTTCTTTTTTCTCAACTTAAATGAGAAAGACTATGTATTACGAAATTTTTGCTATCTCCATAGCCTTAATCCATGGGGTTGGCGTTATATTTATATTCCTAAGTTCGCTCCTGTCGATTTTAGGAATTTTAAAAAGATTTCCTCGAATAGAGATACTTTATATGGTCGTGGCAGCCGCAATGCTAATTTCTTTTATTCTTTCTGGAGGTTGTACTTTGACCTATTTTGAACAATCATTATGGGAAAAAGCTGCCTCGCCAAATGTTTATAGTGGTGGTTTTATTTCTCATTATCTCGAGTTAATTGGAATTAATATTCCTGATAAGATGGTATTTTATGGCCTGATAATTTTGATTTCAACAGGTACACTGTCCATATTTTCAAGAAGAATATTTAAAAGAAGACAAAATCATAGGTAAAAATTCATAATATTATTTTACTAATTATTAACTTAATAATAAAAAAACTCATTTAGGTTGATTTAAAATAGTAATAATTGATATACTAGTCACACATAGTGGTTGGCTGGCTTGGCTATTAACATGAAAGGGGGGAGGAAATGAAAAGAATTTCCATAATTCTAGCATTGATTATCATAGGTATACTTTTATTAAGCTCGGTAGCTATTGCTACTGTAAGAGGTGAATCTTATACAATTGGTTTTTGGAAAAACCATGATTGGGAAACACGCGTTTACCCTGATTGGGTATCGCTAGAACCAATTTATATTTGCGGTACACAAATACCACAATCAGAAGGGCAGATGATTATGAAAAATGCCAATAATAAGAACTTCTCAATGCTTATTGCCCAGCTTATTGCTGCAAAAATAAATGCGTCTAATGGTGCCTCTCCAACTCCTGATTTTAATGAAATAGAAAATTGGTTAAGTCTTCAAATCGATTGTAGTAGCTTATCAAGTATATTATCAAATTATACTAAACCTTTTGATAAAAATAATAAAGATCAGAAAAATACTGCTAATGAATATAAAAATATTTTAGATGAATATAACAACCACGATTTTTTAGATAATTATTAAAATCAAGTCTGTTTAAAGATTAAAAGACCTGAATCTGTATGTTTCAGGTCTTTTTTCTTTTTGTAGCAGTAAAAACAACTTAAAATTATTATATATTATTTTATAATAAACTATACTTAAAGATTAAATGTTTATAAAAAAATGAAAAAAATTAATGTAGCTAAAATTATATCAATTTCCTGGGCTTTATTTTGGATCTTTTTCGGAATTTTATCCAGTATTGGCCGAGGATATAATTTTACGGAGACTATCATTAGTGCTTCTATTCCCGGACTTATTTTTCTATTAAGTGCTCTTATTGCTTTTATTAATAAAATTTTCGGTGGATTTCTTTTGCTCTTTGAGGGGATAATACTATTAATAGTCAATTTATTTCTTATATTTTCAAAAATGCCATTATTAGTGGTCATATTTATGATCACGATTATGGTACTTCCTCCAATAATAGCGGGATGGTTTTTTATTCACGATTGGGTAATTAAAACTGGTTCAGAGATTTAGAATTTTATTTGTATTAAAACAGCTTCAGGCTAGCTTTTTCTAATTGGCTTATATCTCTCTTAACTTGGGTAAAATAGGGGATAGAAACACCTATAGCATCGATTTTGAGCTGGAGAAGTATAGGTAAAAGGTAGGGATCACGGGCGCTTTCACCACATGCACAGGTAAAAATATTATTTTTATGGGCAGTATTTATTATGATTTTCAACAATTGAACAACTGCAGGATGTGAAGGAGAAAACTTATGAGCGACCATTTGACTTTCTCGGTCTAAAGCCAGAGCGCACATTACCAAATCGCTCGTACCAATACTTATAAAGTCAAGCCCCAAGTCAATAAAATCCTGGAGCATAAATACAGTTCCTGGAGTCTCGACAGAAATTCCTAGTTCAACATCTTTATGAGGTTGCAGGCCGATTTTTGAAACTAAATTTTTAAAAGCTTCATATTCTTCAACAAAACGGACAAAGGGAACCTTGATTCCGATATTAGTATTGTTTTTTTCAATTATTCTCTTTATTACTTTAAGTTCCACGTTAAGCAATTCTGGTTCCTGCAACTCGCGTCCTATACCACGCCAACCAAGTAATGGATTTCTTTCTTCGGGTTCTTCTTCTCCGCCCTCTAATCTTCTAAATTCATCGGTTGGAGCGTCCATGGTTTTATACCAAATAGGCTTACCGGGGAATAAATTTACTGCTTCGGCTATACCTTCATATAGATTTTCTTCTAATAGTTCAGCGTTTCCTTCCTTTATTAATTTGAGAGGATGAATGCCTGATTCCATTATAAAAAAATCATCGCGCATTGAACTAATTCCATCAGCATGAGCAGCTATGGATTTAGCTTGCCCGGGAACTAATACTGAGATAAAAACTTTTGTTTCTGTCTCAGGAACAATGTTTATTTCTTCAGTTTTAACAGATAGGTCTCCCTGATAAACAACTCCTCTAAAACCGTCGACAGTTATGACATCTCCGCTATTTAAAAAAGAAGTTGCCGTTGTTGTTGCTAAAACACATGGTACTTGAAATTCTCTTAAAATATTTGCACCATGGCTTGTTGCTCCTCCTTCATCAGCTATAACGGCTGCCACACTTCGAAGATTTACAGCTAGATCGTTCGTTAATCTCTTAACAACAACAACTGATCTCTCAGTCAACGGTTGTATGTGCTCATCCTCAAGAATAATTGCTTCACCTGAACTAACATTGGGGCTGACACCAACTCCTCTAAGAATGACAGTATGTTCGCCAATTTGGGGAAACAGTTTGTCTTCTATTTGACAAAAAATCAATGGCCTTGACTGAAGAATATAAAATTTACCATCGGAATAAACCCACTCAAGGTCTTGGGGAAGATTAAAAATCTTTTCTGCTTTTATTCCAAATTTTGCTAATTTTAAAACTTCTCTATCTGATAAGACCGGCTCTGACTTAAAATGTGATGAAATTTTCTTCTTCTCACCAGATGGAAGAAGATATTCTTTTTGACGGCCTCTTTTTCTTAATATTATTTTCTTTTGATCGAGCGAGAAGAGATATCGTTCTGGTGTGACTTCACCTGAGACAACGTCCTCACCAAATCCATATATAGCCTCAACTACTACCTTATTAGCGCTTTTATGAGTAGGGTCACGACTAAAAACTAAACCAGACCTCTCAGGCGATATCATTTCTTGTAAAAGAACAGCTACTCCGAAATCCTGAAAATGAATCTTTTTTTCCAGACTGTATAGTATTACTTTCGGTGTGAAGACAGAGCTTAAACATTTTTTTATGGCCTCCATAAGTTCTTCAAGCGTACCGATATTCGGCCAAGAGGTTAACATTCCTGCAAAACTAGTATTAGCTGTATCTTCCATTGTAGCTGAACTACGGACAATTATATTCTTGTCTTTTTTTGTTAATTTTAAAAATACTTTATCAAGTTCCTTGTTTATATATGAGGGGAGAGTGGTGGCTAATATTTTTTTCTCAATTTCATGGCAAGCATTTTCCATTTCTTTATCTGAAAAAGATGAAAGAAAAAGTTCTTCAAATTTATTCCTGATTTCTGGTTTATTTATGATCTGTTTAAATATTTTAGTAGTAATAACAAAAGCTTCAGGAACTGGAAAATTTTTTTCAAAAAGAGTGGAAAGGTTTTTAGCTTTACCACCTACAGATAATAATGGAAGTTTTGATGCTTCTTTTAATGAAAAAATATTTTTTTTCACAATAAATAAAATTGTTAACCGGCCTTATGCTATAAAAACTTTATTGAGATAAAAATAATTCCACAATTGAAAAAAGTTGTTGACAAATCTTTTCTAGCTGGCTGTTGCCTTAGGTTTAGGGGCTATTAAAAATGCTTTAAGAAGATCGGCTCTAGTAATAATTCCCGTAAGTTTTTTTTGACAAATAACAGGCACCCGCTTAATCTTTTTTTCAATCATTAAGGAGGCCACATTTTCAATTGAGGTATCTTCTGACACAGTATAAACAGATTTAGTCATTATTTCGTCTGCTCTAGTTTCCATATTGTTCCAGTAATTTTCTATATTGATTTTCCATTGTTCAGAATAGACTGACTGGAGATTAACTTGATTCCTCCAAAAATTAAGTCACTTTCAGCAATTATTCCTATGACCTTGTTCTCACTATCTATTACAGGTGCACAGTAATTCTAGCCTTAAGAAATGTATTGGTAATTTTACCAACAGTATCAATGCCTAAAAATGAAATTACTCTTTTAGTCATTAAATCCCTGGCAAGAAGATGGCGAAATTGATTTGAGGCAATATTATGTTTTTTTTCAAATGTTTTTTCCTGATTGATTTTGTTAATCTTAATCTTTAAAAGGTCAGCTTTTGTGACAACACCGGATAACTTACTCTCATTGTTTAAGACAAATACACGCCGTATACCTTTATTAATCATCAAGTAGGCAATCTTAGTAATATTAGTCTCTAAATCAACACAGACTGGATTAGATGACATAATTTCAGAAGCTTTTGTCGCATTATTTTTTCTATTTTCAATTGCTAATCGATGTAATCTCCATATAAATTGAGGATAGTTACTGAAAGTTGCAGTTTTTCTTTGTAAAGCAGGTCTTGTTCAGAAATAACACCAATAATTGAATCATTTTTATCGATAACAGGTAAACCGCTAATTTGATTATCAAGTAAGATTGAGACTACTTTATTAATTGGTGTTTCCTGGCCGACAGGTATTACTTCGGTAGTCATTATATCTTTAGCTTTCATTATAAATACCTTGTGATATTATTCACAATATATTATCAGTAATAATTATCCTCTAATATTAGATTAATTTGAATAGCCTTAATAAAATTTATTAGATGAAAATTTTAGTGGGAGAGAAATTAAAACTCTATCTAAAAGACTAAAAAAACTAATATTTTTAAAAAAAAGGCAAGAATTTTAACCGTTTATTAATTCTGTCTTCCTTCAATGGCCATCAAAAGTATAGAACCAGCAATAATCATCCGTGGATCCAATATAGAAGAATTTGCCTCTTTTACCAAAAGATCTGCTTTTTTAATAAAAGGGTTAAAATGCTGTTTGAGCTCTGCGACATCTTGTCCATTGACATTATAAGAAAAACTCTGAGGGACTAAACTTGATAGAAATCTTCTTACTAGAGCTAGGGCAATCGAGTCTTCAGTTATCTTGCCGATAGGTTGATCTTCATTGTTGCGGATTTCCCATTCATCCTGGATCATGGATTTAAAACCTTTTCGGGCAAAAGTACCAATTATTTCACCACTCTTAGGATCTTCTACGTCAAAAGCTGCATTAAATTCCATTATTTTTCGAGCTTTTATTAAAAGAATTTCATTTGACATTGAGTCATCAGAATAAGCACGTATGTCTTCCTTTAGCTTAAAGGCTTTTTGTTTTACAAAAACAACCATTTTATTTTGCTGGTCCAGTACCCAAATTTTTCCACCAGCAACAGTAAATTTTTTTCGAAATAACAATGGATTTTTTATTAGATTTGAAAAGTCCATTTAAACCTCCACATAAAGATTTTCTTTAATAAAATATATTTATTCTACAAGAAACCCATTATACAATAAATTTCAGTTAATTCGCTAAAAAATAAATTTTGATATGCAAATTATTTTTTTGCTTGAATTATTGTTATTACCCCAAACAAAATAAAAAATAATCCGGCACCAAATTTAATCCACATAGTAGGTAAATATTTAAATAGGATTGAACCAAGCAATGCAGCCAATAATGAAGCAATGCCAAGGGCAATAAATGCACCAAGAAAAACCGAAAAAACCTTTCCTTCTTTAGCAGCTAATGTAAGAATTAAAAGTTGTGTTTTATCACCAAGTTCCGCAATAAAAACAGTAAACAAAGCCATACCTATAATTTTAAGATCCATATTTACTTCCTCCGCTGATAATTTATTTATTTTTTCAAAAAATCTAATTATTTGACTTTTGTTCTGGTAATTAAGAAGTAAACTGATCCAAGAACAAGTATAGCGGCTAGCATAAGTGCAAGTTTTGTTATTGCCTCGTGTGCTATGCTGGCAATCAACAATTCACGGATGAAAGCAACTAAAGCAACAGATACAAATATTTCAATCTGAAAACGGGCGCCTTTTAGATATTTAACTTCAGTACCTAATAATTCAATCATCACCCAGATTATCAAAAGTGTACCCAAAGCTGAAATTATGTTCTTTTCAAGTTCACCTGAACCTATGATTAATCTATATACTTCAGATAAAAATAAGCCTATAAGCCCGATAGATAATCCGATTAGCGCTAATACTAAAACGATATTCAAACCATAAGTAAATCTTTCTGCAAAAGAAATTAAAACAGTATCCATTCGGGCAGATAAAAATTTTTGCTTAATCTCCTCTTCATGATAGGTAGATGTCAAGATATCCAGGTTAATATCAAGAATTTTATCGGTTGAATGAAGATATTCTAAAAATGTTGAGTTGTCTTCAACTTCTTTTTCCAGAATATCTATAAGATAATCTCTTTTGAAATTCATTGAAGCAGTCACCCAATGTATAGGTATACCATTTTTAACATGCAAGCGCCCAACAGACTTTAAGCGCTGATAATAACGATTATCATAACTTCCGCTAAAAAGATTCATTAACCACACCTTAATTGTGTGCTTTCTTTTTTGAATAGATCCTGGAGTTGGAAAAAACTGGGCTGCTTCCGGATATTTTAAAAGATGCTCATAAAAATCATTGCTAAATTGGTCTGCATAAGGACCGACTATTTCTCTAGTCTTTTTTAAATTCTTTTCGTCTTTTTTAGTAAACAGATAATGTTTTTTTAATTCCTCTATGGTACTAATCATAATAAATCATAACCTTACTTGTTTATGGAAAAGAATAATATATCAAGTTATGCAAATCAATATCTAAGATATTATAAAATTATAAAAATCCTATTTATTAAAATCAAAAAAATAGGCAAGTAAAGCAAAAAAGAGTTCAGTTAGGGTTGAAAATAACCTGACCACAATTGAAATTAAAGCTGATATGTGAGCAGGAAATATTGTAGACATAAAGGCTGTTATAGATGCTTCACGAACACCTAACCCGCTTGGCGTAACGAAACTTAAAAATCCTATAACCCAAGATATGGAGATAATACCTGTAACAACTGGAATATATATTAGGTTTATTTTTGTAATTGAGGCGATCATAAAAAAAATGCTTATTCCCCCAAATAACCAGGAAACCGAATATAAAATTAATAAAACTAAGTTAGATGGCAAACTCAATTTAAATTCAATTGTTTTCGCTTTTGATAACCTTGCTAGTAAATTAAACATATAATCAAATACAGGAGGGTAGATTAAAAAAATTACTAGAGGAATCAATAGAATAAAAAAATAGATCCATTTACCAGTAACCAGTTCTTTCCAGAAAAATAAACTAAACAAAAAAATCAATATACCAGATAGAACAAAAAAAAGTAATTCAAGAATTATTGAGGCAACTATAACAATTGGTTCAATTTTCTCGCTTTTTGCCATAATAGAACGACTGACTAAGTGCCAGATCTTTCCGGGTATATATCGGGTTAATTGAGAATGAGTATAAATTCTTAATGCTCTAAAATAAGAGAGTGAAGAATTGTACTTAATCAAGATATATCTCCAGCAATATACAGTTAAGCCCAATTTGATGAAACGAAAGAATATGGCAACTACCAGGTATTCAGGTTTTACAGACCATGAAAATTCAGATACATCCTTCCAATTTATCCAGAGAATTCTACTTATAAAGAAAAATACTAAAAAAATAAAAAGAAACTGAAGAAATTTGAATATTGGTGAACTTTTAAATTTATTCTGTATGCTTTCTTTATTAGATACTTCTGTTTGGAAGTTCATGATTCTTTAAAGTAATAGTACATACGAATTAATTGTACTAACCAAAAAATCCAACCAAATAGAGCAATAATTTCAATCAAGAACCATAAAAAATTGAAAATAGTTGAAAGAGTTATGACGAAAATAATTATACTATGACTACCAAGATATAAATGTTTACTTATTCTTATCTTTGGTATTCTCATTTTATTAAAGGAATAGGCTATTTCAGAAACAAAAGAAAACAATAAATAATGAAGAACAGAAAATATACCATAGATTAGAAAAACTGGATCATTTTTAGTTAAATATGCTCCGACTGAAATCCCGGCAAAAACGAAGCTTTCTACAAAACGGTCTGAAAAATTGTCTAGAACTTGTCCAAATTTTGTTGAGATATTTCTTGCTCTAGCCAATTCACCATCCATACAGTCTATGACCATATAGACATTATAAAATAATACAGCCAAGAGAGAGTTTACATAATTTCCAAAGCTGAAAAAAACAGCCGTTGTGAATCCAATAATTAAACCTAGAAAAGATAGCTGGTTAGGTTTTATATTGGAGTCAATTAATAATAAAGTTAATCTGGTCGAAACCTTTCGATATAAAATCTGTTTAAAAATTGTATCTTCTGATTTTAATAATTGCTTTCGCAATTTTTGATTAATATCTTCCAATAATTTTCCCCTAAAAATAATACTGTTTGCAGAAATAGAAAATAGATTAAAATAAATTATATAATTAATTAAATCATTAATAAATTTAATTTATTTCCCGATAAATATTCATGGAGAATAAATATTAAAAATTATGGCGAAATTAAAGAAAATCATACTAATCGAACCTCCATTTTATAGACTTTTTAAAAATACTTATTCCCTAACTAGATATCCATTGTCATTAGGATTTTTAGCATCATATATTGATAAAAAAACTGACTGGAAAGTTAAAGTCTATAACGCAGATTTTCATCCTGGCGGAGAACAAATAAAAGAAAGTTATCTAGCTGGCCAAGGATTTGAAAACTATAAAGCTAA
This sequence comes from uncultured Actinomycetota bacterium, assembly GCA_964346985.1. Taxonomy (GTDB): domain Bacteria; phylum Actinomycetota; class Aquicultoria; order CAYFWW01; family CAYFWW01; genus CAYFWW01. Next base: position 142,527 of record CAYFWW010000005.1, read on the forward strand.
TCTTAAAAACTTGGATTCAAATATATGGAAAGATATTTACAATATAATCAATCAGTACCAACCGGATGTAGTTGGAATTACTGTTTTATCTCCTAAATTAAAGTCTGCTTTAAATATTGCCAAAAAAGTTAAAGAGATCAATTCAAAAATAATGATTGTTGCTGGTGGAGCACATGTTACTTCAAGCGGTAAAAGTTTTTTAAATAATCATGATTTTGATTTTGGGGTAAAAGGGGAGGGGGAAAGGACTATAGTAGATTTTCTAAAGTCTATTGAAAATAATAATCAATTTGAAAAAATTGATGGCCTGATATATCGAAAAAATAATGAAATTTTTGAGAATCGAGATAGGCAATACATGAAAAATCTTGATGAAGCCGGGTTTCCTTATCATAAAGCAAATGAAATTTTAATTGATTATGAAAGATATCCAATGACTGCATTCCGTTATCTTTTTTCATCAAGAGGATGTCCTTTTGATTGCTTTTTTTGTGCATCAAAAACAACCTGGAAGAGGAAGTTTAGGTTACTTTCGGTAGATAATATTGTCAAAGAGATGAAAGCCCTGCAAAATCTTGGTTTGCAATCAATTCATTTTGATGATGATACATTTGGCATAAATAAAAAACATTTGATTGAGTTATGCAAAAAAATAATTGAACAATGTCCAGGAATTACCTGGAGTTGCGAAATGCATGTCAATCTGATTAATGAACCGGTTGTTAAAGCTATGAAAAAAGCGGGGTGTTATGCAATAGCTTTAGGTATTGAATCAGGCAATAATGAATTATTAAAAATGATTAGGAAGAAATCCACTATAGAAAAAGCTGAAATAGCTTGTCGTATAGTCAGCAAATATAATATTGAACTGAGAACATTTTTCATATTAGGATGTCCATGGGAAACCAATCAAACATTAAAAGATACAATAAAAGCGATGAAAAGAATTAATTCAGATAGAAATATAATGGGAATATTTGCTCCTTACCCTGGAGCAGATTCTTATGAATTTTGCTTAAAGAATAATCTCTTATCTGATGATTTTGACCCGTCGTATGTTAATCATCAAAGTTTGAATTATAATTTCTGTTTTGATTTTCCTCAGCCCGAATTTAAAAGAAAGGCACTGGCAGTTCTAAAAAAGGCTGATCGTAAAAATACATTGAATCGAATAAAACAGCTATTTTCCAAAAACACATTATGGAGAGTTAAAGAAATAGGTATTTTTAATAGCCTTAAGAAAAGCTTTAAAATAATAAGTGGAAAATAGTGTAAAATTACATTAACCACATGCAAAACTGCAAAAAATATTTTGCGGAGGCTTAAATGCTTAATAAGTATTTTATAATTTTTTTGATTTCTATTTTTCTATTTACAGGTTTATCGGGATGCAAAATTTCAGACCAAAGAGAACCGGCTGATGAAGATAATCAAACTGAGCAAAAAAGCTATGATGAAGATATAAACGAGGTATCTGGAGACAAAGTCAAAGTCTATATGATGGGCAGATCAGTTATGACTGGCTGGTTTGAATATTGGGGCTACGATTGGACTAATCCTGTTATAAAAAAAGATTATGTTCTTTATTTTAAAGAGCTTGAAACTCCACCAGAGATTATCGATAGCGCTCAAAGCATTGTCAATGAAATTGAGGAAAAGGAGGCTTTAGTCTTTTTTAAGTTCTGTTTTGATGATTTCTGGGCTGGTTCAAAAGATGAGGCACGCGAAAGTTTATCGGAAAAGAAAGAATATATCTTAGAAGTTTATGAATTAACCTGCAGAGAAAATGATTACAAATTAATTATAGGAAATGCTTTGCCCAAGGTAAAAATTTATACGGATAAAAATTTAGTTTGGCTGGAAAAAGAGTACAACCAGTGGCTTGAAAAATTTGCAAATAAACATAAGGAAGATGTTTACATTTTTGACCAGTATTCGGTTTTAACTGATAAAAAAGGGAACTTAAAAAATTCTTATGCCTTAAGCGAAGAGGATTCACACTTAAACGAAAAAGCATATAAAGCTTTAGATATCAATTTTTTTAAGCTACTTGATCAAATTTCAATATCACAATAGATATATATTTAGATTATTAAAATAGGCTATGCATTTTAAATATCCTTTTTTTCTATAAATAAAAAGTTCAATTCATGAAGATAGCCAGTTGCTGATTTTTCTTTGAAAGTTGTATGTTCCAATATTATAAAAAATGGTGAAAAAATCTTCTCAATTTCTTCAAAATCAAACCTGTTAGTGAAAGCAATTACAACCATACGGCCTCCAGGTTTCAAAACTCTATTTATCTCTAAAAGATAGTCTTCCAATTCTTTATCATATTGATGATGCAAACAACCGCGATCAAAGATAAAATCAAATGAATTATCAGGAAATTCTAGATTTTGAACATACCCCTGTTTAAAATCTATTTTTACTTCAGCCTTTCCTGCAGCATCTTTCGCTTTTTTAACAGCAGTTGGGGATACCTCGACCCCCGAGACATTATAACCATGTTTGGCTAAAAAAATAGATTGGGTTCCTAAGCCTGAACAGACATCCAAGACTTCAGTCCCTTTGATCTGACCACTTTTAACTATATCGACCAGATGCTTGTCTGGATGGCCTATTTCCCAGGGAGTACTTGAGGAATCATTGATTCTGTATTGTTTATCCCATCTATCTTTTTCAGGCATTTTGTTCCTTTAATATATAAAATATATTATTCCCTGAAGACAATAAAAACTAACTTAAGTTAGGTTTTTTTCTAATTACCAAAAGGATTTTATCCCATAATACAGACATAAAAGCAAATATAGTAGGGACAACAACTAAAGTTCCGAAAGTTGCTATTATCAAACCTGAAATTACGGCTGTGCCAATAGGCCTCCAGGTACTAAGAGTTATTGTCAATGGCAATAATCCACCTATTGTTGTTAATGAAGTAGAAAAGATTGGCCGGAATCTTATTTTGCCTGCTTCAACAAGAGCTTCGCGCCTGCTCATGCCGTTTTCTACTAATAGATTGGAATAACTTACCAGAACAATTGCATCATTTACAACAATTCCAATCAAGGCGACAACTCCTAGGTTGGCCAAAAAAGTTAAAGTACTATTGGTAATATAAAGTCCTGGGAAAACACCAATTATAGCTAATGGGATTGAAGCCATTATAATAATAGGTTGGGTATATGAATTAAACTGGGCAACTAAAACAATATAAACGAGTATGATAGCAAGTATCAAAAGAAAATAAATTTTATCCAAAGCTTCGATATCAAGAGAATATTGGCCTCGAAAAGTAATAGCATCGTCGTTAAGCCCTAATTCTTCTAATTTATCTTTATTCATATAATCTTTTATCTTGTCTTCAATCTCTTTATTGTCAGCATCATCTTCAGTCAAGGCACTAATCTGAATAAATCGCTTTTGATTAAAACGATTTATGCTAGATAGTTCTTTGACTTCATTTATGCGTGCAATATCTATCAATCTAACTAGGCCACGGGGTGAGGAAAAAGACAGATTCTCCAGGTCAGTTATTTTATCCTTATATTTATTCTCTACATCCAAAGTTAGTGAAACGGATTTGTCCAGTCCTGTTAAACTTACTTTGGTAGCCTCCTCAGGCTGAAAAACATCTCTTATTTGAGTTGCTACCAAAAACGGTACCAATCCATAATTGTTCATTTTTTGACGGTCAAGATTTATTCTAAATTGAGGTATTTCCTCTCCAGTAACACCATCCCGAACATGCTCAACACCATCAACTTTCCTCAAGAACTTAGCCAGCGCCATCGCAGATTTTTTGGATTTTTCCAGATTATCTTCGTTTATTTGAACTATAATAGGATAGTCTGCGCTTGGTGGTCCAGCTGTAAATTCAATAATTCTTAGTTCCGCATCCTGAATATCTTCGATAGCCTTTTCCATTTGGTCTACTACTTTAAAACTTGTAATTGCCCTTTCTCTGGGATCAGTTAAAGTTATAAAAAAGGAGATGTCCTCGCCGTTGTTGGTCACAGAATAATCCACTAATTCTGGCAGTTTTTCAATTTCAGCTTCGATTTCCTCGACTTTTTTTTCTTTTTCTGAAAAGGATAGCCCTTTCTTAAAAGTCATATTTACTTGAAAGAACTCTGAATCTTCAGCTGGAAATTGTTCCATTTTAATCATTCCAGTAATAGGAATGGACATGCTCAGAACAAATAACATTAAAGCAATTAAAATTATTACAACCATCCTGGGAAGACTCTTAAATGTTTTTTCCATCAAACGGCCGTAAATATCTATCAATCGCCAATGTTTTACTTCACTATATTCCTTAATATTTTCAGTTTTAACAGCATCTTGGCCAATCTTCTCGGTTTTTCTAATTATCCATTTACCTACTAAGGGAGTAATGGTAATAGCTATTAGAAAAGACGAAGTTATGGCAGTAATTACAGTGTAGGGTATATAAACAATGAATTTACCGATAAGGCCGCCTATGAACATCATCGGTATAAAAACTATGATGGTCGTCAGGGTTGCTGAAAAAACTGGGGTGCCGACTTCGTTAATGGCTACAATTGAAGCTTCTTTGATTTTATAGCCCCGGTTCATGTTGTATTGTATAGATTCAACTATAACAATTGCATTATCAACTAATATTCCGAGGGTTAAAATTATTGAAAATAATGTAATTACATTTAGGGATAGATCAAACAACCTGAAAATCATAAATAAAGATAATAGAACCATCGGTATAATGGCCGAAATGACAATCGATGCTCTTAAACTAACAAAGATAATAAGCACTAAAAAAATGACTAACAAACCTTGCCAAGCACTATTTAGCAAGTCTGACTGCTGTCTTTTGACCATAGAAGAATCATCATAAGAAATAAATGTGTCGATTTTTGGTGGCAGCGAATTATCGCTTTTAACTTGGCGAAGAACTTTTTTGATTTGGTTTGATATTTCGATTATGTCACTGTTATTTTTTTTATTTATTAATATATAGACAGATTTTTTTGAAACGAATACTCCTTTTCGAAGATAACCTGCTCTAAGCAATGATTCAGATTCAGCAGGCACAATAGATATTTTAGCAATATCCTTCAGGAAAATCGGAAGGCCATCAGGTCTTAAACCAAGGGTAATATTTTCTACTTCCGTAAGGCTATCAATCCCGCTAGAAATGGAGATAGAGAAATCAGTACCGTTTTTTTCTAATGAACCACCGGGCAATATAATGTTATTTGATTTAAAAATATCTTTAAGATCTTGGATTGTTAAGCCGATGCTATTAAGCTTTTTTAAATCTATTTTTATGTTAATTTCTTTATCGGAACCGCCAACAACATTAATCTCTTTTATTCCAGATACTTTTCTGCTAATTTCATCTTTGACATTTTCAGCAGAGCTTTTCAGGGTGGCGTAGTCAAAATCACCAGTTACAGTTACTAATATATTTAAAAATGCAGGTATCTTTTCTATCTCTGGTTTTTCAGCCTCTGCAGGCAGATCTACTTTGGAGACTGCCGAACTTAATTCATCAATCTTCCGGTCAAAATCTTTTTCGTTTTCATATTCTACTAAGACAAATGATATATTATTAGCAGAATTTGATGTTATATTCTCAACTCCATTTAATCCTTTTACTGCTTCTTCAATTGGCTTAGTTACTTTACTTTCCACATCAGTAGATGTAGATCCAGGAACAACAACTTGGACAAATGCAAGGGGTATTTCAATATTAGGAAAACCTTCCCTGACCAGGGTATAAAGGCTAAAAACGCCTCCTATTAACAGACTTATAATAATAAGAATTGTAATCTTATACTTCCTAATAAAAAAATCGGCCCATCGGGCAAAAAAAGTATTTTTGTCATTCATTATAGTTAACCATCTGAATCATTTTTACGTCCCGGCTTAATAATTAAATTACCCTTACTGCTAATGACAGCATCTTATGAAAAATTATATATTTATTTATCTATATATTATTCACAAGCTGTATTTCGTTTTACTGGTATTAGAATTTTAAAGCATTTTAAAATAAATTTATTCCATTATTATTATTAATTTTTATTAAAAGTATATGGTAAATTCTAACAAACCGTATATAGGTAGTCGAATAAATAGATATACTCATTAAAAAAGATAAAATCTATATTTTATTCCTTTTTATTGAAATATTTTTAGAATTATAAATCTTTATTTAATAATTCTTAAACTTTTTTACTTCTATTTGCCCGACATAATAGTATTAAATCATTATAGAAATTATAAAAGAATTTATTTTCAATTTGACTGCTTTATTATCAGGTTATTGCCAATTGGAATTTGTAAGACATTAACAAGTAGGTTATAAATAAGTTATGTTCAATAAAAGATCAATAATAATCGTTCTAGATTCTGTTGGAGTAGGTGAGCTCCCAGATGCTTCCGATTATGGTGATGAAGGAAGTAATACATTAAGTAACACTGCGCATTTTCTAAAAGGTTTGTCCCTCATAAATTTTCAAAGGCTCGGCCTTGGTAACATCATAGATATAGAAGGCGTACCGCCGAATGAGAAACCGATAGGTTGTTTCGGTAAAATGGCTGAAATTTCAGTTGGAAAAGATTCTACTACCGGACATTGGGAAATGGCAGGCCTCATAGTAAAAAAACCT
>CAYFWW010000006.1:0-11076 GCA_964346985.1 uncultured Actinomycetota bacterium
GATGAAAAAGATTTCCAGAACTTATTTGGAGATAGTAATTCAGAAGAGGGTGAAGATACCGAGAAGAGAAAATCTTTATTTGAATTTCCTAAATTTTCTGATAAACCTGCAGAAGATGCTTATGTTCCCGTCTATGATTTAGTAGGCTTAAACGGCTACTATGACAGCCGTAATGTTGATGCGATGCTTGAAAAGGTTTACAGTAATTTTCCGGATATAGACCGGAAAACATATACAGAGTGTTGTGATTATAGTGCTCCTTTTTATCTGGCTGAATTCTTAAATGTTATACATTATTTAAGAGAGAATCAGAAAGAATATCATCAAGAGATTATAAACAATTTATTGAGGCATCACGCTATTGGCTTTTATTCACAGGATGTAAAATGCCCGATGCTTAAGGATGGGGAATGCCTGATTTTTCCGGTTCGCTCATTCAATTGCCGGGTATATGATGCAGCCAACAGCGAAAGTTATGAGGATCTTCAGTATGAGAATGATTTGAGCTTGATGAACACACACAAGGCAATAGTCTTTGATAAAACAATCAATTTCGGAGGAGTCCGGATTTCAGGCAAGGATTTTTACCGGACTGCTTCGGAATGCATGTCCAAAAAAACAGAGGAAAAAGTATCTTCACAAGATTTATATGAACTAAAAAAAGATGTACTTGAAGCAAACAGCCATTTTCTGGAAACCGGAAACATAAGGCACAAAGTTGAAGATGATTATATTCTTCATTTTCTCTCCCAGCATTTTATGCGCCTCTTTTTTTCAGAAGAGGAGATTGACCGGCAGCGCATTATTATTATTTCTCAATACGAAAAAACAAAAGACTTGTCAGTGATTGATAAATATTATTTAAAAAATGATGAAATATATAACTTCTTTCAAAAAAAATAGGTAGAAATCATTATATCTAGTTCGAGTTATTATTAAATAAGTATTTGCGGTTGTCAGACAGCAATTGACAGCAGATATATAATAATCAGGAAGATAAATAACCGGTAAGGAAGGCCGCAGCAAACCCTCTTTTGTTTAATGTTATCATCCTAATGATAGATATTAAGATCATAATGAATATATAAACGAAGGGGCTTTTTCTTTTTATAAAGAATTTAGCCTTGAAAAGCTTGAAGCCTTTCAAAATACGACTAAGTACTCTCACATAGGCTTTAATCTGGTTGAGTATCTATTCAAAGCCGGGCACTTTGGCTAATAAAGCCAACAGCCTGACTCAAGTTTATCTGTTTTTTAAAACTTACCAAATATACAGTTAGAAGAAAGACAAAAGTTTATTTAGGCTTTTAAGCAATTCCAGAGGACTTTAAATGACAAAGTCCATAAATTTATTATTGCCAGATAGGGGAGTAGATAACAGAGAAAATTTTGCACAGATTTATATTATAGGCAAACCTTACTGATAAATATGGAAAGCTCTTTGATAAATAATTGAGAAAACATCAAGCTTGAATGTTTCTGCCCAGGCAATCCGCCTCTGCATGCTTTCTGGAGTTAAGAATAGAGCTCTATTCCGAGCTCTTAAGGAACCACTTAATAAATCCCTTGGCAGATTCGACAGCGTCGCTAAATAATCCTCCGATAGGTTTTAAGATGAAGCGAGAGAGGTTTTTATAGATGAAGTTCTCATTTTTGACATCTTGTCGTCCGTGTATCAGGGGCACGTATTTTAGAAAGGGATCAGTTACACCCTGATGGCACTTTTTGCAGGCTTTGCTTACATTTTTAGGATTAGTCATGGACCTTGGATCTTTTGAAGGATAAATAGCATGATTTCCATGACATACCCAGCATGGCGGAGCATCGGGTGATTTTTGTTTATAGGCTTGACCGTGGTAATAATCATTATAGGATTTATAAAACTCTTCATGGCACTGGCCGCAAACCTGGTCGGAATCGGCGTAAAAATCTGCCTGGGCTTCTTTATCCTCGGTTATCTTTTTTTGATAATGGATACCCTGATGGCAATCTCCGCAAAAGGCACCTTTTTGGCCGGCAAGCGAAAGCTGTCCGTGGATACTCTGGCTATAATCTTCATAGTGTTTTTTATGCTGGTGGCACCTTATACAGGCCAAGGCCGCAACCTGCCGCCAGTTTTGAGAAGCAGTTCCGTGGCTGGTTGTCTTAAAATCGATGTGGCAACCGGTGCAGGGTTGTTCACGATGGACAGATTTGTAATAAATATTGGCGTTTATGTAAAAATTTACCAGCTTTTTATCATTATGGCAGACCAGGCAACCCGATAGCCCCTCCTGTCCGATAACAAAAGGCGTTTCCGCGGTAGTTTGTTGGGCATAAACCGGAAAAATACCGATACCTATAAATAATATTGCCGTGAAAATTATTGTTGCAAAATAAATTCTTCTCATTCTTACCTTTTCTTCATAATACTCTTGACTTCAATCAAATAAGTTTGTTAGCTCTCGGCTAACCTCCTCACCTTTATCTTCTCCCTCCAAAAGTGAGAAAATTCCCTAGTACTGGTGCAAACCGCAATATTTGCTACCTGGCCTGGCCCGTCTTTTGCAGCGCTCACCGGTTCTAGTTCTAGAGCGGCAACGCTCCTCTTCCGGAACATCTTCGTATTCCTCCTCTTCCTTATAGGTATCTTTGCCGCTGACTGATTTTTCGAGCCCTGATATCCGGTCGTTTAAAGCATTTAGATTCTTTAGAATTGCAACCAGTGTTTCGGCAGTAAGTTCTTCCATCTTTTCTTTAGCTGCTTCCGGGGCTGCTTCTTTTCCTTGGCTGACTGCCTGGCGCAGGTTTTCGAAATTCATTACCGGTTTTGGCTTTCCAGGATACCCAGCTGGCATAGGCTCTACCATTTCTGCGGCAGCTGCAGGTTCTTTACGGACAGCTGGTTCCTCGTGCTCGGCTTCTTCTTCATGCAGCAAGTGCTTTGAGAGAAAGAAGAAAAACTTAAGAGCCGGATAATCTTCCATAATCGACAGATAAGCGTGGGCTGTAGTCATGACTATAAATAGCCAATTTAATATGTAGTGGATGATTCTGGCATAAGACTCGGCCGTTGCCTGCCCACCGACCAGAGGTGCTGCCCACCAGCCCAGGAGAAAATTAGGAAAAAGCAGAGAGAAGCCTGTGAAGGCCTGGAACAACATCATCACACCAAAACCTGAATAAGTTCCCTTCTGCATTGGATTATATTTAAAGACATGGGGATAAGAATCTTTGATAAAAGAATAATACATTAAAGCCTTGGGCAAGACTTCCAGGTCCTTTCGGCCTAAGGCAAACTCTTTATAATCACGGTGCTTGCTGAAAAAAGCATACCAAAACCGCCAAATCAGGTTAATAGTGACTATGGTCATGGCCGTATAATGAATATACCTCATTGGCTGGCGGCCGGCTTCGAAAAATGGGAACCGGATATACATGCCAGAAATTCCAAGCGCGAACATACAAGTTACATGGGTTAAATGCAGTGCTCGGGGGAGGTGAGGCGGTTCATGGTCATGGTGCGGCCACTTATTAAGAATGAATTTTTTTCGGATACGGCCGGTTAAGATATTTCCAAGAAAATGCCCTGATAAACCCAGAAGGACAACCACATATAATGTCGTAAAGATTACATCTAACCAGACATTAATTTGTGCCGTATTAATCCGGAAACACCTCCACTATACTGTCTATATTGAATTAATTGATAATATATTATAATACAAGCTTGTGCAATATTACTAATATCTATATCTATTATTCACTAGGTGTATATAATTTAATTATAGATTAATTGTCCGGCAGTGGGTAGAAGTCAATCGAAGGAGAAAAATGGGAGGATATATATACTGCCTTTAATTCTTGCCTCTATATGCAAACTTCTGCTTGATAATTGTCTGCCTTGTCTCACATGATAAAATAAATATATAATAACTGCATTTACATAGGGTTGGTGGATCATTTGTCACGACCTAAAAAGTTTGTAGTTGGCTTATATATAATTGCTGTAATTCTGGTCCTGGTCTTTACGGTGGCCGCCACGGTTAATTCGGAAGATGAAACTGCTAAAAGTGGTCAAAATGACTTGATTATTGATACCTCAAAAGATGTATCACTCGGGCAATGCCAAATTTGCCATCCCGACATTGATGATATTGAAAATCCGAAGTTGATATTTAAGCATGATGCTCACTTAAAAATTGGTGTTGCCTGTAAAGAGTGCCATACACAGTTTCCACATACCCCTGACGGAAATATCGTGATACCAATGGACCTTTGTTTTTCATGCCATGGTATAAATCACGGCCCTCAAGGCAGCATGGCACCCGGTGACTGCGAGCTTTGCCACCCTAAGGGTATGGAACTTGAACCTGTTGATCACACCCTCCAGTTTAAAGATAAGGAACATAACGACAAGGCGGCCAAGAATTTATTTAACTGCAAAACATGCCATAAAATAGATTTCTGCCAGGAATGCCATACTATAAAGGATGTTATTCCCAAGGATCATAAAGATAAAAAAGTCTGGGAAATAGAGCACGGCCCACTGTCTCAAAACATAGACAATTGCAACATCTGCCATTCTGATGATTTTTGTGTTTCCTGCCATGAGACTGATATTCCTCATAATATATTTTGGCTAAAGACCCACAACACTATTGCCAAAAAAGAACAGGAGAGCTGTACCAAGTGCCACAATAAAGAGACATACTGCCAGGACTGCCATCACGCTGGCACTAAAGACCAGCTGCTCACTCTCGAGGTATGCAAATGCCATTCGGAAAAGATGGAAGGCAAGGTATCGGAGATTAAAGAAGCCAGCATGGCAGTACATAAATCTCATTTTGATATGACTCGAACTAAACCCTTCCCATGCTGGAAATGCCATACTGAAGGCAAGAACCTGGAACATGATGATAATACTTTCCGGGTCTGTTATAAATGCCACGGCCAGTATGAGAGCGGTGCTTTAATCGCTAAATATCCGGAAGACGAGCTTTGTTACCAATGCCACTCAAAAGTATTTGTCGAGGAGCTAAAGAAGCAAGGCAGCCAGTCTTATTTGGTCGGGCATAAAATGACTCAACCCGAATTTCAGCAAAGATGCCTTCTCTGTCATTCAGTAGGTTACTGTAATTCCTGTCATGTGGAAAAGAGAGTCAAATCTTCTGTCATCTCTGATTTGAAGATTCAATTGAAATATAAAAAGATAACTTCTGAATATATCGCACCTACTGAGACCAAGAAAGTCCAGACTGATAAGATTAAGCTGGGCGGAGTGGTGACGATGGGCAAGTGCCAGTCTTGCCATCCGAATATTGATGATTTTCAGAACCCGATTTTAATATTTCCACATGAAGCCCATCTTAAGCGGGGAATGGTTTGTGCAGCCTGTCATCAAAAGTATCCACATATTAATGGGGAAAATCCGGTTCCGACTATGGATTTCTGTTATTCATGCCATGGGCTGGAACACAGCGATAAGGGAAAAGTAGCTTCTGAGAAATGCGAACTCTGTCACCCCAAAGGCATGGATCAGCAACCGGATAATCATAATTCAAAATTTAAAAACAAAGAGCACGGAGACGCAGCTGATAAAAACTTATTTAACTGTAAGACCTGCCACCAGGTAGAATTTTGCCAGCAATGCCACAACCAGCGCCAGGTTCTGCCTGAAGATCATAAAGAGAGTGGTACCTGGAGGCGGGAACACGGCAAACAGCCCCAGGGAACAGACGATTGTAATATCTGCCATACTCAAAGTTTTTGTAATAACTGCCACGGGACTCAAGTTCCTCATAACATTTTTTGGCTAAAAGCTCATAATACTGAAGCCAAGAAAGACAGGTTAAGTTGTGAGCAATGCCATCGTGATGAAGCGTACTGCCAGGACTGCCATCATTCCGAGACTCAGAATCAGAAACTGACCAGGCAGGCTTGTAAATGCCATGCTGAACAGATGAAAGGCGATATCAAAGAAATTAAAAACCGTGGTATGGCTGTTCACCGGGCGCATTTTGACATGACCCAGACCGAACCTTTCGATTGCTGGAAATGCCATATCGAAGGTGTCCAGCTGGAACATAATGTCCAGAGTTTTAACCTTTGCTATAAATGCCACGGACGGTACCGGGCCGGCAAGCTTATTGCCAAGTGGCCGGGGACTGAGCTCTGCTATCGCTGCCATCCACCTAAGTAGATTACTTTGCATCCTACGGATGCGCAATCAGCCATCGGCTTCAAGCTATCCATTTATTGTGATTAGCGGTTAATAATAGTTCCCGGGTTTCTGTCTTCTGTCCTATGAATGTTTTTAATTACACCCTCTCCTTCGGTTCCTATCACCTCAAGGGGTAGGCAAACCGTTGTTTTTCCTCTCCCTCGATGGGGCAGGATAAAGGTTTGAGTAAAAACTCAATATTAGAAAAGGAGACTTATTGAATGGGTATAATTTTCACGAACCCATGTTCAGGCCTTATGGATTTACATGAAGGTTATAATGATGATTGAGAATATTGCGATTGACAATCCATTAAACGTAAATTACTCTTTTAAGATATTTGCTTTGGGTGTATAATTGTGCATTTGAATAAACATTTTGCCGAAAGGTTTTTTTAAATGAAGATTTCTACTATTCTTAACGATGTCATTATTGAGAACGCAAGTAAGATATTAATTATTATTGTAATAATAGTCGCCCTGGCTTTCGGGGCCTACTACTATTCTTTTTCGCAGCAGAGGACAAAAAAATCAACCCGGGTCAAGGCAATCACGCCTTATCTTGAAGCTGAAGTCCGCAAAGATCCCCGTAATGTCAATCTCCGTATTCAGCTCGGGGAGGCTTATATCAAAGAAGAAAGATACGATGATGCTATTAAGCAGTTTAAACAAGCCTTAAAGCTAGACGACAACAACCAGCAGGCAATCGTTGATATGGGTATTGCCTATGTTCAGCAAGAGAATTACGAAGAAGCTTACAAGCAATTCCAAAAAGAGATTCGCCTGGCTGAGGGAACAGAATTTGAATTTCAAAACCAGTCTTTAGAGCAAGCTTATTTTTATACAGCCTTTATTCTCTTTGAATGGGAACGGCTTGATGAGGCTATTGAATTTGCTCAGAAATCTCTGGTTATAAACAAGACCAAAGCTGATACATTTTTTATGCTTGGCAGAATCTATCTTGAAAAGAGAGATTACGACCAGGCTTTAAGCAATTTCAAAAAAGCTATCCGCTTTGACCCAACATTTGCTGATGCGCATTACGGAATTGGCTTGGCTGAGAATAAATTAGGTAATAAGAAACAAGCCATAATAGCTTTTGAAAAAGCAATTGACATAGAACCACAATTTGAAAAAGCCAAAGAAGAACTTCAGAAGCTAAAGGAGTAAGAGTTTATTTATGGCTGCACCTGGGGAAAAGGCAACTTCATACCGCCGCCGGGCCAGATTAAGAAGAATTGCGATTCTTCTTATTCTATTGCTCTTATTATGTCTGCTTGGCTACTTTTTCTATAGCTTTTACCGCAACAAACAAGTCCCCCTGCCTGATGTCAGCCAGGTGCCAACGGGTGAGATTCCTCCCCCGAGATACCTCTTTTCGATTACCGGTGGAGATGGTTCTCATGCTTTGACCAGGCCGCTTGATGTGCGGGTTAATCCGACAAACGGCTTGATTTATGTTACTGATTCCGGAAACAGCCGGGTAGAAGTCTTTGATTATGACGGTAATTTTCAGTTTGAGTTCAAAGATATTGACGGCGGAAGAACCTTAAACCGGCCTGTCTATTTGGCCTTTGATAGTAAAGGCAATGTTTTTGTCTCGGACCGGAATTATAATGATATCTTTGTCTTCACTGCCAGGGGCAAGTTTATTAAAAAATTTGTTATAAACAAAGACCCGAATTTTGAGTATAATCCTACGGCTATCACCATTGATGATAAAAATAGAGTCTATGTAACCGATAACAGGTACCAGCATCGATTATTGATTCTGGACAAGAACGGCAAACTTATAAGGACTATCGGGAAGACCGGGGAAGCTGACCGCATGGACCAGCTTAAAGGACGTTTCTTGTTTCCCAATGGAGTTGTAATCGATGATAAAGACCTGATATATGTAGCTGATTCCAATAATAGGCGGATCCAGGTTTTTGATTTTGAGGGTAAGCTGATCAGGATTCTTGAGACTTCCGGCCTGCCCCGGGGAGTAGACTTTGATTATAAACAGCGTTTAGTCGTGGCTGATTCACTGGGTCATGATGGGCGCGTCTTTACTAAAACAGGAACTACATTAACAACCTTTGGCGAGCGGGGTTTTGACTACGGACAGTTTCAATATCCGAACGGTCTGCATACAGGGCCGGGCCGGAGAATATATGTTACAGACCGGGAAAACCACCGGGTTCAAGTATGGGCTTGGCCGATTGAACCACCCAGGCAGCTCAGAGAGCTGGCCGCCAGGTTATGCCCGTTCTGGTGGGTACTGCTTCTGCCGCTCTTGCCGATATGGCTCTGGTTGAGAAGGAAGAAGTTTCTGGCCCATGATGATTTTCTTGAGATTGTCATTGAAGAAGGTAAAGTCGAGCTTCTGGCAGATAAGATTAAGAAAGTCTGGGTCACCGAAGAGACTTTTGAAAAGTTTAAAGATGTCGAGCAGGATGATATCAAGATGGAAGATATCATGAAAATCAAAGATTACTATGATGACCTGGTCGAGGAGTTTAAAGAAGAATATGACCTTGAAGAAAATGCAGCCACTCTCCTCTCAGGGGCAAAAAAGGGAATTAACAAAGTGATGATTTTTGCCGAGGATATTCGCTTGCGAGATGCTGCTGAGGACCTTGAAATGCCTAACATGAACTATATTGAATTCCTTGAAAAATACAGCGACCTGCCGCCTGATGAAGGCGAAGGGCCGGAAGGTGCTCCAAAACCGCCCGAAGAGCCGCCGCCTCAGGAGGCTCGCTGCCAGGCTTATACCAGAAGCGGGGAACAATGCCGCAATAAGACTGTGCCGGGTTTCAATTACTGCCAGATTCATCTGGAGAAACCTTCGGATGAAGATGAGGCTAAACCGCGGTTAATGGCTGATGAATCAAGAGAGCCGGAGAAAGAGGAAGAAGCTCCGGAAACAGACACCGAAGGAACTGGTCAGGAAAAACCGGAAGAAAGCTCAACCGGCCGCTGCCAGGCCATAACCACTTATGGGGACCAATGCCGCTTTCCGGCCAGGCCCGGTTCTAAGTACTGCGGTATTCACCAGAGCTGGGAGAAAAAGGATAGCTCATAACCTTTTATCTCTGCTTTGTTCAATAAGAGAAAAGCTGCTTAATCAGGGATAAACATGTTGCCTAGAGCAACTATGATTTGCGGGCCATGTAAAATAAACCAAAGAAATATTGTTATTTGGCGGTTATTAAGATTCTAGAGTTATGACAGCATCTTATCTTTTCATATCTTCCTATTCCATCAAAAGACTCTGGGTTTTTATTGCTGACTCCAAACCTAATAATAATCTAGAGCCTGTTTTTAATGCCTGAATGCCGTCTCCATTTTCTGGAATCCAGACAAATTGTTTAAAATGTGTAATTAAAATTATCTTATAAATGAGCATCCCATTATAAAAGAATTTAATTGTTTTATAATAATATTGGTTAAAAACAGCTTATTTAAATAATAAATACTAAAAAATACTAAAAAAATTATTTATAATAAATATTTATTTCCACAGGTTTATCCACAGAAATAAAAATCAATCTTTTTACCTATATATATAGAAGTTAATAGATATATAAAAATTTCACAATCTTTATTGGTAAATTTTACAAAAAATATTTACATTTAGTAGCCGTTATGTTAGCATTTTTAGTAGCAATTGTTACATCAATTGTTTTACATACCGAAAACAAAATAATTTTCTGATTTCGGATATTGGACTCCGAGCTGTAGTTCCTAAGGTGCAAGACTATGGAGAGCAGCCGATCAGGGTTCTACCGGAAACGGTAATACCTCCCGTATTTGGAAAGGAGTTTATTATATAAACTTTTTACCAGATTACGCGGAGGTGTTTTTATTTGAAAGTAGGAACTGCCAGGAATTTTGGACTCAAAATTTCTTTGGCGGTTTTTTGTTTTTCTGACCCTGAAGAATGTAACAAGAGTTACAAGTATTCGGCAAGGGAAGAAATCTTTTTTTGGTTGAAGGAGGTGGTAAATAGCCTGATTTTTTGACTTTATTGTTGCTAAAAGGTTTCAGCTATTACTTTCAATCCAGGCCGGGACAATAAGGGAAGACTATTCAGGCTTATATCAAGAAGATAAAGGGGCAAAAAGCCAATAGGAAAGGAGGAATGGATTGTGCGAATTACCCGAAGAAGTTTCTTAAAGATGGCCGCTGCTTCAGCAGCAGCTATGAGCTTGAACACAGCTCAGATTGAAAACCTTTACAAGGCAATTGCTGCTTATACGTCCCACCAGCTTTACGTTGTCTGGTTTCAAGGACAGTCATGCTCAGGTGACTCGACAGCTTTTCTGCAATTAGTCCATGATTTTGATGAATCAACATATGCTCCGACAACAGAATGGAATATAACACCTGACTCCGTACAAATAGAAGACGCTGTCCTAGATATTGTTGATCTGGAATTTCATCCAACAGTTATGAACGCAGCCGGTACATCAGCAGTAGAACAGCTAAAGTCCTTTTATGATCCCAGAGGCTTCTCACCAGATAACACCATCGTAGTAGTTGAAGGCTCAATCCCTGTTGATGCGGTAGATAGAGTCGGAGACAATGCCTGTATAGTTGGTACGGAGGCTGGCGGAACTGAGATAACTCTAAAAGATGCCTTTGTCAATGTTGCCTCTAATTCGCTAGCAGTCATAGCTCTTGGCCAGTGCGCGTCCTTTGGTGGAGTGCCTAAAGCGGCCAGTGATTATCGTTACGACAGATCCGGAGCAATGAGTGCTCAAGAAGTAGCTGCACGAATGCCTGTAGCTGATAGACCACCTGTTGTAAATGTACCAGGTTGCCCGACTAATCCTTGGTGTTTTTTTGATACCATAGTTCTTGCTGTTGCTAACCTAACTTCACTAC
>CAYFWW010000007.1:0-4665 GCA_964346985.1 uncultured Actinomycetota bacterium
GAAAGAAAAAGATATTTTTCAAATTGCCAGCCTTTATGATAATTTTTCAAGAAGGTACAATTTGACCGTGGCCAGGTCCCTGAATTATTGGAAATGGCAGTTAAGCTGGATAGGCTTAAATCAAGATTTTAAATCTGAAGTCAAGAATCATCCTGAATTTATAGTAGTTGAGGAAGGTGGCCAGATTATCGGTTATGTTAGGTCTGTTTTAAAAAGAAAACGCCTTGATATCCATGAATGTATTTCGACAGTTGAAAAAGCCTATTGCCTTCAACCGGCAATTTATAGAGTTTTTAAAAAAGCCAAGGATAACGAGGTAAAGGAAGCCAATATCTATGCTCCGCGCGATAGTAATCTTATTGAGCATTTCAAGCCCGGCCAATGGTTAAACACCGGAGAACTACTAGTACTTAGCAAAGGGGACGATTTTTTTAAAAGAAAGATAAATAGGAATCCATTCTTTATAAGCCGGTATGACCATTTTTAAATATATGGCTGCAATCTAAAATATCACTTTCGGAGAATTAATGGATAAAAGAAAATTAGTTTCAGATGTAATCCTAAGAAAAAATGAAGATTTCGTAACCGGAGAGATTTTAATCTCTTTGGATTTTGCCAGGAAGATTGTTGAAGATGAATATGTTGAAGAACATGAATTAATTGGATTTACTTCAGAAATTTTAGGGCTTGATATCGCTACCGCACATTTGGATAGTCACTGCCTAAAAGGAGATTTTTTAGAAGACAAGCTAAAAATGCTGGAAAAAATGGCAGCATTGAATATCTGCCCGATGGTAATGGTTAACGGCCCATTCAGCATGCTCAGCCAGGAAATTGGTTTAATGAAAGTCTTATCAGAATCCTTAAAGGACTCTGAGCATATCAAAAGAGAAATAAATAAGAATATTAATCTTATAATAGAAGTAATTGACAGATCCTTAAATAAAGAAGCCGGGGCGATAATAATCGGAGAAGATTTAGCTTACTCAAATAAGACATATATGTCGCCTGTTCAAATAAAGAACCAAATATTTCCTTCACTTGAAAAGACAATATCTTTTATTAAAGATAATTCTAATATTGCTATCCTTCATTCATGTGGAAATATAGAGGAAATCATTGATGATCTTGTAGATATCGGCATTGACTGTATTCATGGGTTTCAACCTTCAGCGGGAATGGAAATTAAGAAGATTAAAGAAACTTATGGAGAAAAAGTTGCCATATGGGGTAATTTTGAGCCTGACTTATGGGCAATAGATTTTAATCCGGATGATACCGCTGAAAGAATAAAAGATACAATAGCGATATGTAGAAAGAATGGAGCTTATATAGCCGGTAGTGCTGCTGGCCTCCACTCTAATCAGGATCCGGAAATAATAAAATTCCTTTATAAAGTCATTAGAGAGGAAAAAGAAAAAGATTGACTGAGAAAGTATTAACTGTTTATCCAGAACTTGTCCGCATAGATGTAGGTGAAGAAACGAATCTTTTAGAGATTCTTAAAAATGAGGGCTATTTTCTGGAGTCACCTTGCGGAAAACTTGGTCTGTGCGGAAAGTGCATTATCAAAATAGAAGGAAAAATCAATTCACCCAACCGCAGAGAAGAAGAAATAGTGGGCCGAGAGAATTTATTAAAAGGTTACCGGCTTGCTTGCCAGGTTCAGCTGGAAGGCGATGTCTTTGTAGAATTCCCTCATAGACAGGAACAACTTGAAATTAAAGCTAAGGCTGTCAAGATAACAGACAAACCAACACCTGAAATTAAGAAAATTTTTCTCGATGTACGCCAACCTGATTTACAATTTAACCTGGCCGACCTGGAAAGAGTAAAGAATGCACTGGGAAATGAATTGAAAAATGTCTGGATTGGCTTAGAAGAAATGAGAGAGTTGCCGGAAAAAATTCGAAACTCGAACCATAAAATTACGGCTATTTTAGATGAAGGCCAATTGATTCGTATTGAAAAAGGCGATACAACATCAAAGCTTTATGGCCTGGCCATTGATTTGGGAACAACTACATTATCATTTTCATTGATTGATATGAATAAAGGTCAGGAACTGGCTTGTTCTAAAACTTACAATCCTAATATCACTCACGGATTTGACGTAATTAGCAGAATAGCTTATACCCAGCGTCATAAAAGGGGGCTTCATCATTTAAGAGCTGAGCTTCTTAATGTTATTAATGGCCAGATTAAAAAACTTTGCCAGAAAATCAATATTGGAATAGAAGAATTATATCTTGTTGGAGTGACCGGCAATCCTACCAATATTCATATATTAATGGGATTCCGGGTAGCTACTATAGCTAAAGCGCCTTATATTCAACTATTTCAAGAGAGAATAAAAATAAAATCTTCTCAAATCGGCATGGATATAAATCCAAGGGGAATAATATTTTCACCACCTTCAGTGTCAGCCTATATCGGTTCGGACATTCTTGCGGGAATAGTCCATACAGGATTAGAGGAATTGACGGGGCCAGCCTTATTTTTAGACATGGGCACAAATGGAGAGATGGTTTTAAGAAGCAGCCGAAAGTACTATGCATGTTCAACTGCAGCTGGGCCGGCTTTTGAAGGTATGAATATAAATTGTGGCATTCGAGCTGTTCCAGGGGCAATTACAGAATTTACATTTAATAAGGCTATTCTGACTAAAACGATTGGTGATAAGAAGCCGATTGGGATTAGCGGATCGGGTTTGATAAATCTTATGGCTATTTTATTGAACAAGGAATTAGTTAGTAAAACAGGAAAGCTTGACTTTGAGAAATTTAGCAAGGTGGCAAAGATTATTGAGGATCAAGGAGAAAAACGGATAATTTTGATAGATGCAAAGAAGGCTGGAAACAGTCAGCCTATTTTTATTAATCAAGAAGATATCAGGCAGATACAATTAGCTAAAGGAGCCATTAGGGCGGGGTTAAATATTTTGCTTGAAGAAGCCAAGTTGAAAATTGAAGATTTGAAGGATATTTTTATAGGAGGAGATTTTGGGCAAAATCTTATCTTGAGTGACCTTATCGATTTAGGAATCTTTCCAGATGGAATCCAGGCTGAACTTCATATAATGGGTAATAGTTCACTAAAAGGCCTTAGGTTAATAATGCTTGATTCAGATAAAAGTTCCTTAATAGATGAAATTTCAAACCGAGTTAAAACTATACAATTATCAGCCGACACCCGTTTTAAGGATGAATTTTTAAAGCAACTGGATTTTCCCTAGAGATTATCTGCTTTTATAACAAATCATTATAAGAAACCTTTTATTTTCAGGAGTTTTTAATATTTGCCAAAACAAAAGATTTATGATAATTTGTAATAAATTATATTAATAATGCTTATTAATTTTTTCTATTTTTAAAAAAATTTAGTATTAAAAATTTTTATTTTGAAAGCGAGAGGTTTTTATGTCACTTATTCGGAAATTATGGTTATTTACAGTTATTTTATTGCTTACATTTTTAGTTTTATCAGGATGCAAACAGGCTGAAAATGAAAAAACAGAGAAAAAACAAGAAAGTAAATCGGAATCTAAGTCTGATTACAAAAATCCAGACCTTTTGGTGAGCTCAGATTGGCTAAAAGAGAATATTAACGATCCTGACTTAAAAATTATAGATTTACGAAATAATCTTAAGTACAGGCTGGGCCATATTGAGGGAGCAGTAAACTTAAATATCGAAAGTACTATAGATAAAAGTAAAAAGGTCAAGGGAATCGTTGCCACTGAGGAAAAAATAGAAGAAATCCTCGGTGATATGGGAATTAGTAATGATTCAAAGGTAATCATTTATGACCAGGAGCTTACGGCTATTGCCGGCCGGGTATTCTGGATTCTCGAGTATTATGGCCACGATAAGGTCAGTGTGTTAGATGGAGGATTAGCAAAGTGGAAAAAAGATGGAAATAAATTAACCCGTAAAACCCCCAAAATTGAGGAGGCCACTTTTAATGCCAAACCAGACCCATCAAAAATTGCCACTAGTGAGCAGGTTAAAGAATGGTTAGGCGATGAAGATAAAGTTTTTGTCGATACCCGTCCATTAAGTGAATATTCTGAGGGCCATCTTAAGGGTTCAATACAAAAAGACTGGATTGAGCTATTAACCGATGATGATCCTCCGTTAATGAAAAAAGCTTCTGAGCTGGAAAGTACTTTAAAAGATTTTGGTATTACCAAAGATAAAGATATAGTTCTTTACTGACTGATTGGTTATAGGTCGTCAGTTGACTACCTGGCCTTGAGATTATTAGGATTTGAGAACGTTAGAAATTATGATGGCTCAGTTTCTGAAGCTTTGACATATCCGGATATTTCCATTGAAAAAGGAGAGTAAACAATAAGGTTTGTTTAATAGATTAAAGATTATTCAGTAAGTTGTAAGGGAGAAAATATTGCCGACAAAAAGGACAAAAAAAGTAATTATCAGCACCGGTTTGCTTGCACTGTTTGCGATATTATACATAGCAATAAAGCCATTCCAGGAATTTGTAAATAATTCTTTTACTATTTTAAGTAAAGCTGACATTCAAGCCCTCAAGGATTATTTGCTTTCTTTTGGAATATTGGCCCCTTTTATTTCCGGTTTACTGATGGTTTTTCAATCAGTAGTTGCCCCTCTTCCTGCTTTTGTAATAACTTTTACCAACGGA
>CAYFWW010000008.1:0-14578 GCA_964346985.1 uncultured Actinomycetota bacterium
TTCAAACTTAACTATATTTTCATTATATTAATAATCATTTCTATCCTAATTTTTATTGGATTTATTACTTATCCAAAGGTAAAAAAATCTGAGGAGATAAAAGTAAAAGAAAAAACAGAAACAGCTTATTCTCAAGGTAAAGAATATTACAAAAAAGGAAATTTTGAAAAATCTATTGTTTCCTTAGAGGAAACTATAAAAATAGAACCTAAAAATGAAAAAGCCCATTTATTGCTTGCCCACTCATATGAATCTACCGGAAAGCTCAATAAAGCTATATCTGAGTATAAAATCTATCTAAAGCTTAATCCTAAAGATTATCAAGCTCATTATAACCTGGGAATTATCTACAAAAGCATGGAGAAAACAAATGAAGCTATTAAAGAACTGAATGCATCTATTGAAAATAGAAAAGAATTTGCATCTGCATATCTTGAATTGGCCAGACTTTATAAATCACTGGGTCAGAAAGATAAAGCAATTTCAAATTATAAGATTTTAATTTCCTTAAAACCTTTTGGTTTTGATTTAGAAAAAATTAAAAAAGAAATGAATGATATTGATTAATAAAGGAGTATGAGATAGCAAATTTAAAGAAAACTCTTTTTATATTCTTTATTTGTTTAATATTTATTTTTGGATTTACCCTGACAAGCTATGCAGAAGACACTACTGCGCCTGAAACATCTATCTCAACCGACCCAACCTCTCAAAACGGTAACAATAACTGGTTTATCACCACACCAACAATAACTCTATCTATAAATGAACCAGGCACGACTTATTATTCTTGGACTTCTGATACTGGTCCCTGGACAACATATTCTGCTCCAATTCAAGCACCGGAAGGAGATAAAACTCTTTACTATTACTCAAAGGACACAGCCAACAATTCTGAGACTGTCAAAAGCCAGCAGATTAAAGTAGATACAACTCCACCTGCAGCATCTATTTCTTCTCCTTCTCAAGATGAAACAGTCAATGCAACCGTAAATGTTCAGGGAACAGCCACAGATACTAATTTCTCAGAATATTCTTTAGAGTATGGCCCAGGTAAAAGACGGCTTGATAAGTATTCATCATATCCCTTTGCTGGTTTGGCCTATGGAACCTGGTGGAGAAATATCACAACTTCAAGTTCTCAAGTTTCTGGAGGAACTCTTGCTTCCTGGGATACCACAACCCTTGATAACAGCTACCATACCTTACGTCTTATTGTAAAAGATGAAGCAGGAAATACTTCTGTTCAATTAATTGCCGTCAAGACAGGAAATTCGGGTAGATTCAACATGGAAGAGGTAACCACTGATCCTCTTGATATTATTCCAGATATAACAGCAGATGGACAGAAGATTGCTTTTACCTCAGACAGGATGGGGTATTTGGATACCTGGATAATGAATTCTGATGGAACAAACCTATCTTCATCTTTGACTTCTACTTCAGATGATAGACACCCCTCCTTTAGCCCTGATGGCCAAAAGATTGTCTTTATGTCAGATAGAAGTGGAAGTGGAAACTTTGATATCTACAAACAGAACATAGACGGGACAGAATTAACACAGCTAACTTCAGGTTCATCTTTTGAAAGTGTGCCCACCTGGAGTGCTGATGGCCAAAAGATTGTCTATGCCTCCGATCAACATGGAAGCAATGACATCTTTATTATGAACTCAGACGGCGAAGGTCAAACTCGCCTGACTACATCATCTGCTAATGACTGGTTTCCGGATATAAGCCCTGATGGACAAAAGATAGTCTTTGACTCAAACAGAAATGGCTCCTATGACATATTTAGTATGAACTCAAATGGAACAGGACTGACTCAACTTACAAATCTCCAATCCAATGAAAGACACCCCTCTTTTAGCCCTGATGGCCAAAAGATTGTTTTTCAACTAAGCAGAGCTGGAGATAATAATATCTGGGCGATGAATGTTGATGGAACAAATCTGCAGAAGCTAACTGATGACTCAGCTCCAGATGCAGTACCAACCTGGGCCCCGGACAACAGCAAAATTGTCTATGCCTCAAGTAGAAGTGGTTTATGTGATATCTATACTATGAACATAGATGGAACAAATGAGCAAAGAGTATCTTTCAGTGTCAGAGATTTTGTTCCGGATATAAATCATGACTCATCAAAGGTTGCTTTTTCCTCTACTCGAGCAAGGGATTATACAAGTGGTGTCATCTTTATTAATTATCAGTGTGATATTTATCTTATAAATCCTGATGGAGCAAACTTAAATCTAATCTCTGATTTATCTTATTATAGTCATCATCCATCTTTTAGCCCGGATGGACAAAGCCTAGTCTTTTGCTCAGATAAATCAGGAAACTATAATATCTGGAAGATGAATATTGATGGAACAGGGCTCACCCAGCTTACAAACACACCTACCAAGGAATATGTTCCCTCCTGGAGTCACGGTGGAAATAAGATTGCCTATCATTCTGATGCCAGCGTCAATGACGATATTTATATTATGAATCAAGATGGAAAACTTCAAACTGCTTTGACTAGCGGCCCCTTAATCGATAGATTTCCAGATGTAACCGCCGATGGGCAAAAAGTTATATTTAGCTCTGGTTCCGGTGGTATTGGAAGTGGCAGGGAAGACACCTATATTGTGAACGCAGATGGAACAGGCCTTACCCAGATAACCACAGACCCAAACATATATGAGTGGCATCCGAGCTTTAATCCTTCAGGAGATAAATTTAATTACACACGGGGGGATTCCTCCAATCCTAGTAAAGACCTTTATCAAATGAATATTGATGGAACTGGTAATACAAGACTAACATATGATCAGGCTAAAGAGGTTGTAAACACTTGGAGCCCTGATGGAAAAACTGTTGTTTTTTCAACCGCAAGGACATCTACAAATGGAGAAGGATGGATAATATGGAAGATTAATTTATTATCTGAACAATCACCAATAGTTGAAACACCATCAGGCAATAATGTTAATATCATTTTAAGAGATGATCTTTCAATAATATTTGAAAATGTTAATTCTTCAGGAGAAACATCTGCTACATTTTCTACTCCTCCTCCCGAAGGACCTCCTGCGGGTTTTCAAGTTGTTGGTCTTGACTCAGATTATTTTGATATCTTAACCACAGCAACATTTTCCGGTCTTATTGAAGTCAAAATAAAATATGACCCATCAAAAGTCCAGGGCCCGGAAGAAAACCTGCAGATGCTCCACTGGACAGCCGAAACCGGTTGGGAGAACTGTACCAAGTCAGTCGATACCGTCAATAAATATGTCATAGGCGAAGTCGACCATTTCTCTATCTTTGCTACCGGTGAATACTACTCAGGCTCACCAACCGGTGTTAACAAGGGTGTCTTGCTCTTAATTGGAGCTCTTATCTTATTAACAGGAGTTATCCTTCGCAGAAGATATATCACTTCCTCAAAGGAGGTGGCCTGAGATGAAAGTTAAGATTAACCTTTTAACCCGCCGTAACTTCATGAGGATAATACTTGCCGGGGTTGCTGTTGGAAGCCTGGCCAAACTCGAGCTAGACCGTCTAAAACAAGCCTTGACCAAGATTGATGAAGAGGGAGTCCATCTAATCTGGCTCCAGGGGCAGAGCTGTAACGGCTGCACTGTATCCTTTCTAAACCTGCAAGAAACCTACGATGAGAGTTCTTGGGAGGGAGCAGGTAACGGCCTAACCTTCTCCCAAGACTCAGTCCAGATAGAAGACGTCCTATTTAACGTCCTGGATCTTCACTACCACCCAACCATCATGGGGGCAGCCGGAGAACTGGCCATAGAAGAGTTAAAGAGGTACTTTCCTATAGCTGAGGGCCACCTTCTGGTAGTCGAGGGCTCAATCCCGGTCGATGCAGTAGATAAAGTAGGGGAAAATGCCTGTAAGATCGGCCGTGATAAAGATGGTACAGAGTACAAAGCCTTAGACGCCTTTACCAATATCAGCAAAGGGGCAGAAGCCATAATAGCTGTTGGCAACTGCTCATCCTTTGGCGGGGTACCAAAGGCTGCATCAGACTACAACTACAAAAGAAGCGGGGCCTTGAGTGCCCAGGAAGTCCTTGCAACCTTAGGCTCACCCTGGTCATCTATTCCCCTGATAAACCTACCCGGTTGCCCAACCAACGGCTGGTGGCTCTTTGAATCAATTGTTGATGTCTTGGGTTGGATGGGTGGAGGAAGCCTTCCCACATTAGATGAATTCAATCGCCCAATTACTCTTTATGGAAGTACCATTCACTCGGCCAACTGCCCCAGATACCAGGATTACCTCTCCCATATTTATCAAAACTCACCAGGTGAATATATACAACCCTTAGCAGGAGCTGATCCTTTTCCGGGGCCCTCTAAGAACCTGCCCAACGGAACAACTGAGTCATATGCTGGAGGATGTCTTAAAAATGTGGGCTGTAAGGGTATGAGTGCCCACGGCTCCTGTTCCATAAAAGATACAACCTATGCTAACAACAACTCTCCCGCATCAGATGACAACTACTACACCAAACTAGTCAAAGGCCAGTGGTCAGGAGACAGGAAAAACTTAAATGACTCAAGCCTATCCTCTTGCATCCACTCAAACTCTCCCTGTATCGGCTGCACCGAGAAAGGTTTTCCGGATAGGTTTTCACCTTTTATGGACTACTAAAAATAAAGTCATAATGATCTATATCAATAAATGATATGGTCTTAAGAAATTTCCATGTTGAATAATGATAAGGAAAAAAAACAAAGACAAAAAGCGTTTAACCATTAAAAAAATTCTAGCTGATGCCTTAATCATAACAGGCATAGCAATACTTATTTATCTTCTTCTACCCTATATAACTCTTTTTATCTTCTCAGGCAGAAAAGCTGAGCTCAACCAAAAAGTGCAAGCAGAAAATATCAATGAAGATAGAATAATCATTCCCTCGCTTGTAATTGATGCTCCCTTACGGGAAGGGACTTCCGAGAAGGTTTTGTCCTCTAATATTGGTATATTTAAAGAGGGGAAACGGCCAGGCCAAAAGGGAAATACTATTCTTGAAGGACACAATATTACTGAGTTTGGTTTCTTAATAGGAAAGAACAACCTTTTTAGTTTACTCGACCTAATTAAGAAAAAACAAAAAGTCTACTTATTTTATGATGGAAAAAAATTTACTTATCAAGTTAAAGAAAAAATGAGATTAAATGTTACAGATCCATCACTTTATAAGCAAGAAAAAAAAGAACAATTAACTCTCATAACTTGTGCAACAACCTGGAATCCATCTATTAAAACAAATTGGAGAATTAAGGTGTTATGCATGCCGTATGATTGAAGTTTAAAAATCCCTCACAAATTTCAAGAGCCAACACTAACTACTTAGAAGCACGAAAGTGATTTTGCAGGGTAGGGGTTTAAATTAATAAATGTTTAGTAACTCAGTTCTTTATATAATAAATAGTAATTCGTATCTTATAATTTCTCAAATTATTGAATTGGTAATTTTATATAAAAAGTTGTTCCTTTATTTATTCCTGAAGATTCAAACCATATCTTGCCGCCTAAGTCCTCAACAATCTTTTTTGATATTGTTAGGCCAATCCCGCTTCCTTCATAAGATGGTTCAACCTGATAAAAACTATTAAAAATAAGTTGTTTTTCCTCTGCAGGAATTCCAATTCCATTATCAGCGATTTTTATTATTACTTCTTCTTTCTTTTTCTTCAGGTCAATATCTATTTCAGGCGTAGCAATTGTACTCTTATACTTTATTGAATTATCAATTAGATTTGTTATTAAATGGTCGAGCATCACTTTGTCTGATTGAATGATAATCTTTTCTAGATTCATTCTTACTTCAAATCCGTATTTATTGAAAGCATAGTTATAACCTTTTAATATTCTGTTAATTTTCTTATCAAGACCGATAGGTCCCTTTTTATATTTTATTACTTTCGCATCTAATCGAGACAAATGAAGAATATTCTCTAAAACCTTACTCTGTCTTTCATTAGAGTCTGTCATTCTTTTAAGTATTTTTCTTACATCTTCTGTTAGATTACTATCTTTTAAACTTTTCTTTAATATTTCAAGATTCATTTTATTTTTAGCAATTGGTGTCTTTAATTCATGGCTAACATCTCTTATTAACTTATCTTTTGCTTTATCAAGCTGTAAAAGCTCTTTGTTTTGTTTTTCAATTTCTTCTTCAAATTTCTTTTTCTCAGAAATGTCTAACCAAAAACCAATTATCTCCAGGGGGTTGCCTTTTTCGTCTCTTACTAATCTATTTTCATCTAGAATCCAGATATATTTACCATTAGAGCATTGGAAGCGATACTCAAAAGAGTTTTTATATCCATTAAGTATTTGCGGCAATTCATTTTCTAAGACATTTTGCAAATCTTCAGGGTGGATATGGTCAATCCAGAAACTGGAGTTTTCTGTAAAATCTTTTGGCTGAAAACCAACAATTTGGAAAACATTTTCACTTACAAAAGTTGCCCCAAAGTCACCCGAAATTCTTGAAGAGTAAATAACTGCAGTAGTTGATGAAAGCAGAAACTCCAATCTTTCAGTAGATAAAATAGCATCTTTTTTTGCTTGTTTTAATTGAGTAATATCAGTTAGAATTCCAAGAATAGCTTTCTCGTTCTGATAATTAATAATTTTTGTTGAACTAATAACATCTATTGTTTTTCCATGTTTGTTAGTAAATGAATATAGGTATGGTTTTGTTTCTATACCATTCAGATGTTTTTGATAATTCTCTACAACTAATGCTCTATCTTTAGGGTTAATTATAGCAAAAAAATCAAAGTCTGGTGATAAGAGTTCCTCTCTTGAAAAACCTGTAATCTTTACACAGGCATCATTACAATATGCTATTTGACCTTCTTTCACAATAACAATAATATTCGGGGACAATTCAGATAGTATTTTAAATGTTTCTTCTGATTCTTTCAGTTTTTTCTCAGCTTTTTTAAAGTCAGTGATGTCAGTTATTATGACAAAGCTTCCTATCATTTCTCCATCTGGATCAAACAATATTTTTGGCGAAGCTATTATATTAATCTTTTTTCCATCTTTTCTAGTTAATGTAATTTCATAACGGTTTTCTTTGCCTTTTTTACGCAAAGACATTTGTTCATTTAGTATTTTTTGGTTTTCATCATCAAGAAAATTAAAACCATTTTTACCTTCCATTTCATTTTTAGAATACCCCATCATTTCAGACACTTTATTATTAATATAAGTAATCGTTCCTTTTTTGTCTGCGATACAAAATCCATCATTCATTTTTTCAATAAGAAATTTGTATCTTTCTTCATTATCAAACAGTTCTCTTTCAGCTCTATTCTGTTTTGATAGCCTCTTTTGTAACTCTTTGATTTCTTCTATAAGTTGTTCTTTTGTTTTATCTTCTTTTTTCATTTTGTAACTCTTTAATTTTTGTTCCTTTATGCCAATTCTCAAAGTCTCGAGTAATATTCATAATCTAAAGTATACAATATTTAATTAGATACTTTCTAAAGGCGAATGCTTGAAATAATCTTCTTTTAAGTCACTTCAAATTATTTTCCAAAATTTATATCCAATTAGGTGCCGACCTCTAACTAATTATATATGCGAATTTGATTTTGTGGGAGGAGATGAAATCTATAATAAATAGTTCAATTATACAAAAGACTTTCGATGTATAATTTTATATACTATATGTGTTAGTAAAAATTGTTACATTTAAATATAGCTCCCCCTAAAAATATCTATTATTCTGCGTATTTGTTTACAAAAGAATATAAATATAGGGGTAAAAAGGGTTTAATGGTATGGACAAAGCAATCTAACCACTTATTGTCTATTGGGGCAAATAGTGAAACCGACCCGAAGATGTAGATTGGTTTTTGTTTAAAAGGAGGTGAAAAAATGAATTATAAAGAGACTCCATTGTCGGGTCTCT
Source organism: uncultured Actinomycetota bacterium (assembly GCA_964346985.1). Classification (GTDB taxonomy): domain Bacteria; phylum Actinomycetota; class Aquicultoria; order CAYFWW01; family CAYFWW01; genus CAYFWW01. The sequence continues at coordinate 7,943 of CAYFWW010000008.1, forward strand.
TTTTTCTTGTTTATATAGAAATCAAGGCCAAACCCTGACTACTTTAAGAAAATGATTTCATTTTGCGACCCTAGGGGCGGGGTTAAAAGGTTACCCCAATTAAAATCAGATCAATTTACTTCTTAAGTTTCATTTGCTTAAAGTTTAAGCTAGATAAGGTTTTGATGGTTGGTATATAATGCTATTCGCATCGCCGGCTCATAGCAAAAGCCTCCATTTTGGAAGCTTTAAGGTTAACAGCAAACAGACCATGCATGTAATTTGCTTTTTCTTTCCATCAGAATTTCATAATAAGTATTGGCTTGATATAATTCTATTATTTATTAATAGAAAGCTACTGGGGGAATAATAAATGTGGTATTGGATTATTGCAATAATTGCTGGAATATGAGGAATTGGCACAATTGGCACCACAGTTTTTAAAGTGTTGCTTGGCAAGACAAGTCTTTTAAGCGGACAAATGCTTTCATCCATAATAGTTACTGCAGTATTTTTGGTAATTGCCTATTGGTCTTACGGGCAAGCAATTGCCTAAATTTAAAAGATTTTCAATAAGCAAGAGAAACTAAATTAAATGTAAAAAGTTATTTTGCATAATCAGGATTCAAAAACTATTATATTTGGATTGTAAAAGTATATTTTAATTTCAATGATAGAATAAAAAATTTATTCAGATTCAATTTGGCCCGTACCATCACAATTTGGACAAGTTACTTTTGTCGCAGAACTAATTGCAACTTCAACTACTCCTGTGCCTTGACAGGATTCACAAATAATTCCAATATCATCATCTCCAATAACTCCATCACCACCGCATTCGGAGCAAGGTTCCTCGCTGGTTTGTGATGAAGTAATTGTTATTTGGCCTTCACCCTCACATTCGGGACATTCTACCATCTGAGGTGTGGCTGCCCCATCATTAACAACATTGTTATCATTATTAATAATATTATTTTCAGCCGCAGCTTTTTTAAATATCGGTAGATTAATCTCAAACGGATTACTTTTTACCTCTATGTTAATGACCTTTTTTGCTTTTAAATTCCTAATCTTTGTAATTCGTACACCAATTATGATTCCGGTAGCTAAGAATATTAGAACTAATAGTATTAAAAATATGCCGTATAAAAAATTTTTTGATTGGTTGCTTCTTTTTTTAGATTGCGTATTGTCTAATGTTTCATTTACCTCATCAGCAATTTTCATTTCCTTTGTATCATCTAACTCGCCCATTGCAATTCGACCACCTTCTATTAAAGATTAAATTAATAATATCTTAAATTGCATCAGTTTGGCAGTAAACAAGAATTTTTAATAAAAAAAGTATCTTTTTATGAAAAATCTATATTGAATTTTAAGATTTAATTTCAACTAATCAACTGGTTGAATTTCATTTAGTGGATATGGTGTGTAAAAATTTTAATTAAAAACACAAACAGACCCTGAATAATCAGAGTCTGTTTTTTTATTTTAAAAAAAGACTTAGAGCTTTTTTACATTCTCTGCCTTGAGGCCTTTTTCTCCTTCAACTATGTCAAATGAGACTTTATCGCCCTCGGACAAAGATTTGAAACCGTCGCCAATGATGGCACTATGATGACAAAAAACGTCGTCTCCGCCATCTTCATTTACAATAAATCCAAAACCTTTAGAATTATTAAACCACTTAACAGTGCCTGTTGCCATACTTATGTACCTCCTTGTTAAGTATTTGAAAATAACGGAGTTTTGTTAAAAAACCGCAAAGTATTATTCTTTGCGGCCAAAGTAACAACAAATTCCCGATACTTCAAATGAAATAATATATATATTGATTAAAATGGTCAAGCTTTATATTCAATATAAGATATCTCATTTTTCATTATGTTAGAATCTATTTAGTTTATTAAGGCGCAAAGTAAAGGGAATAATGGTTAACTGGTTTAAGAATCTTAACCTTGCTATTAAGATTATATTGATTACAGGTATTATTTTTATCTTTATAACTTGCTGTTGTTTATCAGCAATTATTTTATCTCCAGGTTTTTGGGAAGGTTTTGATCAAGCCATTAAATCAAGCATGAAAGATCAAATCTCAACTACTACATCTGAAAAAGCATTAAGCAAAACAGATAAAGAAACTACTTCAACTAAACAAAAGAAAAAAGAATGGCAAAAAATCACTGAATTTAGTGGAAGTGGAACAAAAAGCACTGAGACTTTTAGAGTCACTGAGGATGAATGGCGTATTAAATATGAAGTAAATGGTGAGAATATCATGGTCTTTAGTTTATTTATTTACCCGAAGGGCGAAAGTAAAAAATACGTCGATATAGTGGTGGCAACAGAGACAACAAATGATGAATCTTATATCTACGAGAGTGGTGAATTCTATTTAAAAATAAATGCTGCAAATTGCAGTTATAGAATCACCATTGAGGAAAAAAGATAAATTGGCCATAAAACTATCTCCTGAATTATTCATTGAATTTATTCTGAGAAGAATAACGATTAATGGCGGCTTAGTCTTTAGGCTGTTTGGAATAATCTTCTAAAATTGTTAATCGTTAGATTACGAATACTCTTTATTATTCTGCCAGCCCTTATATATGCAGTTTAAAATAGATTATAATTTCCGATATCTGCTAAATTAGATAATACGACAAAAGGAATGAATGAATGAAAATGCAAATTTTTCAGGCTTTTTGACCTGTACCATTCTAATTTCGCTGAACCATCATCATTAGATGATTTATCGGATTCTGTTTTATCTTCTAAATCGATGATGTTGGTGATGAAATCAGGGGGATGGGCATATATACAACTACCATCTTTTTTAAGCCAAACTTGCCTCCTGCACTTACTGCAATGACCTATTTTAGCCATTGAAGACTCCTTTCATAATAGAATGTCTAAAAGGCTGATTCCATCATTAAATCCATAGGCAAAAAATGACATAAGAAACTGCCTATTGAAATACTCTTTGTATGAAATATGTTTGATTATTTTTTGGCCATAGGCTTCAAAAACTTTTGCCTATGAAGAAGAAAACAGCCTCCTTTGTATGGAACAAAAATTTCAATTAAATTATATATAAAATAACGCTAAAAGTATATGTTTCAAATAAAAAAATCAATTTACTACTTTGAGAAATCAATGAATTATTTTTAATTAATTAAGTATCTATTTTCTTTTGTTTTAATGGTCAATTCGAAATTTATCGATCAAGTTATTTAAAAAGTAAAATCCATTGTCTCAAATCTGCAATAATCTGTTCTATATAATTTGTATTAGAAAAAATGATATGAAATAATTAACAAAATATTTTTTTAACTGCAAGTTTCAACGGAATGAGGAATTATGAAAAAAAACTATTTGGTTATTATTTTAATTGTCTTTTCTTTTTTAATATATGGTTGTGCAGCTTCTAAACCATCATATGAAAATAAAATGACAGATGTTCTTGAAAAGAGCTCTAAAGAGATTAAAAAGATTGATTTTATAAAAGCCCAACAAGATGAAGAAGAAATGGAAAAACAGGTAAAGAAAATCTTGAATATTATGAAAGATTTTCAAAGCTCTATTGAAAGGATAAATCCACCTGATGATTATTATGAAGGGCATTCGGATTTAAAGGAATTTGCAAATTTATATATATCATATCAGAAAAAACAGTTAAAAAAGGATACTAAAGAAAATAATAAAAATAATCAACCTGGTGTGATGATCTATGACAATGAAGAATTTGAGAAATTACAAGCTTCTAGAAGGGCTTTTGAGAGAGCAAAACAGGAGATTCCCATCTTAGAGTATGAGCTGCAAGAGACTTTCAATGATGTATTTATTTCCCAGCAAACAAATCCCTTTGGCATAAGTTCATTTGGAGAAAGCTCTATGCAACCTCCAATAGACCTCAGGAAGAAAGAAATTCCAAAACCTGCCGATAATAATAATAATAAGAACTAAATCTTATAAAGGAGCACGTATGAATAGATCAAGATTAGTTCTTCAGGTATTTTTATCTGTCCTAATTTTAATGATTTTTACTGGAGTTGCCAGGGCTGATATAAATGTTACTAGTAATATAACATCTGATACAACCTGGCATAATTATTCTACTGATGGTTTCATATTTATTGACGGCTTTATCCAGGTTAATGGAGCAACTCTGACTATTGAACCTGGGGCAATTATAATATTTCGACAATGGTCCAGCTTATCTATTGGTTCTAGTGGCCCAACTTCTGCAGCGTTGATTGCAAATGGGACTGATAGCGATCCGATTATTTTTACTTCAGAGTTTTTAGATGTAGGTATGGGTGATTGGGGTTCTATCTATTTTTGGAATTTTACAAATGATGCAACTTCAAAAATCTCAAATGCAATTATTGAGGGAGCGACAACTGGAATTCAAATTAATGATGCTAACCCGGAGATTAGTGAAAACGGAATCTATACTTGTCAGGATAACGGTATCTACGCCTGGAATAGCTCGTCTAAAATTTTAGATAATCTCATATATTATACCGGCCAAAAAGGTATTAGCGTTGATCAGTTTAGCGGTGAAATATCAAATAATTTCTTTCAATTTACAGGATCTATGACTGATGAGCCAGCAATCTCCGTATTAAATTCTACAGGACCGGTAAAGATTGCCCGAAATTATCTTTTCTATAATAACAAGGGTATATCTGTATTATTATCAACTAATTGTCGTCTGGAAAACAATATTGTCACAGAAAATGATTCTACAGGAATTACTATTTCCCAAAACTCAGACGTTGATTTATATAATAATACAATTTATAAAAATGGAGCTTCAGGAATCAGGGTCTTAGATGTTGCCAGCCAACCTTCAACTGCTAATGCCACAAATAATATAGTCGCCTACAACCAAGGTACAGGGTTGGATTTAACAAATGTAGCCAGTACATTAAATAACGACTACAACTGTGTATACGGTAATAACAATAATTATAATAATGTTATCCAAAACACAGATATAAATGTCAATCCTAAATTAATGAGTACTAAATGGTTTGATTTGCGATATAACTCACCTTGTATAGATGCAGGAACAAATGTAAATATACCTAGTGATGATTTTTGGGAACAGGTTCGCCCTTTTGACGGAGATGCAGATGGTGGTTCTGATTGCGATATTGGTGCGACTGAGTTCAGTTTGGTTCCCAAAATTTATATTCCCAACGTAACAAAGAAATATGCTGGTTGGACAACCCCATTCGTTACCCAGAATCTGGAATCCGGTTCTGCTTATCTTCAATATTATCTTTATGACCGCAATGGCAATGAAGTATTTAGAACCGATGATGTAATTGATATTCAAGGAGCAACCTCGAAGTTTAATCCATCTGGATACAGTAGCATTCCATCAGGGTTTAAGGGCAGTGCGGTTATCTGGTCAGATTCAAATATGGCCTCGGTGGTCAACGAGCATTCATCAACTTCTTCCATGGCCTATGAAGGGCTTGACCCGAACGAGGCTTCTACCACTGTCTCCCTGCCTAACATAACCAGGAAGTACTGTGGCTGGACGACGTCTTTTGTCGTCCAGAACCTGGATACTGCAAATGCTGATATTGAAGTCAAGTTCTACCGCAAAGGAAGTTCCTCGGCAGACCTGACCTTAAACTATTCGGCTATCACTCCGGGCTCAAGCGTGGGCGTAAACCCGGCTACCTATACTTCCCTTTCAACTTTTCAGGGCAGCGTGGTGGTCAACTCGACCAACGCCAAGAAGATAGGGGCCATAGTCAACGAGCACTACGGCACAGCCCAGTCCATGAGCTATAACGGCTTTGAATCAGGGGATGTAAGCATCTACCTGCCCAACATAACCAGGAAGTACTGGGGCTGGACGACGCCTTTTGCCATCCAGAACTTAGGGACAAGCCCGGTCACGGTAACCGTTGAGTTCTACAAGAAAGGAGCCGCCTCAGCCACCTATACCATGAACACGCCTTCTCTTGCCCCCGGGGCAAGCGTCGGCATAAACCCGGCCAACCTGCCCCTTGGTGTTTTTCAGGGCAGCGTGGTGGCCACAAGCTCTGGAGAGCCGATTGTGGCTGTCTGTAATGAGCACTCGGCAACTGACTCCATGGCCTATTCCGGCCTGTCAGACGGCTCAACCAAGAACTACCTGCCCAACATAACCAGAAAGTACTTTGGCTGGACGACGCCTTTTGTCGTCCAGAACCTGGGCTCGACCAATGCCCATATCATAGTCTATGTTATAGACAAGAACGGCAATACCAAGCTGACCAAGGATTTCAGCGGGGTACTGCCCGAAAAATCAGTCAGTGTCAACCCGAGCGGAGAATCTTCCCTGGGCTCAAGCTTTAAAGGGAGCGCGGTCGTCTATTCCGACCAGCCGGTGGCCTCGGTGGTCAACGAGCATTCATCAACTTCTTCCATGGCCTATGAAGGGCTTGACCCGAACGAGGCTTCTACCACTGTCTCCCTGCCCAACATAACCAGGAAGTACTATGGCTGGACGACGCCTTTTGTCGTCCAGAACCTGGGCTCGACCAATGCCCGTATCATAGTCTATGTTATAGACAAGAACGGCAATACCAAGCTGACCAAGGATTTCAGCGGGGTACTGCCCGAAAAATCAGTCAGTGTCAACCCGAGCGG
>CAYFWW010000009.1:0-119918 GCA_964346985.1 uncultured Actinomycetota bacterium
ATAAAGCCTATGGCCAGTGTGGGTATAAATCCAGGCAATTACAAGTCGCTTGGTAAATCTTTTCAAGGTAGTGTAGTAGTTGAATCTACTAACGGAAAGAATATTACTGCAGTAGTAAATGAACACCATAAGTCAGGTCAAGCTATGAGCTATAATGGCCAATAATCAGACTTCGGACATCAGACATCGAACCTCAGACTAGATATAGGGCATAAGCTATAAGCTGTAGGATAAACCCTAACTTCCAAAGACCTTTGTTTCCTACTAGCTATGGCATATTTCCTACTTCCTCCTCAGTTGCCAATACCTCAATTAGCTATTAAACTATTACCGTCTAAAGTCTAATACTAAGGCTAACAGCTAAACGGGGATGTAGCTCAGATGGGAGAGCGCCGCCCTTGCAAGGCGGAGGTCGTCGGTTCGAATCCGATCATCTCCACATTGAAATGTAGTTTGCTCTTTAGGTAACTACACTTCACAGCCATGCAGTCTGCTCAACCGTAAGGAGAACTCTACGGAATTGCTGAAATGTTTCTCCTGGAGGGAAAAATATCAATAGACTTAACATCGTGTCTATATCTTATTTAGCCAAAATATAAGATTTTGTATATTGTTTATAAAACAAATTTAAGACAAAGGCATTCAGATCATTCCCACGGTAATAATAAAAGTACATCATACCGAAGGCAATTTAAGCTAATATATTATGAATATTTTCTATCTAAAAAAGGCTTTAAGAAGAAATAATTCCCCTTTAATCTTTAAATGATATAGAGTCAAAAAGAAGAGAGAAATTAAAATATGTCTGGTGGTTAAAACTTTGGTATAAGTGCCTTAAAAATAAACTGTTTGTATAATTAATACCTTAATAATCAGTCTTGGCCTCTAATGATTTATTAAATATTTTTCGGGAGAGTTGTCCCTCTAAGTGAGCCAAAACTGTCATGGTATAAAAGCTAGCTACAAAGATACCGATGATAAAGAAGATTATACCTATTTGAGAAAGATAACCAAGTAAAAACATCATTCCAGCGATTATTGCCAGATCTGCTAAGTTATTCTTAATTAACAAGTAAACTTGCCCAATTTTTAAAGTTTGGCTAATTCTTTCAGTTTGAACGAATAATATTGTAATAGCTGGAATAACTATATAGCCATATATTATAGATATAAATGTAACTAAAATTTGAAAAATAATATACAAGGGCATAAAAAGTATTGGTATAGTTTCATTACCAGATTGGTCAGTTAAAATAGCCGGTAAAATCATAAACCCAAACAAGATTATCATGATAATTATGATCGGGAGGACATAAATAAAGTTAACAATTAAAAATTTGAATCCTGAAACAATTAAATCTCCCCAATCAGCCCAATCAGGCAATCTATCCTCATTGCCATGTTTAACTTCGTTGATTATTTTAAGGTAGTATCCGGTAATTAATAATCCTGGGATGATTAAAAACGAGGTTATTATAAAGATAATACCGATTATTGATTTGGATACCCACTCTTTATCCTTAAATATATATGTAAAAGCAAGGCCTATATTCATATTAAAAAAGTTTTGATTTTATATAATAACAGAATTTTACAAGTAAAATTATTATCATATTATACCAATTTAAAAAATCACCACATGATTTATAAATTAACTGTATTAATTCTCAAAAATGAAAAAAGCATATATAATTGTTTTACTGTTTTTTCTTAATTAAAGGAGTTAATTAATTTATATGGCTGAGAATAAAAGATGCTGGGAAATAAATGGCGGTATATCACCCACTAATGATTTCTGTCGAAATTGTCTCGCTTTTAAAGAAGATAAAAATTGCTGGGAAATAGAAGATAGGCCATGCTCAAATTCTTTCGCTACCTGCATCTTAGTTAATTGCCCGGTCTATTTACAGAATAAAGAAAAAATCGAGGAAAAATTGAACAAATCTGACTTGATAGAGATAAAAAGTAGATTACAAACCATTCATGATAAGAAATGTTGGGAATTTAAAGATTGCAGCACTGAAGAGCGGGAAATCTGTTTAGCATATAAGAAGAAAAAGAGTTGCTGGGAAGTTGATCTTTGCGGGCATAAAAAAAGCGATTGCCAGATTTGCCCTATATATATCTACCACGTCCGATTTAATGAACGGATAATGGCAAAGTAATTCTCATATACAATCCACTAATATTTTTAATCAGCTTATTCATAATTTATATTATCAAAATATATTAGGATTATTGATTTAAAACATTTAAATTGTATTCTTTTTCAAAGCTCTCAGCAAAAACTTCTGCTTTTTTTATTTTTTGAAAAGGAAAGCTGTCGGTAGACAAGACACAGTGGGGAGATTTTGGGTCATAAACTAAACCGAATTTTTCGGCATTTTTTTGCAGATAAGTACCGGGCAATACATGAAGGGTGCTGAAGACCAGTCGTTTTGGATATAGACCAATTATGTAACTTATTGAGTTGAAAAAATTGAATATATTATCTCCTGGTAATCCAATCATTAAGTCGGATATTATTTTTATTTCGTATTTATGAAGAAGGTTAATTCCATTTTCAAATTTATCCTTATTGAAATAGCGCTTAATATTTTTTAATGTATTTTTGTTTATTGTCTGCGGTCCTGTCTCGATGCTCTCAATGTTCATTTTTTTAAAGATTTTTACTGTCTCTTCATCTAATTTTTCTACTATAGTTTCAATTGTATGGAGGCGTTTATTATTGGTATTCAAATTGGTTATCAGTTTACTTAGAATCTTTAACTTTTTTTTATTAAGATTAAAGACTGGATCTATAAAGGAGAAACTGGATATAGTGTCATTTTCTAATATTAATTTCAATTCTTGCTTTGTTCTTTCTGCAGAAAAATATCTAAGTTTTGGAAAGTTCTTACCCTCAAAACAATAAGCACACCTGTAAGGGCATCCGCGGTAAGTTTCAAGATAAGTTACACTGTCTTTTGGTGATAAGATTCCAGTCAGGTAGGGAGAAGGAATATCATCAAGATTCTCAATAAGTACTTGATCTTCATTCTCTATAGTTTCACCGTTTTTTCTGTAAGCGATGCCTTTGATTTTTTCCAGTGACCCTTTATTCAGAACATAATATTTTAAAAGTTCTGAAAAACTAATTTCACCTTCACCCTTAATGATTACATCAACATATCGATTGGTATTGAGATAATCAGCTGCTATTGGGCCAACTTCGGGGCCACCTAGAATTATTATTGTCTCCGGCAAAATCTTTTTCACCTGGATGGTCAACCTTTCAATTTTATCCATATTCCAACAGTAGCAAGAGAGTCCTAATATATCTGGTTTTATCATCGAAATATAATATAAAACCTGTGTTACGTTATTACCTTCCTGACTAAAATCCATGATTTGGATATTAGCTTTATCAGTCAGCAAGTTATCTTTTAAGGCATATGCTTTTAAGTAGCCAAAGGCCAGTGAAAAATTATTTTCAACATTGAAAGTGGTTAGAAGAACTTTTGTTATTGGCATAGGTGGTCACATTCATTAATTATTTTTTTTAATTGATTATCTTTAACCGGCTTCACTTCAAAGTTGCTTATTTTTGAGAGTGATTTGTTGACGCCAGGGCAAACTTGGTTCAAATTACAGCGGGAACATTCAGTTACTTGCTGATGTAAATTAAGTGGCTGGTTTCTAAGTTCACTGACATGTTCTTCCATTCCATTCATATAACAAGCCGGTATATTTTCTGTTTCAATCCAGATTTTACTGAATATTCCGGTTTTAATGGCATTGTCAATCGGGACTTCTAAATCATCGATAGGCAGGTTGTAATCAGAGTAATCAAGAATTATCCGATCCACATAAAGTGGAAGAAGGATAAGGACAATATTGATTAGATTATTAAGGTTAGAATTTGTAATTTTGATTCTAACCTGGACAAAAGGGTGTTTGTTTGTATTTGGTATGACAGATTTTTTTAGATTGCTGATTCCTTGGAGCGTTTGGTTAAAACTACCCATGGTTCTTGTCTGGGAATCATGTTGCTCGGGATTTGAACCGAATATTTTTATGTCATAAAAAAAGATAGAATTTTCTATTCCGGTTCGAACTGCATTCATATCTGAAAATATTCGGCCGTTTGTATTAACTTTAATTCGTTTAAATCCTCTATCTTTTACTGCTTTAATTATGGCCAGCAGATCTTCTCTTAATGTGGGTTCACCACCCCAAAAGACTATATTCTCAGGGTTTTTAATAGAAGATATTTCTTCAATTATTTTACTTTTATCTAACTGTGTCCTTTGCTGATTTATAAACTGGCAAGTTATACAATTATTATTGCACTGATTACCTATGAAAATTGGTTTATAGTGAAGCAATATAGAACCTCAATTTTTTTAGGGTGATTATTAATTATAACAATAATTTAATAAATAGACTTTAGAACAGTACACAGTATATTTATTCATTTAATCAAATGGAATTATTTTAATGTTTAAGAAAAATACTAATAACAGGCACTTTATATAAAGAATTACTCAAATATGGTAGATTATTGCTTTAGGGATAAAGATGAGAACTATTGAATGGATAGATAACCGAATAAAACTTATTGATCAGAGCAGGTTACCAGCCGAAGAAGTATATCTCTATTGTGATGACTGGAAATGCTTGGCCGATGCGATAAAGACAATGAAGATTAGAGGCGCTCCGGCTTTAGGAGCAGCTGCTGCAATGGGTATTGCTATCGGTGCAGTGAAAATTAAGTCGGATAATAAAGATTATTTTAAAAAAGAGCTTGAGCATATCTGCGAGGAAATTGGCAAAACCAGGCCGACGGCCGTAAATTTATTTTGGGGAATTAATAGGATGAAAAATATTTTAAATTCCATTAAAGATATTTCAATAAAGGAGATAACACAAGCATTAATAGATGAAGCCTTGAAAATTGCTGAAGAAGACATATCTTCAAATAGGGCTATTGGTAGGTATGGAGTCGGATTGATTGAAGACGGTGATAATATTTTAACCCATTGTAATGCCGGAGGCCTGGCCACAGTTGAGTATGGGACGGCTCTTGGAGTAATTAGGGCTGCTAATGAGGAAGGTAAGAATATCCACGTATATGTTGATGAAACACGTCCCTGCTTACAAGGTTCAAGGCTAACTGCTTGGGAATTGACCAAGGAAAAAATACCGATGACTCTTATTGCCGATAATATGGCCGGTTTTTTAATGAAGCAAAAGAAAATTGACAAAATAATTGTTGGCGGAGACCGTATTGCCAGTAATGGTGATACCGCGAATAAAATTGGGACTTATTCACTATCTGTATTGGCAAAAGCCCATAGTCTTCCTTTTTATGTTGCCGCTCCGTTATCATCAATTGACTATTCAATCAAAGAGGGCAATGAGATAATTATCGAAGAAAGAAGTCCGGATGAGGTTAAAACAATCGGAAGTATAGAGATTTCCCCTAAAGAAGTTGATGTCTATAATCCGGCATTTGATATAACTCCTGCTGAAAATATTGAGGCTATTATTACCGATAAAGGAATTGCCAAATACCCTTATAAGCAATCTTTGGTCAGATTAAAAGACCTTTAAGCGATGCTAAGCTAAGATCATTTGCCAGAATGTAATTGTGATAATTGAGAATAGGGTTGTAATAAATATAGCTGCTGAGATGAATTTGGAATCAAGCCCGAACTTTAAACCCAAAATCAATGAGAATGTCATTGTCGGCATGGAAGCTTGTAATACTGTGATTTTACTGTCAAGCGGTGGAAGATTGAAAATTTGAACACCCAAAAGGGCTAGAAAAGGAGAAAATAATAATTTTAAAAACAATACATATAAAATGATTTTCTTATATTTAAATGAACCTTTAATATGTATTGTCAAGCCGATTGCTAACATAATTAATGGAATGGTAGCCTGTCCAATATAGTACAGATTTGTTTCAATAAATCTAGGAATATTAACAGGTATTAACAATAAACCAACGACTAAAGCAATATTAGGCGGGAAAAGAAGTATTTCTTTAAGCCGGCTTATCTTGATTTTATTTTGCCCAAAAGTTTCGGCTATAAATATGCCCACGGTGAAAATCATAACTACAGTAGCCATAACATCATAGAAAATAGCTTTAATTAGATTTTCTTCTCCAAAAAAACTAATTGTCAACGGGTAGCCCAGATAGCCTGTATTACCCATTGAGCAAACTATAAGAAAAGCACCTAAAAGAGGGCCTTTTATCTTTTTAAACTTGGCAATAACATATGATAATACAATTAAGATTGAGATGATTAATATACCTGTAAATGGTATTTTGAAAAGGGTGATTGAAAGATTGGCGTTCCTGACTGCCAGAAAGATTAATACCGGCATTGTTATGTTGATAATTAATTTATTTAGTGTTTCTGCATCACTTTCTTTGAAAAGCTTGGTCAGCTTTAAAAAATAACCGATAACAATTATTGCCAGTAGGATTAATATCTGTTCCAAAATCCTGTTATAAATCATAATGTAAATTTATACTTTGAAAAGTTAAAAGACAAATAATTTATAAATATTAATAGGTCAATTAATAAAATATTATTATTTAATCTCTATTAAGCTAAGGGCGACAGTCGCTGCGTAGATTTTTGTGAATCCGATTTTTTTAAGTACCTTAGCACATTCCTGAAGAGTTGTTCCTGTTGTCATGACATCATCTACAATTAGGACAGAGCCAGAAAATTCATTCTTTACTGCCGGAGAGAATACCCCTTTTAAGTTGGTAAGTCTTTGATCTACCTTTAGAAGACTCTGGCTATGAGTTTTTATATCTTTATTTATTAGGCAACTAACGTTTTTCCCTAATATTTTGGCTATTCTTATTGATAAAAGTTTAGATTGATTATAACCTCTGATTTTTTCTTTATATCTAGTCATAGGTACATAGGTAATATAACTTGCTTCAAGAAATTCTTGAGGTAAGCAATCTATAATAAGGTCGGCTAGAGACTGAGATAACTTACTGTAATGACAAAATTTATATTTTATGATTATTTCCTTAAGATTGCCCTTGTAATGGCCAAATGACCTGTTTTGAAAGATAAAATTTCTTTGACGGCACTGATTGCATATTCTAACTTCATATAGGGTAGGTTTCCCGCATCTTTGGCATATAGGTTTTTTTATGAATGGTAATTTATCCAAACATTTTTGACATATAGTTTTTTCAGAGTAGTAATTACAGGCCGCGCATTTTAAAGGGAAGATAAAATCAATAAAAGATTTAAATAAAGATATTTCAGACATAATTGCCCCTCCAAATGAATTATATTGGAAAATATATATTATATAAGTTATAATTTAAAGGTGCCTGTAAATAAAATTCTTATTTTATGAAAAATGCGTTTGTGAAATTTTACAAGCGTATTTTTGTTTTTAATTAATACTATTATGAGATGTTGAGGAGTTGGATTTAATGCAAATAAATATTAAAAGTCGACATTTTGATTTAACCAATTCTTTGAAAGAGCATATTGAGGAAAAGATTCAAAAGATTACAAAACATTTTAACCAAATTATAGAGGTTGAAGTGGAGCTAATAGTTGAGAAAAATCCAAGTATTTCTGAGAATCAAACAGTAGAAGTAACTCTTTTTACCAGGGGCCCTGTAATGCGGGCGAAGGAATCTTCTCAGGATATGTATGCTTCAGTTGATATGGTGATCGATAAGATAGAAAGGCAAGTCGAAAAATACAAAGGAAAAATATACCACAGTAATAACAAGGCTTCTTCTCATTTAACCGGGATAAAACTGCATCATTCTGAAGAAATTAAGTTTGATAGGCCCCGAATTGTTAAAACTAAGCGTTTTGAATTAAAACCCATGACTCCGGAAGAGGCAACTTTACAACTGGAAAACCTGGGGCACGATTTTTACGTTTTTACAAATTCAGAAACTGATGAAGTTAATGTTCTTTATAAAAGAAGAGATAAAAATTATGGTTTGATTGAACCGTCATATAGGAGTATAATTACTCAGAACATAAATAATACTAGTAATAGCTAAAATCACTATTTGGGTTTACAAAACGATAAAAAAGTGATAGTAATTTAAGTAATAATAAATTTATCTGGACACTATAATAGACATATAATGGACGAGATAGCTAATTCTTCAATAGACATTGAGAATATTGAAAAACAGCTTTGCCAAATTGAAGAGATAAAAGCTGCCCGCATAGTAACAGGCCATGATTCAAAAATCAATGAAGTACACATTCTTGCTTATCCATCAAAAGGGCCAAAACAACTGGTAAGAGATATCGAATCCCTTTTATTAGCTCAATATGGGATTACCGTTGATCATAAAATTATAAGTATTGCCCAGGTAAACGGGAATAATCATCATCCCCCAACTCAAACCAGACCTATTATTAATAGTATCAATGTTGAGGATAATGGAATAAAATCTACTGTAATGGTTACTTTAACCATTGAAGATGATATATATATTGGTGAATCAGATGGCCCAGCTTCAAAAACCGGACGTCAACGATTAATAGCCATCGCTACATTAAATGCTATAGAAAAATTTATGAAGGGTTCATCAGGGTTTGCCTTAGAAGATGTTGATGTTGTCTCGCTTGGCAAGCAGAGGGTAGCAATATCCTGTATTACTCATATCGGACCAAATGGCGAGAGCCAGTTTTCTGGTTCCGCCTTGGTTAAAAAGAGCGAAAACGACGCTATCGTCAAGGCAACACTAAATGCGATTAACAGGCGTTTCGGATTTTTGAAAACTTAATATTTTATTGATTTGGGCCGATGTTTATAGAAAATAGGGGCGAACGTTATATTGCTTTTATTTTGATGATTAAGCGGAGCGCGTTCGCTTTCCAAAATTAGCGGATTGGGAAGTAGACCAAATGAATTGGAGGTCTACTTTCGTGAAAGCTAGAATTTTGATAATTCTGACCACCTTGGTTACTTTAGTTTTGACCGCAGGTGCAGGAGCAAGACATTAGTATATTAAATAAAGCATCGGCCCATAATTTATATGAGCACACAAAGTAAAGAGTATAAGCAATATAGTTATACACTTCTGGCGATATCAGTTCTCTTAATTATTGTTGGTATTATTATTGATTTGCCGTTTAATCTCCTTAATGTCTTTATTTTTGGAGTATTTCTTTTAATTGCTGAAAACTTCTGTATTGAACTGCCAAGAATTGGGGCTATTTCTGTATCATTTGCCATATTTTTTGCGGCAATAGTGCTTTTTGGTCCATTAACGGCAGCCTTGATGTCAATTCTTATTGCTGTAATCTGGAGAGATTTGAAGATTGGAATTTCACTACCTAAATCTCTATTTAATTTTAGCCAGTATTTTATCGCCTGTTTTATTAGTGGGCTTGCTTATATGCTTCTTGGGGGAAAGCTATTAGAAAAAGCTGGATTAAGTGTTTCAGATTTTCCTTTTATATTACTACCTCTAGTGATTTCTTCAGTGTTGTTTTTCTTATGCAACACTATTTTTGTGGCTTTAGCTATAAGCAAGAGTGAAAACCTAAATGCCTTAAAAGTTTGGAATGTCAATTTTAAATGGACACTTCCTAATTATTTAGCTCTGGCCTTCATCGGTGTAATCATGGCTCAGATTTATCATTTTGTTGGTTTTATCGGAATGACTTTATTGCTCATGCCATTACTTATTTCCCGTCAAACCTTTCAGGTTTACTTAAAATTAAAAGAAGTATATAAATCAACGGTAAAATCTTTGGTCAAAGCCTTGGAAGCAAAAGATCCTTATACCAAAGGACACTCGGAGAGAGTAGCAGAGTATTCTGTAAATATAGCCAAGGTATTGCAGCTGCCTGATGAGCAAATTGAGATGATTGAATTTGCAGCTCTATTGCACGATATTGGTAAAGTTGGCGTACCAAGAAAAATTCTTAGTAAACCATCAGTGCTTACAGATAATGAATATAAAAGAGTAGTCGAGCATCCTATGGTTGGAGCTTATATTATTAGGCAGATTGATTTTTTAAAAAGAGTTTCACCTGCAGTTTTTCATCATCATGAGCATTATGACGGTAATGGATACGGCGGAGGTTTAGTAGGAGAACTAATTCCTGTCCAAGCCAGAATATTAGCAGTAGCCGATGCTTACGACGCTATAACATCTGTCAGACCTTACCGGGGAGCAAAAAATAAAAAAGAAGCTTTACGTGAATTATTAGCCTGTGCAGGAAGTCAGTTTGATGAAAGAATAATTCGGGCTCTGATTTATTCACTTGGCATTAGTTTTGAAGATTTAATAGCAGAAAAAGAAGAAGAATATTTCCCTGAGGAAGAAAAGGTTTCAGTAATTAACTTGTCTGAAGATATTGATTTCTTTCAAGGCAAAGATGACGGTAATGGTGGTCAAAATGATGAATGAAATAACTGTCAGAAAAACCATAGGAAGCAAGAATAAAGTATTTATTTGGTCATTGTATATAATTACTTTTATTCTTTTTATAAATATCGTCTTGAAAATTGAGACAAATTTATTACTGAATACTTTATTATTTGGCTTATTTTTAATTATTGGTGATATTTTTTCAGTGACACTACCGCAACACTCTACGGTTTCGGTAAGTTCAGCATTGATTATTGCCGGAGTTCTCTTAAAATTTCCAATAGCCAATATTTTTCTTTTCGTGGCTATTGGGACAATTATTGCAATTTTATTGGATGTAGAAAAAAATCATTTGATAGATAGTATTTTGATTAATTTTTCTAAAACGATATTTGCCGTAATCATTTCTTTTTGGACGTTAGAATTAATTAACTATAGGGCTGAATTTTCTCTTTCTTTGGAAAATATCTTTAAAATTTTGATTATTGTTGCTTCGTATTATTTGACTGACATTACTATAGAGCAAGTTTATTATTCAATAAATCAAAATGTAAGTTTTTTACAATCACTAATAGGTTCTATGCAATTACTTGGTTTGACATATGCCGCCTTGGCTTCGTCAGGTTTGTTGATAGTTCTTTTATATCCATCTATACGCAATTGGAGTTTTATTTTGTTCCTGATCCCTTTGGCCGTTACTAGGTATTCATTCAGTCTGTATATCGATATACGAAAGACATATCATAATACCATTAGAGCTTTATCAGCAACACTTGAAGCTCAAGACTTGCGTCGAAGAGGGCATGCCAGGAGGGTTGCCGAACTTTCTGTAGCAATTGGCCGGGAGTTAAATCTTTCCGGGCGTAGACTGGAAAATATAAATTTTGCTGCTTTACTGCATGATATAGGAAAAATAGGATTTGATGAAGATAGCCAATCTATAGGTGTCACACCTGATTTTCTTACAAAATTAGAAATGGAGAAACATGCAATAGTCGGTGGTGAAATACTAAGGCAAGTTGAATATCTTAAAGATTCGGCAGCGATTATTGAGAAATATAAGACTAATTGTACCGGTGATGAGCCTCTTGAAGGTGTTGAAGACTATGTAATACCTCTTGGCTCAAGAATTCTTAATCTAGCTAACTATTTTGATGAGTTGACGATGACTGAAAATTTTAATGGCAGATTTACTATTAAGGAAGCGATGGAAAAGATTAAAAAGGAGCAGGGGTATCGCTTTGATCCAAAGACTGTCAGAGCTTTATATAATATAATTAATCGACGATTTCCCATAAGCTACTAGATATAAATATTATTTTGTAAAAATCCAGGGGTGAAGAAAACTGCTTGCTGCATCTGTTTTAATAGGAATCGTAGTTGCCCTTTTACGCAGGGGAAAATTGAGTAATCTCGAGAAACTTCAAATTAAATTACCTTTTTTGATAATTGGAGCATTTTTAATCCAGTTGTTTGTTCCATATTTCGGCCGGAATAATTATGGTATTCTTGCGGCTTTTTACTTATTGATTCTATCTTATATTATCTTGCTGGTTGTAATGTGGTATAATCACCAAACTCCATTTTTTTCGTTAATCTGCGTTGGTTTATTTCTAAATTTTTTAGTTATAGCAGTTAACGGAGGAATGCCGGTTTCCAATAAAAGTATGGCTTATTCCGAATTTAGAGAGGAACATACAGATTTCAAGGGATTTGATGACTATATACATATAGAGATGAATGATGAAACCAAGCTATCGTTTCTTGGAGATATTATTCCAATTCCAGGCCCGACCTTTATCAGGTCTGTTGTTAGCATAGGAGATTTGATACTTTCCCTAGGTGTGTTCCTATTTCTTCAAAAAGGAATTGTCTATCAAGGTAAAAGGGTACGTCAGCGAAAGTAAATCAAATTTAAATATTATGAAAAATGATATTCACGTGCTAATATGATTATTTAGAGAAAATAAATTTGAGGTTGATTAAATGAAAAGTGTATTAGGCAAAATTCTCCGTGCAGGGGAAGGAAAAAAGTTAAAGGAACTCCAGTCTTTAGTTAATAGAGTCAATGGTTTTGAAGCAGAAGTAAGCAAACTGAGAGACGAAGAACTTAGAAGAAAGACTGCTGAGTTTAAAAAAAGAATAGATAATGGAGAAGATTTAGTCCATATTATTCCAGAATCTTATGCTGTTGTCAGAGAAGTTGGTAAAAGAACTTTAGATATGAGGCATTTTGATGTCCAAATCATGGGGGGGCTAGTTTTACACCAGGGCAAGATAGCCGAAATGAAAACAGGTGAAGGAAAAACACTGGTAGCAACGCTGCCTGTCTATTTAAATGCTCTAATCGGAAAAGGAGTTCATGTTGTTACGGTTAATGATTATTTAGCTAAACGGGACGCTGAGTGGATGGGAAATATCTATAGATTTTTAGGCCTTTCAGTAGGCTTGATTCAAGCTCAAATGAGTTATGATGAAAGAAAAAATGCTTATAAAGCTGATGTCACTTATGGAACTAACAATGAGATGGGTTTTGATTATCTCAGGGATAATATGGTTAATTATATTGAAAACAAAGTACAGCGAGGACATAATTTTGCGATTGTAGATGAAGTCGATAGTATTTTGATAGATGAAGCCAGAACACCTTTGATAATATCCGGTCCAGCCGAAAAAGCGGCCGATATTTATTATAAATTCGCAAAGATTGTACCGCGCCTGAAAGAAGGCACTGATTTTGAAGTTGATGAAAAGGCTCACACCGTTGCTATCACTGAAGAGGGTGTAGCTAAAGTAGAAAAGTCTTTGAATATAGATAATCTATATGATCATGTTAATTCACAGCTAGTAAACCATTTAAACCAGGCTCTTAGGGCAAATAACCTCTATAAAAAAGACGTCGACTATGTAATCAAGGATGGTGAAGTAATCATTGTCGATGAGTTTACCGGAAGGCTTCAATTTGGAAAGAGATACAGCGAAGGTTTACACCAAGCCATTGAAGCCAAGGAAGGAGTATCTATTAGAGAAGAAAGCCAAACTCTAGCAACAATAACTCTGCAAAATTATTTCAGAATGTATGACAAACTTGCTGGAATGACCGGTACAGCTGCAACTGAAGCAGATGAGTTTATGCATATATATAAACTGGAAACAGTAATTATACCGACCAATAAAGAGCTAATAAGAAAAGCATTGCCTGATATAGTCTATAAAAGTGAAGAGGCCAAGTTTTCTGCAGTGGTAGATGATATTTATAACAGATACCAAGTGGGACAACCGGTTTTGGTTGGTACCGTATCTATAGATAATTCGGAAAAGATTTCATCTTTACTAAAGAAAAAAGGTGTACCACATAATGTTCTTAATGCCAAACATCATGAAAGTGAAGCTGAGATAGTAGCCCAAGCTGGAAAATACTCAAATGTCACTATTGCCACAAATATGGCTGGAAGGGGAACTGATATAGTTTTGGGTGGCAATCCACCCGACAAGAAGGAAAGTAAAAAAGTAATTGAAACAAACGGGCTTCATGTTTTGGGAACAGAAAGGCATGAAGCCAGGAGAATTGACAACCAATTGCGTGGTAGGTCCGGTAGGCAAGGTGATCCTGGTTCCTCCCAGTTTTATTTATCCCTGGAAGATGATTTGATGCGTTTATTTGGAGGCGATAGACTAAAAGGCGTAATGGAAAGGATAAACTTTCCAGAAGACCAACCAATTGAAAATAGAATGGTTACCAAAACTATTGAGACAGCTCAGAAGCAGGTGGAAGCCCAGAATTTTAACATCAGGAAGAATCTTTTAGAATATGACGATGTTATGAATAAACAACGCGAAGTAATATATGAACAGAGAGATTTAGTTCTTAAAGGCAAAGACCTAAAAGAGCAAGTAAAGAATATGATTTCCTATGTGGTTGAGAATGTTGTTTCGACTTATACTAATCCAAATGTATTTCCGGAAGAATGGGATCTAGATGGATTATTTATATATTTAAACCAGATAATTCCCTTAGAATTAGATAAAAAAATGTTCGATTTAAAGAAGATTTCTGCTGAAGAATTGAAGGATATGATCATTGAAAGATCGCTAAAATTCTATCAAGAGAGGGAAGAACAATTTGGCTCAGAGCAGATGAGAGAGATGGAGAGGATAATATTGCTCCAAGTAATAGATAATAAATGGAAAGAACATCTGCTCGAGATGGATTACCTAAAAGAAGGGATTCATTTAAGGGCCTATGCTCAGACCGACCCGCTGGTCGCCTATAAAAATGAAGCATTTGAAGCTTTTCAGAATTTAAACTACAGCATAAAGGAAGATTATATAAGGTATCTGAACCATGCCAGGATTATTGAGGAAATTGAGGAGGAGCAGGTTGAAGAACTTCAATACGCTGCCGGTGGGGAAAGCGGAAGATCTCCTGTCCGCCAACGAAAATCGACTAAGGTGGGCAGAAATGCACCATGTCCATGCGGAAGTGGGAAAAAATATAAGAAATGTTGCGGAAAATAAATATTTTTCAAAAAAATGTCTTATGTAAAAACTGGCATTATATAAGTTATCTATTTTTGGATAAGACTAAAAATTAATGCGTAAATAAATGATCGAAGATTATACGGAACAAATATCTAAATTAAATAGAATAATTAACAAGATAAAGGATTATCTTTGACCCCGAAGGTAGCAGAATAAGACTGCAAAGACTGGAAAAGATCTCAAGCCAAAAGGACTTTTGGATTAATCAGGAAAAAGCAAAAAAGGTCATGACTGAAATTAATTCGATTCAGGATGACCAGAAGACATGGCAAGAATTTCAAAAGCATTTTGAAGAGCTCAAAGTCTTGAATGAACTTGCCTTATCAAGCCAGGATAGCGAGCTTTTTGAAGAATTAAAGGTAAAGTTTGACAGTTTTAAACAAGAGATAAGTGACCTGGAACTGCGAACCTGGTTTACAGAGCCGACTGATGCTAATGATGCTGTGCTTTCAATACATCCAGGCGCTGGGGGAATTGAATCACAAGATTGGGCAGAGATGCTGCTCCGCCTTTATTTAAGATACGCAGAGCGGCATAATTTTAAAGTTGATATTAACGAAGTTTCGCCGGCTGAAGAGGCAGGCATAAAAGATGCTACAATAACTGTTCACGGCCGATATTCATACGGTTACTTGAAAGCTGAAAAAGGAGTTCACCGACTAATTAGAATCTCTCCCTTTGATTTTAATAAAAGAAGGCATACCTCTTTTGCTTCTATAGATGTTATTCCCTTGATTGATGAGACAATCGAGATTGATATTGACCAGAAAGATTTAAAAATAGAGACATATCGTGCCACAGGAGCCGGTGGGCAGCATGTAAATGTAACAGACTCAGCGGTTAGAATTACTCATTCTCCAAGCGGCATTGTGGTTCAATGCCAGAATGAGAGGTCGCAGATGAGCAATAAAGAGACAGCCATGAAAATATTGAAGGCCAGGCTCTATGAATTAGAGCTGGAAAAAAAGAAAGATAAACTGGAAAAACTGCGCGGCGAGAAAAAAGAGATAGCTTGGGGTTCTCAAATAAGAACATATACTTTGCATCCGTATAATCTTGTCAAAGATCATCGAACAAATTTGGAACAAAGTAATGTAAATGCAGTGCTTGATGGCCAAATTGACCAATTCATAGTTGCTTATCATCAAATGGTTGCTCTGGGGAAGATGGAAGAATGAAGATAGAGACAGATTTACATGTCCATACAACTGCCAGTGGGCACGCTTTTAGTACTGTTAATGAAATAGTCTATATAGCCAAGCAGAAGGGATTAAAAGCAATAGCTCTGACTGATCATGGGCCGGCTATGCCAGGAGGAGCGCATTCGTATCATTTCTGGAATTTAAAGATTTTACCTGACTTTATCGATGGTATAAGGGTCTATAAAGGGATTGAAGCAAATATTGTAAACGATATGGGAAAGTTAGACCTTGATGAAATTGTCATAAAAGAACTTGATTTAGTTATTATAAGTGTCCACGGTAACTGCGGACTTGAATTTAAAGACATGAAATCAAATACAGATGTTATTTTAAGGGCACTTAAAAATCCACAGGCAAAGATTCTTGCTCATCCCGGAAACCCTCAGTTTCCGATAAATAATAATGCTGTCGTCGAGGCAGCTATAGAATATAATGTTGCAATTGAGATTAATAACAGTTCGCTGCTTAAGACTTCAGCTCGCCTTGGTAGTGAGAAAAACTGTCTTGAAATTGCGAAAATCGCTGCCGAATTAGGGGCAAAAGTTGTAGTTACAAGCGATGCTCATTATGCACCCGATGTTGGTAATTTTAATCAAGCCTTAAATATTGTTGATCAGGCAAAGATTGACATAAAGAATGTTGTCAATAATACGATGGAAAATACTGAACAATTTATTCATGGCAACTGATATTACATTTAAGAAAATCATCTTAATAGTACTTCTGGCCGTAACTTTAATAATATTTTTGATCTTTCTTCTTTCATTAATGATAAATAACATTATTGAAGAAAATGTTAAATCGGAAGTTCAAGCATTCTTAAAAACAAGCAAAGAACCTGAAGTAGATTTTGACTACACATGGCCGGGATTGATAAAAGGTAAAGTATCAAAGCTTATAATAAAGACCGGTCCGATTATGATAGATAACATTCCCGTAAAAAAAGCTTCCTTTAAAATATCAAACCCACAGATAAATATTTGGAAATATGCAATTAATGGCCAGCTGGAATTGATTAGGTTTGAAAAAGCTGGCATAAACATATGGATGGACGAGGATAATATAAATGATTACCTCCATGCTGAAAATGATTTTCTTGATTGGCGGATTGAGATAACAGAAGGAGGAATAATCTTTATATATAATTTTAAAAATATCGATATATACTTTAAGGGAAAAACGAGAATAGCCGAAGATAATAAAATTGAGTTTCAAGCGGCTGAGATGTCATTAGGATCATTTCCCGGTATGATGCGGCTTAATTTGGAGGAAGTTGAGGGATTAGTATTTAATCTGCAGATTGATAATTTGCCTTTAAGAATGAATTTAAAGGAGATAAAAGTTGTCGGTGATTTAATAAAAATAGAAGCAGCAAAACCTTAGATATTTATTTTAATAAAATAAAAAATTGTGGTAGAATTGGCCTAGATTTTGTTTATAAACAGTAATAGATATGGCAATTAGATAAAATAATTTAAAGCAATGAATACAATAAGAGATAAAAAAAGTCCTCAAATTAAGCCTAATTTTATGATTTCATATATTAATCATGGAATCGATTTTTTTTGCCAAAATATAGTTCATTTGCTAGTATAAATCGTTTGGGAGATTGAATAGATGATTAAAGTTAAAAATGTATCAAAGATTTACAATGGTAAGGTAATTGCATTAGATAATGCCAATATCAATGTCGAAAAGGGTGAATTTGTTTTTCTAGTAGGCCCTTCGGGATCAGGAAAATCAACCTTTATTCGTTTACTGTTAAGAGAGATTTTACCTACAAAGGGTGAAATAATCGTAGCTGGCCAGGACGTAATTCACTTAAGGTCGTGGCGAGTTCCTTATTTAAGGCGTAATATTGGTTGTGTTTTTCAAGATTTTAAACTTTTACCGAACAAGACAACCTATGAAAATGTTGCCTTTGCTTTAGAGGTTTTAGGCCGCTCACCCCATGTTATTAAAAGCCAGGTACCAGAGGTTTTACAGCTTGTTGGTTTGGGTGATAAGTTTGACAGCTATCCCGATGAAATTTCTGGTGGTGAACAACAACGGGTATCGATTGCCAGAGCATTTGTTAATCGACCTCCATTAATTTTGGCAGATGAGCCAACAGGTAATCTTGACCCGGCAACATCTATGGGCATAATGTCTCTTTTAAACAGAATTAACAGAACAGGGACGACGGTATTAGTGGCAACACATGATCGTGAAATGGTTGATAGCCTCAGAAAAAGAGTTGTAGCTCTGGAAAGCGGAAAAGTAATACGTGACCAATTACGTGGAGTTTATGGTTATGAGGATTAATTTTATATATTTTGGAAAAGAAGCACTGATTAGTTTTAGAAAAAATATTGTCATGAGCATTGCTTCTGTAAGTACGGTAGCTGTATCTCTTTTATTGATTGGTATCTTCGTAATATTGGCTGTTACTGTTCAAAATATCATCCAGAGTATCGAGAAAAAAGTTGAAATTCAAGCTTTTTTAAAAGATGAAGCAACAGAAGAACAAGTCGCAAATCTTCAACAGCAGGTTGCATCATTTAAAGAAGTAAGGGAAGTGAAATATATTTCCAAAGACGAAGCCTTGGAAAGGCTTAAAGAAGATTTAAAAGATCAACCTGAGATGCTAAATGCCCTGCAAGGAAATCCGCTTCCTGCCAGCCTTGAGATAAAGCTTAATAACCCACAGGAAGTTGATGAAGTCGCCAAAAAAATTGAAGGCAAGCAAGAAATTGAAGATCTTAAATATGGTCAGCAGATTGTGGGTAAACTTTTTGCGGTTACTAATGTTATTAGGGTAATCGGTATTATTCTTGTATCTCTACTGCTATTTGCTTCCCTGGTTTTAATTGCCAATACCACCAGGCTTGCTTTATTTGCCAGAAGAAAAGAGATTGCCATCATGAGATTAGTTGGAGCTTCAAATTGGTTTATTCGCATGCCCTTTCTTATGGAAGGTGTTTTTCAGGGATTAATAGGCTCAGCTATTGCTGTGATTGTTATTTATTTTGCCAAAGTGACTTTATTTGATAAGGCAACAGAAATATTACCATTTTTTCCCGTACATATTAGCCAAAGTATCTTTTACCAGTTGGTAGGGATGCTTGTCTTATTTGGAATATTAATAGGGGCCATAGGTAGTTTATTTGCAATTAGGAGATTCTTAAAAGTCTGATTTAGCAATGAATTGCAATAGTGATCGTAATATAAAAAGTATTATTATTATAATTTCATTAATTTTTTTACTATCTCTCATAACTACTCTATTTTCTGGACCAGCTCAAGCTAGAAGTGATCTTGACCAAATAAACAGAGATCTTTCTGAGACTCAGAAAAAAATAGAGGAAAAAGAGAAAGAAGCAAGTGATATTTCAAGCCAAATTGAGCAGATAGACCATGAATTGAATCAATCTCAATCTGAATTGGATAGTCTGTCTGCCAAACTAAGCGTTATCCAAAGTGATCTTCATAAGACCGAGGAATTATTAGAAGAAGCTAAGCAGGAATTGGAATCATTAATAGAAAATTTACGTGAGACAAAGGCTAAATTAAAAGAACAACAAGAATTGCTTCAAGAACGCGTTACTAATTTCTATAAGAACGGTAAGCTTCAATATGTTGAAGTGGTCTTTCAAGCAAAGAGTTTTAATGATTTTATCAATAGAATCTCATTCCTGGAGTTGATAATTGAGCAGGATGTTAATATTCATAAAAAAATTGCAGGATTAAAAGCAAAGATTGAAAAAGAAAAGACACAGCAAGAAAAAGTCACAAACGAGATAAATTCTCATTATGAAGAAATAAAGAACCAAGAAGATGAAATGAAAGTTGTAGTTAGCCAGAAACAGATTAAAAAGAATCAAATAAATTCTGATTTAAAAAAGAAAGAGAATTTGCTGGGAGAAATAGAGGCAGACAAAGAAGAACTTGAGAAACAGGAACAAAGGCTTCTGGCTGAATCAAATGCCATTGAAGCACAACTTAGAAATATTTCAGGAACTCAACCGGTTAGCGTATCACCTGGTGGTTTTATTTGGCCAGTAAATGGATCTTTATCTTCTGGTTTTGGAATGAGATTACATCCTATATTAGGTGATTATAGAATGCACACGGGAATAGATATCGGAGCCGGATATGGAACTCCTATTAAAGCGTCGAAAGACGGTATTGTAATTTTTTCGGGATGGAAAGGTGGTTACGGTAATACAGTAATAATTAATCATGGTGGTGGAATAGCAACATTATATGCACATGCTTCAAGCATTGCTGTCGGCAGCGGTAGTCAAGTTTCTCAAGGACAAGCAATTGCTTATGTTGGTTCAACCGGTTATAGCACCGGACCGCATCTTCACTTTGAAGTAAGGTTAAACGGAACACCCCAGAATCCAATGAATTACCTACCATAAAATGACAAAAAAAATTATCATCTCAACTATAGTTTCATTATTAATATTAATAATTGGCGTAACTGCTTTTATTGCTGGTTTTACAATATCGAAGTTTTTAACTGAAAGAAGTTTAGCTTATAACTCTGAAGAAGATGGTTTTAAATTATTAAATAAAACCATTGATATTATTGAAGACTCATATGTGGATAAGGTCTCAAAAAAGAAACTATTTGAAGGAGCCATCAGGGGAATGGTTGAATCATTGAACGACCCTCATTCTGCCTATCTTAACAGGGAAGATTTCAAAAATTTCCAAGAAGAGACTAAAGGCGAATTTTTCGGAGTTGGTATATGGGTGGCCAAGGAAAACAACCATATTTTAGTAGTATCAGTGATAGAAGATACCCCGGCTGAAAAGGCAGGAATTAAGAGCAATGATGTGATCGTAAAAGTCGACGGAAAAGAAGTCAAAGGATTGTCTATTGAAGCAGTGACAGCCAGGATAAAAGGCCCGAAAGGAACAAAGGTAGTCTTATCAATAAAGAGAAAAAATGTAGAAGAGGAACTGAAATTTGAAGTTACCAGAGATAAGATTGTCATTCCTAACATAAAAGCTGAATTGTTAGAAGACCAGGCAGGTTATATTAAGATAAACAACTTCAACCAGAACACGAGTAAGGAAACAAAACAAGAGTTTGACAAACTTAAGAAAAAAGGAGCTCAGGGGATTATACTAGACTTGAGACATAACCCGGGTGGTTTATTTGAAGAATCTATAGATATATCGAGTATATTTCTCAGAGATAAGGTTGTTGTCTCAACTATTGACCGGGAGGGCAATAAAGATGTCTATAAATCCAGAGGTAAAGGGGATGAAAAAATACCTTTAGTAGTTTTAATTAATAAAGGCAGTGCCAGTTCCTCAGAGATAGTTGCCGGGGCTATTAAAGATAATAAAAGGGGAGTTCTGGTAGGTGAAAAATCTTTTGGAAAAGGGAGCGTTCAATCGTTACAACCTCTCGGTAGGGAAGGGGCAATATTAATTACTATTCAGAAATACCTAACACCTAGTGGTAAATCAATTCACAAAAAAGGCGTCATGCCTGATGTAGAAGTCGAAATGGAAGCGGATTCCAAAGAAGATATACAATTAGAAAAAGCCAAAAAAATTCTGCAAGATTTAATTTCTGGAAAATCAATTAAAGAAGCGGCTTGATTTTCTAGCCTACCATTTATAATCTAAAACCAAATGAATTTAAATAAAGAAGTTTTTAGATTAATTGCCAACTCATCATTACTATTAACCAAAAATGAGATCTATAACCTTTTACCGGATTATGACAAGGTTCAGATTGACCAGGCAGTAAAAGAATTGCGCCGGATGGGAAGGATTTTCTATTCTAAAAAAAGAAAATTAGCACTTCCGGAAGACCTTAAAATAGTTGTCGGCAGATTGCAGGTTACGGCGAAAGGCTATGGTTTTGTTTTAGGAAAAGATTTTGATCTTTTTATCTCAAGAAGAAAGAAAAGCAGTGCCTTAAACAATGATTTAGTGGCAGCTAAGATATTATCAAGTAGAAAATTTGGATTTAGCCCTGAAGGTGAAATTATACAAATCATTGAAAGGGCTAATCAAAACATAGTTGGGACAGTTCAAAGAATTAAAAAAGATTTTCAGGTAATTCCAAGTGATAGAAGAATAGATTCAAATATTATTATTGATAATCCGAAAGACTTTAAGCTCAGAGCTGGAAATGTAGTTAATTTGGATATCATTTCTTGGCCGGACAAGAATAACAGGATGAAAGGGAAGATAATTGAAGTTATTGGAGAAAAAATATCTTTTCCTGTTGAAATCCAAGCCTTATTAAGAGAACATCAACTTGAAACTGACTTTCCGGAAGAAGTTTTAAAGGAAGCTGCCAAAATTGAGGAGAAAATAAAAAAAGATGAAATAGAACAGAGAATTGATTACAGGGAACTCTTTACCGTCACTATCGATGGACTTGATGCTCGTGATTTTGATGATGCTGTTTCCTTAGAAAGAGCTGGCAATAACTTTAACCTGACTGTTCATATTGCAGATGTATCAAAATATGTTAGTTGTAATTCAGCAATTGATATTGAAGCATTAAAAAGAGGTTTTTCGGTCTATCTTCCAGACAGGGTCTTGCCCATGTTGCCTAAAAATCTTTCAAATAATATTTGCAGTTTAAAACCAGGGCAAGAGAGACTTGCTTTATCAGTCAATATGAAGATAGATTTAAAAGGCAAGGTGGTTTCGTATCAATTTGGTGAAAGCATAATTAAAAGTGACTACCGCTTAAATTATGAGGAATTAGATCGAAGTATTGCTGAAGACAAATATCCGGATAATAAAATCGAGAAATTAGTAAAAGATATGTTGATTTTAACCGAGATTCTTGAAAAAAAACGACTTGTAAAAGGTAGTTTAAACTTTGAAACATTAGAGCCAAAAATCATCATGGATATTAAAGGCCAGCCAAAAAACATTAAGCTTCGGGAAAGGACACCTGCAACAAATATTATTGAAGAAGCAATGATAATAACCAATCAAACTGTAGCTACTTTTTTAGATCAAAGAGATAATCCTTCAATCTACAGGATTCATGAGAGGCCAGACCAAAAAGCAATTGATGAAATTGGATTAATGCTCTCCAGGATAGGTTTTAAGATTCCGGCCAATATAATAATGAACTCTTCCACTATACAGAGTATTATTGAATATGTGAACAAGCGGCCTGAGAAATTTTTAATTAATACATTGCTTCTAAGAGCTATGAAACAGGCAAGATACTCGACAGCGTCTATAGGGCATTACGGATTGGCTATGCCATACTATACTCACTTTACATCGCCGATCAGGAGATACCCTGATTTAATGATTCACCGCTTGATAAAGTTGGTCATAAACAAGACAACAAATAAAGATATATTAGATGTCGAGAAACTTGATAAGATATGTGAACAAAGCTCGATAAGAGAAAGGGAAGCAGATGAAGCTGAACGCGAAGCTACAGATCTTTTTATATGTGAGCTTATGAAAAAGAATATCGGTGAGATCTATGAAGGCATAATTTCTGGAGTAACCAGGTTCGGCCTTTTTGTCCAGCTCCCAAATTCAGCAGAAGGATTAGTTCATATAAGGGATTTAAAAGGCCGGTTTAATTATGAACCGGACAGATATCTTTTAAGAGAAGAAAGAACAGGTAAGGCATACAGGTTGGGAGATCCACTCAAAGTTAAGCTGATTAATGTATCAGTTAGCGAAAGAAGACTTAATTTTCTTATATCATAGGAGAGTAATTAATTTTTAATAACATTTTCAAAGAAGCTATAGAGTTTTTATCAGAAAAAGCTATTTATTTAAATAAAAATCTTTAAAATATATAATATTTTTCCTGGTAGCTTGGTTGTTTGATTTGGCTGTGCTAAAATATCATACCGTTAATATCAGAAAGGATATCTTTAAGCAATGAGCCATGATTATCTTTTTTTAAAGACTTGCCGGCTTCAAGAAACTGAATATACTCCTGTCTGGATGATGCGACAAGCTGGAAGGTATATGAAAGAGTATCGTCTACTGAGAGAGAAATATCCCTTCTTGACTATGTGCAAAACTCCAGAACTGGTGGTTGAGGTGACTTTACAACCAATAGAAAGGCTTAATGTTGACGCGGCTATTCTTTTTGCTGATATTTTATTGCCGATCGAACCTATGGGTGTAGGTCTTGAGTTTAAAGAAAGCAAAGGGCCAGTTATTGATAAACCTATCAGGTCGCCTCAGGATGTTGAAGATTTGAAATCTGTGAATCCAGAGGAAGATTTACCATTTGTTTATAATTCAATAAAGATTTTAAGGAAAGAGTTAGAAGGAAAAGTACCTCTAATTGGATTTAGCGGTGCGCCATTTACTATTGCAAGTTATTTGATTGAAGGCGGCGGTTCAAAAAATTATATAAATACCAAGAAGATGATGTATATTGAACCTGCCCTTTTTCATGAATTAATGTCAAAAATTGCCAGGGTCTTGGCAGATTACTCGGTAGCTCAGGTTAAATCGGGAGCCCAGGTATTTCAATTATTTGATTCATGGGTAGGTTGCCTTAGCCCTGGGGATTATAAAGAATTTGTCTTACCGTACAGTAAATTAGTCCTGGATGAATTAAAAGAGACGGGCGTGCCGGTTATACATTTTGGAACAAATTCTTCGACACTGTTAAAGCTGATGAGAGAGGCCGGTGGAGATATTATCGGGGTTGACTGGCGGATTAATCTCGATGATGCCTGGAAGATTATAGGTTTTGACAAAGGTATTCAGGGCAATCTTGATCCATATGTCATTCTAGGCTCTGATGAATACATTAAAGATAAGGTCAGAGATATACTGGAAAGGGCAGCAGGCAGGCCGGGCCATATATTCAATTTTGGGCATGGCATATTTCCCCAGGCTTCAGTTGAAAAGGCAGCTTTTATGATAGATGCTGTCCACGAGTTAAGTCAGAGATAGTCAGATTATGCCTAAGAATGATTTTATTGCATTATTAATACTTGCCTTCGGCGGCCCAAATTCTACACAAGAAATTGAACCTTTTCTGCAAAGATTCTTAAAAGGCCGACCTCTTTCTCCCGAGTACCTGGCCGGCGCAAAAAAGCGTTATGGCTTGATTGGCGGTAAATCTCCTATTTTAGAGATTACCGAAAGGCAGGCCAGGGCTATTGAAGAAAAGCTTTCTGAAAATGATAAAGGCGTTGAAATCAGGACATATGTCGGAATGTACCATTGGCACCCTTTTATCTCTGATTTAATTCCGAAGGTTTTGGAGCAGGAGCCGATGAGTATTGTTGCTTTAAGCATGTCTCCTTTTGAGTCAAGCCTTTCATCCTGGGCGTATATGGATACAGCAGAAAAAGCACTACTTGAAAATAATTATACTAATCGTATGATTAGGATTGATAATTGGTCTGCTGAACCGGAATTTGTTTTGGCAATGGCCGTACATATTAAAAATTTTATTAAAGCCCAAAACCTGAAAAAGGATAAATCCTACATTGTTTTCACAGCCCACAGTATACCTCAAAGATTAACTGATCAAGGTGAACCTTATCTTGACCAGTTTAAGGAAAGTGCCAGCTTAATTGCTGAAGCCGCCGGATTGGAAAAATGGCAGATAGCTTTTCAAAGTAAAGGTAGAAGCCCGGAACCTTGGCTTGGGCCTTTGGCTGAAGATGTATTAGAAAAGTTAGACAGGAGTGAAACAAGCCAGGCAATTATTGTCCCCTTGGGCTTTACAACCGATCATCTGGAAACATTTTATGATATTGATATTGTTTTAAAAAATAAGGCAAAGGAATTAGGTATTAACCTGTTCAGGACAGAAACGGTAAATGATGAAGAGTTCTTTATTGATGCTTTAACGGATATAATCTGGAAAAATCTTGCAAATAAGAATGTTGTCCAATTTTAAGAGAAAGAAAGGGTTATGAAAAAAATAGCCATTATCGGAGGGGGAATAACCGGCCTGGCTGCTGCCTATTATTTGGAAAAAGAAATTGCCGGCAAAGAGGATTATGACTACAAACTTTATGAAGCTGAGAACAGGCTGGGTGGAAAGATTCTGACAGAGCGAAAAGAGGGTTTTATTATCGAAGGCGGTCCGGATACCTTTGTCAGCACTAAACCTGAAACAATTGAATTAGCCAATGAATTGGGAATAGGCGACGACCTCTTAAACAGTAGTGAAGAGAACAAAGGGACATATATATATTCCAAGGGAAATATGCATATTCTACCAGACGGCGTTTATATTATGATCCCTACCAAATTTACTCCTTTTGTCACCACAAAATTATTTTCCTGGCCGGGTAAGCTAAGAATGGCTATGGATGTGGTCATACCTAAAGGAAAGACAAAAGATGATGAAACATTGGCAAGTTTTGTCAAAAGAAGATTAGGCCAGGAAGCTCTTGACAAATTGGCTGAACCTTTGGTGGCAGGGATTCACGCCTCAGATCCGGAGACGATGAGCTTAAAGAGCACTTTTCCTAATTTTCTGGATATGGAAAAGAACCACCGAAGCTTAATACTAGCTATGATGGCTAGCAAGAAAAAGATGGCTCAGGCTATGAAGAAATCAAGTTCCTCAAGCCAAGCCAAACCATCTAGGCCGAGAAGGACATTTTTTGTTTCCTTTAAAAAGGGCATGGCAGAGTTGATTGAGGCTATAACCGATAAGGTCAACACCGATAAAATTATTTTGAATAGCTACGTCAAGCCAATTAGCAGAAAAGAAGACAACAGGCCAAAAAAATATATTATCAAGACAGATGAGCAGGAAGAAGAGTTTGATGCTGTCATAATAACGACGCCGTCTTTCCAGGCTGCTGAACTTGTTAAAGATATTTCAGAATCAATCTCTAATAATTTAAACAAGATTCCCTGGTCGACATCGGCCACTATTAACCTGGCCTTTAAAAAAGAAGACATCCCACCAAATACAAAAGGTTTTGGTTTTGTTATACCTACGGTTGAGAAGAGAAAAATTATGGCCGGGACTTTCTGCTCTCATAAATTTGCCGGGCGCTCGCCGGAAGACGGTTTTCTTATAAGGACCTTTGTCGGAGGAGCTCAAAACCAAGAACTTGTTCAACTTTCCGATGATGAACTGGTAAAAATAGCCTTAGATGAACTGGAAGTTTTGATAGGTTTGAAAGCTAAGCCTCTATTCAGCCTAGTCAACCGCTGGCCAAAGGGCATGCCCCAATACATAATCGGGCATCAGGAAAATGTAAATAATATAATGAACGAACTTAATAATTGGCCGGGATTATCTTTGGCAGGGGGCTCCTATGACGGGGTCGGCATCAGCGACTGCATCCGCACCGGCCGCCAAGCTGTCAATGATATATTAAAAAATAGAGATAATTAATTAAAGGTAAAGAAATACCCAACTCATAAATTAACGAGTTGGGCAATTCTTTTTTCAATAAAATTGGATCTTAAGATAGTTTTACTTTAACTTTTCCGGCTTTTGTTTTCTCTTTAATCGGCATAGTCAAAGTCAAAACTCCGTCTGAATAATCTGCTTTAGTTTTGCTGACATTAACTTCAGTTGGCAGTCTTAGTGTTCTGTCGAATGAACCGCGCCTAATACTTTTGCAATAGTAATGTTTTTCTTTTTTCTCCTTTAACTCTTCTTTTTGGGCAGAGATGCGAATAATATCTGCTTCAATTGAAATATCTATAGTCTTGGGGTCGACGCCTGGAAGGTTTATTTCAGAGATGATATTATGGTCCGATTCATACATATCAACTCCGAAATCCCAGGACAACTTTTGTTTCGGAAGAAGAGTCATTTCTTCTTCGAGAATGTCTTCAAGACCACTAAACGGATCCCACCTGATTAAAGCCATTATTTTCACCCCCTATTTATTTTCGCGATTTAGAATCTATATTTTATAACCATATGTGTAATTAAATATTTCTAATTATTTTAAAAAGTTACAAAATCTTATTTAAATTAAGTTCAATAAATATTTTATTCAAGGTAGAGTTCTGTATCAGGATGAAAAGCGTACCAGGCAAACCAGAATGTTCTTTCCTTGACAATTTCACGTTCATTTTTCTTGTTGGTTACTTTTACTTCTTTTGATTTATTCATCTCAATTATTATTTCTATTTCGCCAATTTTGTCCTCAATTTTCTTTTTCTTTTTTAAAACATCTTCAGGGTATGCCTTAAATTTTCCATCTACCTCAATACCGAAAATAACTGTTTTTGGGTGAATTCTATTATCTTCATTTTCGACCGGGAAAAGTAAAAAACTATCTTCATAGTAGCTACCGTATGGGTCATCTCCATAAGGTCTTTCAAATCCGGTATCTTGGCTGAGTACTTCAGATTTAGGGTGTTCCTTTTTCCAATCCCGCCAGGCAACCGTATCTATTGATATTGGCTTAAGTTCGGTTCCTGTGAGCTCTCCAACAATTGCTAATCCATCTATTTGAGTCCAATATGAATTTGTTTTCCGGTCATACATAACCAGATTTGAGTTGTATAATTTTCCGGATGTGCCGAATTCTGTCTCTTCGCCATTTATTTTACGTTCAAAGGCCACGCCTGAGCCACATAAAGGTCAGTAGGTTATTAGAACTGGGTCACCGGCAATGATATCATTAACGATTTCATGCCAGACCATTATTTGGAGAGGATAAGCTCTCTCCACACCTTTATAATCTATACCAAGAATTAATTCATTGTCTTGAATGTCTTTATCAGCTTTGTTGACTGAAATATATTTTGGATTGTCAATTGAAGGAATTCCATCTTTTGGAGGACCTCCCGAGATAATTTTTTCTGGATCTACCAAATATTTGACGCCTCTTTCTGTCAATTTAATATTCTCTTCCTTTTCTTTTTCAGTTAATTCAGGTATTTTTTTTATGCCCTCCTCAAGTTCGTTTCTACATCCGGAACTTATAGCTACAGTTAAGATAGTCAAAATCAATAATGTTAAGAGATACTTTTTTAGGCAAGCCATGATAATATCACCCCAGTATTCTAAAGACGAATATAAGTTCATAAAGACTTAGCAATATAAGCAATAAACCAGCAATTCGATTTATAAAAGGCCTAAATTGAATGAATTTATTAACAAGCCATGAACCTTTAGCCGAGGATATAAACGATATTAATAATAATGGTATGCCTAATCCTAGGCCAAAAACAATAAATAATAGAAATCTATCAAAAAATCCACCTAGAGAGGCTGAAAAAGCGAATACAGCAAATACCAAGGGAGCATTACAGGGAATTATTATAGGTCCGTATAAAAATCCAAATATAAAAGCATTTAAATATGGATCATTTAGTATCGGAACATTTCCTTTTGGTAAAAACCGTGTAAATTCAATATTTAAAAGTAAAAGTATACCTAGAAATAGAAGAATTCCAAAAGCAAAAGGGGAGAATGTATTAACAAATTTGCTGATAGACAACCCGAGACTGGCTGTTATAATCCCGATTATTATCATGAATGTTAATACACCAGTAAGTACAATAATTCCTGATAAACGGGTGAATAAAGCTTTATTTGAGATCTCGGATTTGCTTGATAAATATGATAAGAAACCAGGATATAGCGGCAGGACACACGGATTCAAGTTTGCAGCAATACCCAAACTAAGCGAAATAACTATTTCATTTAAATAGTTCATTACGGACAGCCTTTTATTATTTCATCTTCAAGGAAATCAATGCTTTTAACACCAAATTTGAGCAGTCTGGTTTTTTGGTCCTCGCAAATCAATACAATTGGGGCTGAAGGTGCATTGACAACATTAATTCCAAATTCATCGACTAATTTCTTTGAAAAATCACTTTTATCAACAGCAAAAAACCAATCATAGCCGTAGCGGTCAAAGTGCTCTTTGATGATGTCTTTATTTTCTGTAGGATCAATAGCCACGGATATTGAGATGACGTCGTCACCTATTTTGTTGTGAAGTTTCTTAATTTGGTCCTGTTGTTTTTTGCAAGTAGGGCACCAAACAGCAAAGGTTTCAAGTAGTATTGGTTTGTTCTTAAAGTCTGAAATCTTAAACTTTTTGCCTGTCTTTATATCTTCTAGCTCTATATCCTTCCAATCTAGATCTTTATTATTGCTTGTCTTGTCTTTGATATCATCCATGGTTGCGGGTTGCCTGGCGCAACCTAACAAGGCAACAGCTAATATGACTAAAGAAATAATTATTTTTATTCTCATATTATCAATCTTTGAAAGTTTCATTATGAGTGCCAACCTACAACATATAAAATTATTCCTGACTTCTGGTTTTGAGATCGAGTTAGAGGTTTGTTATTTACAAAAGTTACCACTTTAAAATATATTTTTGCAATATTTAACTATATTGCCCCTCAATTTTTTCTATGCTATTATTTAATCAAGTTAAATAACCTATATGATTGAGTGGGTTAGGTCCCACTCTTTTCATTTAACAACTGAATATTTGGAGTAAAATTGAATAATCTTGAGGCCAAAATTGAAAAAGCTCTAAGTCAATATGACCTGGAAATAGTCGCAGTCGAAGAAACAGTTGAACCTGTAGGAAGAGTAGTTCGCGTATATATTGATAAGCCAGGCGGAGTTGATTTAGATACTTGTGCTGAGGTTAACGAGCTATTGAGATTAAAAATGGATCAAGAACCTGGGGAGCAAGATTTTTTACTTGAAGTTTCGTCCCCGGGAATTGAGAGGATTTTAGCAAAACCTAAACATTTTCAGGATCATATAGGTGAAAAAATATATGTTAGAACAAAAAAGAAAATTGAAGGTAGAATGAATTTTAAGGGTTTATTAGACCAGGTTGACGAGGATTTTATTATTATGAATTGCCAGAATGTGAAATATGAAATTCCATATAATCTTATTAGACGAGCTAATTTGCTTGTCGATATTTAAGGGTGTAAATGATGAATATCGAATTAATTGAAGCTTTAAGACAACTGGAAAGAGAAAAAAGAATTGAACCAGCTACTGTAATCGAAGCTTTGGAACAAGCATTAGCCACTGCATATAAGAAAAATTATGATGACACGACAGAGATTAGAGTTAAAGTTGACCACGAAACAGGAAAAATATCTGTCTATGAATTAGAAGAGATTAAAAAAGAAGATAGTGAACAAAGTGAAATTGTTGAAACAGAAGTAACACCTGATGATTTTGGGCGTATAGCAGCCCAGACTGCTAAACAGGTTATTTTGCAGAGAATAAAAGAAGCTGAGCGGGAAAAGATGTATGATGAGTATGTTGATCGGGAAGGTGATATTGTCACCGGCATAGTTCAACAAAAAGACCAGCGTTATACATTAGTAAATCTTGGAAGAGTAGAAGCTTTACTCCCACCGACTGAGCAAATGCCTGGTGAGAGATATGATCACGGTACCCGGTTAAAAACATATATCATCGAAGTAAGAAAGACGACTAAAGAACCGTCAATTGTTGTATCAAGAACTCATCCAGGTTTACTTAAGAGACTTTTTGAATTAGAAGTACCTGAAATTTATGAAGGTTTAGTTGAAATAAAAAGTGTTGCTCGAGAACCTGGCCAAAGATCAAAAATTGCAGTTGCCAGTAGAGATGAGAGCATTGATCCTGTTGGTTCATGTGTAGGGCCAAAGGGATCTCGTGTTCGAATGGTAGTTAGTGAACTGAGAGGAGAAAAGATTGATATTGTCGAATGGAACGAAGATCCGGCAATATTTGTCAA
Organism: uncultured Actinomycetota bacterium; assembly: GCA_964346985.1. Lineage (GTDB taxonomy): Bacteria > Actinomycetota > Aquicultoria > CAYFWW01 > CAYFWW01 > CAYFWW01. The sequence goes on from CAYFWW010000009.1 coordinate 31,809, forward strand.
GAATTCTTTAAGTCCTGCTAAGGTTGTCGAAGTGAGGGTCGATGAATTAGAAAAATCAGCAGAAGTAGTAGTTCCTGATGATCAACTCTCGCTAGCAATAGGCAAAGAAGGACAAAATGCCAGGCTGGCAGCAAAATTAACTGGTTGGAGAATAGATATAAAAAGTGAATCAGAGAGTAAACCGCTTGATACTGATAAAGAAATTACTGAAGAAGTTTCGGAAGAAGAAGCTATTGAAGGTACTTGCCAGGCGATAAAAGCAAATGGGAAAAGATGCACTAATAAAGCAAAACCGGGTTCTAACTATTGCGGCCTTCCTGCCCACGCAAAACTCGAAACTGAAAATTAGGAAAGTGATAATAATTCAGAATAGGTGAGTTTGCTTGAGCCGGAAGAAGAAGACTGAAAAAAAGAGAAAGACTCCAAGCAGAACCTGCCTTGGATGTGGACAAATAAAAGATAAAAAAGAATTAATAAGGATCGTCAGAAATCCTGAATTAAAGGTTGAAGTAGACTTATCCGGCAAAGCTAATGGCCGCGGCACATATTTTTGCCGGGATGCGAATTGTTTAAATGTTGGTTTGAAAAAAGATAAGGTATATAAGGCTTTAAAAGTAAATATAAAATTAGAAGAACAGGAAAGACTAAAAAACGAAATTAATAGAATATTAAGTGAGACCTGATGAGAGTATATGAGTTTGCCAAGCAAGTAAATAAAGAGAGTAAAGAGATTATCGAAATATTAAAAGATCTTGGTATTGAGGTAAAAAATCATATGTCGAGTATCGACGATGAATCAATAGCCCTGATTAAGAAAAATCTTGAAGATATCAATGAAAAAGGTGTAAAAACAGAAAAAAAAGCTTCGAAGGTTAAAACTAAAGAAAATAAGGCTAAGCCGGGCACAATAAAAGCGAAAACAAGAAAAAAAGAGATCAAAGAGGTAAAGATAGAAGAAGAAACTGAGGATGAAGTACCCGAAGAAGAGAAAACTCCTGAGGTACTTTTACCTGAAATTCAAATAGTTGAAGGCTCTACGGTAAAGGAGTTTGCTGAAAAGATTGGCCAAGAACCTAATAAGATAATCAAAACATTGATGCAGATGGGGGAAATGGCTTCTATCAATCAATCTCTTGAAAAAGATGTTGCTACATTACTTGCTGAAGAATTTGGCTTTAAAGCCAAATTCTTAAAACCAGAAGAAGAGGAGATTGAGGAATTTCACGATCGGCCGGAGGACCTACGGCCAAAACCCCCTGTGGTAACAATAATGGGACACGTAGATCACGGAAAAACAAAATTACTGGATGCAATAAAAAAATCTGATATTGTCAGTCAGGAAGCAGGTGGAATAACTCAACACATAGGAGCTTATCAGATTGAACATGACTCGAAAAAGATTACCTTTATAGATACACCGGGCCACGAAGCCTTTACGGCAATGAGAGCCCGTGGAGCTCAAATTACTGATATTGCTGTTTTGGTAGTGGCCGCGGATGACGGAGTAATGCCCCAAACAGTTGAAGCAATTGCCCATGCTAAAGCGGCTAAAGTTCCAATATTAGTGGCCATTAATAAGATAGACAAATCAAACGCCAATCCAGATAAAGTAAAAAAACAATTAGGCGAACATGAATTAGTTGCCGAAGACTGGGGAGGAGATACCGTCTTTGTTAATGTTTCGGCAAAAGAGAGTACTAATATTGATGAACTATTAGACATGATATTATTAATAGCCGAAATTCAAGAATTGAAATCTAATCCGTTTGATAAAGCTTATGGCGTTGTTATTGAAGCTAAACTTGATAGGGCAAGGGGCCCTGTGGCTACTGTCCTGATTCAAAGAGGCACAATCAAACTGGGAGATTCATTCGTTGCCGGCCTTGCTTCCGGTAAAGTAAGAGCTATGGTTGACGAATATGGAAATAAAGTTGATGAGGCTACCCCTGGCCAACCCGTGGAAATAATAGGGATATCTGAGGTTCCTAAAGCAGGCGATATTTTCAAAGTTATGAACGATGAGAAATCAGCTCGCCAGATTGCTGAAGAAAGGCATTTAAAAAGAAGACTGCTTGATCAAGTAAAGATCCAACATACTACTCTGGAAAATCTTTACGAAAGAATAAAAGAAGGCGAGATGAAAGAACTTTTTTTAATTATTAAATGTGATACCCAAGGTTCTATAGAAGCTATTAAGGACTCATTAGAGAAGATGGATCAATCTGAAGTAAAGATTAATATTTTGCATAGTGGAGTAGGCGGGATTACAGAAACAGATGCCATGCTGGCCTCGGCATCGGATGCAATAATTATTGGTTTTAATGTTCGGCCGGATTCTAAAGCTAAAGAACTTGCTGAAAAAGAAAAAGTTGACATCAAGACCTATCAAGTAATCTACCAGATTATTGAAGATATCAATTCAGCTCGTGTAGGCATGCTGAAACCTCAGTATAAAGAGATTGAAAAGGGTAGAGTTGAAATTAGGGAACTATTCAAGATATCTAAAATCGGCAATGTTGCTGGGTGTTTTGTCCAGGAAGGTGAAATTACCAGAAAATCAAAGATACGTCTGGTGCGTGACGGAAAGATAATTTACGATGGTAAATTAAGTTCATTAAAACGTTTTAAAGATGACGTAAATAGTGTTAAAGCTGGTTTTGAGTGCGGTTTGACTATTGAGGATTTCCAGGATATCAAAGTAGGAGATATCATTGAAATCTATGTGCTTGAAGAAATACCTCGAGAATAGAGATGTTTGTCGGTATATTAAGAATAGAATTGTTTTTTCCGGAGTGCCATTCACTTAAGGAAAAAAGAAAACAATTCCTAAGCATAAAGAATAAAGTTAGGTCTAAATTCAATATATCTATTTCTGAAATAGATAATCATGATTTATGGCAGAGGGGCTCCCTGGGAATCTCGGTAGTTGCTGACTCACCAAAAAGTGTATATTCTCTTTTTCAGAATATTGAAAAGTTAATTTATAAACTCAATAGAGCTGAAATCATTAATCAAAAAATAGAAGTCTATTCACCTGATTTTTAATATGGCATCTAAAAGAATATCAAAAGTTAATGACACAATTAGGGCAGTTTTAAGTGATCTAATAAAAAAAGAGGTAAAGGATCCAAGAATTGGCCTGGTAAGTATACTAAAAGTCGATGTCTCTCAGGACCTTAAGCAAGCAAAGGTATATTTTTCAGTAATTGGCGGTAAAGATGATAGAGAAAAAGCATTAAATGGCCTTAATAGCGCTAGTGGATTCCTGAGAAGCGAACTTGGTAAAAATCTAAAAATAAAATATATTCCTAAATTAATATTTTTAATTGATACTTCCATAGAAGAGGGAATTAATATAACCAAGAAAATTGAAGAAGTAATTAAAAAGGATTCTATTGATTAACAAAGATGGAATAATTATTGATCAAATAATATCCAAGATTAAGAAATCGGAAAGGATAATCTTGGTTACTCATTCTATGCCCGACGGGGATGCATTAGGTTCCTTATTAGCAATGGGCCTAATTTTAAAAAAATTAGGCAAGGCACCATATTTAAGTTGGAGCGGCAATTTAAGGATTCCTCCTCAATATGACTTTTTACCAGGCCAGAGATACATAATTGAAGAAATTAAGATGCCTAAAAAAAATAATCTTTTAATATCATTGGATTGTGCTAATTTCGAGAGATTGGAGATATTTACTAGGCGGGAAGAAGAACCCATTTTTATTATTAATATCGACCATCATGTTGATAATCCTGGTTTTGGCAATATCAACTGGGTTGATCCCAAAACTGCTTCAACTTCAATATTAATCTATAAAATGGCACTCAAACTTGGAGTTAAAATAGACAGGGATATAGCTACTTGTTTATACGTAGGCATTATAACAGATACCGGTAGTTTTCAGTATGCCAACACCAACCCCGAGGCACTGAAGATAGCTGCTGAACTTCTCGAATATAAGATTGATGTACCCTATATTAATTTTAGAATTTATGAAAATATTTCTTACCAATATTTAGGTTTGATATCTATAATTTTGGGCAAGTCAAAATATATAAAGGACAAGGGTCTTATATATGCTGTTTTGACAAAGGGCGACTTAAAGGAGTCAGGAACTAAAATTGAAGAGACTGAGAATTTAATAAATTTTTTAAGGTCGGTAAGTGGTGTTAAGGTTGCAGCTTTAATAAAGGAGATAGACTTTGAAAAGTCATATAAGATCAGTCTTCGTTCGAAAGAAGAAATTGATGTTAGTAAAATAGCAAATAAATTCGGTGGAGGGGGTCATAAAAAAGCCGCCGGTTACTTGTCTAATAAAAAAGTTAATGAAATTATCGATGAACTAAGCATGGAAATACCTTAAATGGATGGCATACTATTAATTAATAAACCTAATGGTATAACTTCTCATGATGTAGTTTATAGAATCAGGAAATTAACTGGTTTGAAGGTCGGGCATGCTGGAACTCTTGACCCGCTTGCAACCGGTCTATTAGTTGTAACAATAGGTGAAGCTAATAAATTAAATCAATATTTAATGCTTTCAAAGAAAGAATATATTGCTGAAATGACCTTTGGAATAGAAACAGAGACTCTTGATGCGGAGGGCCAAATAACAAGAAGACAAAAGTGCAAGTTGAACAAAAATGAGGTGGAAGAAGCAACCAAGCAATTTATAGGTGATATTCAGCAGATTCCTCCAAAGTACTCAGCCATAAAAAAGAATGGAATACCATATTATTTATTAGCTCGTAAAGGTATTGAATTTACACCTAAAAAAAGACAGGTAAAAATATATTCAATGGACATAATTAACTTTAAAGACGAGGATTTTCCAAAATTCGAATTTAAGATTATTTGCAGTAAAGGTACATATATTAGGTCGTTATGCAGTGATTTAGGAAAAAAATTGAAAAATTGCGGCGGTCATTTGAGTAAACTAATTAGAACTTCTTGCGGGAGCTATAGACTTGATGAAGCTGTTTCTTTAGAAAAATTCAATGAATTATATAAAAAAAACAGAATGGATGAGGCTTTGATAAAACTAGATAAAGCTGTCAGGGACATACCATATGTATCATGTAATGAAGAAGGCATTAAGCTTTTGAAAAATGGCAGTCCTATAACTGATGATTTGATTGTCAATAATGACCAGAGTTTAGAAAGTGGAGATATAGCTCAAGCAATAGACGAAAAAGGCCGGCTTGTAGCCATAATTATTTGGAAAGGCCAAAAAAAAAGATTTGTAGCTAGGCCTAAGCGCGTTCTTAATATAGAATGATGGATTATTATCAGGGATTTGAAAAAGTAGATATTGAACAAAAGCGAAGTTTAGCCATCGGTGTTTTTGACGGTGTTCATTTAGGACATCAGAAAATTATAAATAAATGCTTGGAAGAAGCATCTATCAGGGAGATAAAGTCATCGGTTATTACTTTTTTCCCTCATCCTGAAGAAGTACTAAATCCTGATAAAAAGGTTTTTCAACTTACTGGAATTGAAACAAGAAGATTTATAATTGAGAAGATGGGAATCGATGAATTTATAAATATCAAATTCACACTAGATTTTGCCAAAATTAAGGCCGATGACTTCTTAAAAAAAATAATTGATGAATTAAATCCTGAAATAATTATTGTCGGTGAAAATTTTAGGTTTGGATACGGACAGGAGGGTGACTCCTTATTCCTTCAGAGCTATTGCCTTAAAAACGGAGTTGAAGTTGAGCTAATACCAGTCTTAAAGATTAAAGGAAGAAGAATCAGCAGTACCTGGATTAGGGATGTTATCTTTGAAGGAAATCTTAAACTTGCCCAAGAGCTAATTGGCCGTAAACCTTTTATAATTTGTAAAGTTGTGAAAGGGCGAGGATTAGGAAGACGGACAGGTTATCATACAGTTAATCTGATAACCGATGATATAGGTTCGATCCCCAAGCGAGGTGTCTATGCTGGAATTGCAGAATTTAACGGGGAAAAAGAAAAATGTGTAATTAATATTGGTATAAGGCCGACTTTTGGCAGACAAGAAACGGAAACAATCGAAGCTCATATTATTGAATGGGATGGTGATCTTTACGACCAAAATATAGAGATACATTTTTACGAGCGGTTGCGTGATGAGATTAAATTTTCGGATATTAAATACCTGGTTAAACAAATTGAAATGGATATTGTAAATGCTAAGAAGATTTTTAAATAGCTGTCTTTGCCGTTTATTTACTGTACATTTTACCTATGATAAACTTGAGATGAAAAATCCCAATAAAAAGGGGAACCTTTTGCTAGGTTCATGGCTCACCATCATCTACTTGGCTTGAGGGTAAAAATATGGAGGTGATTAAACTGCCAAATGGAAAAGAAAAAAAACAGGGGATAATAGAATCATATAAAACCCACGACAATGATACTGGCTCTCCTGAAGTCCAGATAGCGCTTCTCTCACACAGGATTAAGGATCTCACCGAACACTTGCGTCTTCATAAAAAAGATCATCATTCGCGTCGTGGGCTTTTGAAGATGGTCGGTCAAAGAAGAAGGCTATTGAATTATCTGAAGAAAAAAAATATAAAACGTTACCGTGAGTTAATAGATAAATTAGAAATACGTGGGTAGGATTGATCAAAATTATTTTGGAAGAAAACAGGAGGAAAAATTTATATGTCAAGATATTGTAAAAATAAAGAATTGGGTGGTAAGGAATTTAAAATATCAGCCGGAGAGATAGCTCTTCTATCAGATGGTGCAGTAACAATTCAGTGTGGTGATACAGTAGTTCTGGTAACCGCTGTTGCTTCAGATGAACCAAGAGAAGGAGTAGATTTTTTCCCATTAACGATTGATATCGAGGAAAAGATGTATGCGGCAGGAAAGATTCCCGGCGGGTATTTTAAAAGAGAGGGAAGGCCGACTGAGAAATCAATTTTAAATGCCAGACTGGTAGATAGGCCACTAAGGCCAAAATTTCCTGAAGGTTTTTGTAATGACGTTCAAATAATATCGACTATTCTATCGGTTGACCAAGAGAATCCGCCAGATGTTTTAGCTATTAATGGGGCATCAACTGCCCTTATCATTTCAGATATTCCTTTTGATGGGCCTATTGCTGGAGTGAGAATTGGAAAAATTGCCGATGAATGGGTTATTAATCCGACACTCCAAGAGCTGGAAGTGTCAAAACTCGACTTAGTTGTGGCTGGGTCTGAATCAGCTATTATTATGGTCGAAGCCGGAGCTAAGGAGGTAAAAGAATCAGAAATGCTCGAAGCCATTGATATCGCCCATCAAAACATTAAAGAAATGATTTCTTTCCAAAAGGAATTTGCTGAAGGATATTTTCAATATATATCTGACCAAGAATTAGAAAAACCAAAAAGAGAATTCAAATTTAGGCAGCTTGATGAAGAGATTGTTGAAAAGGTCGATGGAGCAGCTAGAGAAAAAATTAGGTCTGCAATTAGAAATGAAGATAAAAAACTCAGGGTAATGGAAACTGATAAAGTTGAGAAAGAGCTAATGGAAGAATTATCGGATATGGAAGAAGACCAACTTGAACAGGCAAAAGAAGCTTTTAAAAAGATAAAAAAGAGAGAAGTTCGCCAGATGATATTAAAAGAAAACCAGCGTGTTGATGGCCGTTCACCGGATGAAATAAGAGAAATAAATTGCGATGTTGGCATTCTTCCAAGAACACACGGGTCAGGATTGTTTAAACGCGGACAAACTCAGGTTCTTACAATTTTAACCCTAGGTACTGTAGGTGAAGAGCAGCGTCTTGATGATTTAGGTATAGAGGAATCAAAAAGATTTATGCATCATTATAATTTCCCGCCATTCTCTACTGGTGAAGCATGGCCTTTAAGAGGTCCTAAGAGGCGTGAGATTGGCCATGGTGCTTTGGCCGAAAGAGCCATTGAACCGCTTATCCCCGATGAGATGGAGTTTCCTTATACCATCAGATTGGTTTCAGAAGTCCTTATGTCTAATGGTTCAACTTCGATGGCCAGCGTATGCGCTAGCTCTTTGGCTTTAATGGATGCAGGAGTTAGTTTAAGAGAAGATAAACATATTGGCGGGATTGCCATGGGGCTGGTTAAGGAAGATGATGAATTTAAAATTCTGACTGATATTCAGGGGGTTGAGGATGCACTGGGGGACATGGATTTTAAAGTTGCTGGAACAAAGGATGGAATTACTGCTCTGCAGATGGATTTAAAGATTGAGGGAGTTAATACAGAGCTTTTAACTACTGCTCTGGAGAAAGCCAAGCAGGCACGTGTATATATTATAGAAAAAATGAGTGAAGCTATTAATAGACCAAGAATGAACCTTTCTCAATTTGCACCCCGAATTATTTCTTTAATGATTGATACTGACAAAATAAGAGACGTAATCGGCCCCGGCGGAAAGATGATAAGGAAAATCATAGAAGATTTTAATGTCAAAATTGATATAGAAGATAACGGTACTGTTTTGATTGCTTCAAATGATGAAGAATCAGGCGAAAAAGCGAGAAAATTTATAGATCTTTTAACGAAAGAGCCTGAAGTTGGAGAAGAATATTTAGGTACTGTGACCCGAATAATGAAATTCGGAGCTTTTGTGGAAATACTTCCTGGCAAGGAAGGATTGGTACATATATCAAAACTATCTAAGAAACATATTCCTGATGTCGAAAGCGTTGTGAATGTCGGAGATAACATTATGGTGAAAGTTACTGAGATAGATAATATGGGCAGATTGAATCTTTCGGCGATAGATGTAGGAGGAATAGACGATAAAGAGAAAATCACAAGATAAGAATTACTCAAATCAGAATATTTCTACTCATAATACTGATCCGTTAATGGTTAAAGAAACATCTTTACCAAACGGGATAAAGATAGTGACAGAATCTATAAGCGGAGTAAGGTCTATTTCAGTTGGTATCTGGGTGAAGATAGGCTCCAGAGATGAAATTGAAGGCCTGAACGGGATGACTCATTTTCTGGAGCATATGCTGTTCAAGGATACAAAAAACTTTACAGCTAAACAAATTTCAGAAATATTTGATTCTTTGGGGGGAGAGTTTAATGCCTTTACTTCAAAAGAGTTTACCTGTTATTACGCCCGCCTCCTGGATGAACATCTTCCTATAGGTATTGAATTACTGGCGGATATGATGCAACAGTCGAAATTAAAAAAGCCTCACATCGAAGTTGAACGTGGAATAATTTTAGAAGAGATTAATAGGCACGAAGATAATCCTGCCAGTAAAATTCATGATCTATTTTCACAGACTTTATGGGAAAGTCATCCTCTTGGACAGAGTATTATTGGCCAATCTGAACTTGTCAAATCTTTTAACAAACAATCAATTCAAGAATTTTACAAAAAAAATTATGTTTCCAATAATATGATAATTACTTTAGCTGGAAATTTAAATCATAATGAAGTTGTTGATTTATTGAAAAAATATTTTAGAAATCAGCGAATAGGGCCAGTCAACTTAAGGGATCATTCTATTCCAAAACCAGAGACAAGAGTAAAAATTATTGAAAAAGATACAGAACAGGCTAATATATGTTATGGTTCGGTTTCTTTAAAAGCTAATGATGAACGTAGATTTGCCTTATCTGTATTTGATAATATTCTTGGTGGGGGAATGAGTTCAAGGTTATTTCAAAAGATTAGGGAAGAAATGGGTTTGGCATATGCCATCTTTAGTTTTCATTCGTTATATCTAGATACAGGCCTTTTTTCTATTTATACTGGTATTAATCCTTCAAAAGTGAAAGAAGTGATCTCAACTTTAAACAGAGAGATTAAGGAGATTTTAAAAGAAGGCCCGACAGAAGAGGAAATAATTAGAGCGAAAGAAAATCTAAAAGGAGAACTTGTATTAAGCCTTGAAAATACAGCAAATAGGATGACCAGGCTAGGAAAATCAATATTAAATCATGGCCAAATTTTGACAATAGATGAACTAATTTCAAAGTTGGATGATGTTAGCTTTGAAGATGTTATGGAAGTTGGCAGGTTGATTTTTAATCCTAAGAGAATGGTTTTGGCTGTTATAGGACCGGTCAAAGCCAAAGAAATAGAAGACTTCTACCTAAGTGAGGATGGTAAGCTATGCATAGAGTAATGGTGAACGGTGCTGCAGGCAAAATGGGAAAGTATGTTTGCAGGGCAATTCACGAAGATAAGGAATTAAAGCTTATTGGAGGTATTGACCCTAAACTTGCAAATCAAGACTTGAATGAAATGCTTGGTTTACCGGGAGGGGAAATTAAATCTCACGCTGTTTTGGCAGAGGCTCTTTCAGCAGAAGACTGTGATACAGTCGTTGATTTTACAACTCCTCGAGCGGTAAAAGTAAGCATTGAAACAGTTTTACGAATGGATAAAAATATGGTTGTTGGAACAACCGGCATATCAAGAGATGAGATTTTTTCATTTCAGGACATTGTTGATAAGAGTAAAGGAAATTTATTTGTGGCCCCAAATTTTGCTATTGGAGCAGTATTAATGATGCAAGTATCAAAAATTATAGCCAAATTTATGCCTGATGTTGAAATTATTGAGCTGCATCACAATCAGAAAGAAGATGCTCCTTCGGGAACATCGATTCTGACAGCTCATCAAATAGCAGAAAATATTAAAGAGATTAAAGATTCATCAAAATTAAAAGAAAATGAAATTGTTCCCAATGTAAGGGGAGGAAAGGTAAACAATATAAATATTCACAGTATCAGGCTACCTGGCCTTATAGCTCATCAAGAAGTAATTTTCGGTACTACCGGCCAGACATTAAAGGTTAGGCATGATTCAATTGACCGGAGTTCGTTCATGCCCGGAATCTTAATGGCCATAAAAGCTGTTCCTGACCACCCTGGAATTACTTACGGTCTTGATAAGCTTATGGAGCTTTAACATTAGAAAATAATTTTTCAGCCTGGAGGTAAGAAATGGCTTATTTTGGAAGTTTAATGACTGCAATGATTACACCCTTTGATGAAGATCTTAAGGTGAACTTTCAGAAGGTAGAAGAGTTAGTCGATCATCTTATTGACAAACAGACTGATGGAATAGTAGTTTCCGGAACCACGGGTGAATCACCAACTATTAATTATAAAGAGAAGATTGAGCTATTTAAGACTGTCAAACAAGCAGCCGATGGAAGAGTAAAAGTAATAGCCGGAACAGGAAATTATTGTACAACTGAGACCGTCGAATTATCTATGGAGGCTGAGAAGATTGGAGTAGATGGCATCATGCTGGTAACTCCTTATTACAGTAAACCTCCTCAGAATGGTTTATTTGATCATTTTACAACAGTTGCGAATTCAGTTGATATACCGGTAATTTTATATAATATTCCTTCCAGGACAGGAAGAAATATTGAAGCAGAGACAATTATAAAATTGTCTGAACAAGACAATATTGTTGCTGTCAAAGAGGCAAGCGGAAACCTCGATCAGGTAGCAGCAATTGCAAGTGGAACACAAAGTGATTTTAGTATTTATAGCGGAGACGATATCATGACTTTGCCTATTCTTTCCTGCGGTGGCTCTGGAGTAATTAGTGTTGCTTCTCACTTGGTAGGCCCATCTATAAAAAAAATGATAGAAGACTATTTTTCAGGTAGGGTCGAAGAAGCAAAAAAAATGCATCTGAAATTACGGCCTCTTTTTAAAACTCTTTTTGTCAATACCAATCCAATAATGCTTAAGGAAGCTTTAAATATTATAGGTTTGAATGTGGGTTCTGTAAGATTACCATTGACTGAGGCTAATTCGGAACAGAAGAAGCTTATGAAATCGACGCTATCAAACTTAAATTTAATTTAGAACTTTGGCAAAAAAGCAAAAGAAAGCCCCGAATAAAAGAAAGAATAAGAGTAAAAGAAAAAGAAAATCTCCCCTTAGAATAATTCCACTCGGTGGACTGGGCGAAGTTGGAAAAAATATGATGTTGTTCGAGTATGGTAAAGATGGATTTATCATTGATGCCGGATTAATGTTTCCGGAAGAAGAAATGCTCGGAGTTGATTTAGTCTTACCTGATTTTTCTTATGTAAAGAAAAATATTTCCAAGTATAAAGCAATAATAATAACTCATGGACATGAGGATCATATTGGTTGTCTGCCATTTCTTTTAAGGGAGATAACTTTACCGATATACGGTACTAAACTTACTCTTGGCCTAATCGAAGGAAAACTTGAAGAATATGGGTTATGCCATATTGATTTTAGAGAGATAAAATCGGATTCGGTTTTAAAGATTGGCCCTTTTAAGATAGAATTTATGCGGGTCTGTCATAGTATTCCTGATGGTGTGGGCTTGGCGATTCATACTCCTATAGGCTTAGTGGTCCATTCAGGAGACTTTAAATTAGACCAAAGCCCGGTGGATAATATTCCAACGGACTATCAAAAATTTGCTTCATTGGGAAAGATGAAACCCATGCTTCTAATGTCAGATAGTACTAATTCTGAATTGCCCGGCTATACCTTTCCTGAAAGAAATGTTGGAAAAAACTTATCTGTTATATTCAGGAAAGCTAAAAAAAGAATTATAGTTGCCTCTTTTGCTTCACATATACATCGGATTCAGCAAGTTTTTGATGTTGCCAAGGAGAATAATAGAAAAGTTGTCATTAGTGGGCGAAGCATGGTAACCAATGTTCAAATAGCGGTTAGCCTCGGATATCTAAATATCCCCGATAAAATCCTGTTGGATATAGACGAAATCAAAAAATACAAATCTGATCGAATAGTTATTCTATGTACCGGTAGCCAGGGTGAACCTCTTTCAGCTCTTGCTAGAATGGCCTCACATGACCATAGTAAGATTGAATTAAAACCAAAGGATACTGTTATTATTTCGGCAGCTCCCATTCCCGGCAATGAAAAATCAGTTAACAGGATCATTGATAAACTATACCAAGCCGGGGTTGACGTTTATTATGAATCAATATCCGGTGTGCATGTATCAGGGCATGCAGCGCAAGAGGAGATAAAATTAATGCTAAATATTGTTTCACCCAAGTTTTATATGCCAATTCATGGCGAATATAGGCATCTGAAACACAATGCCATAATAGCTAATTCATTGGGATTTAATGAGAAAAACATTATCTTAGCTAAAAATGGAGATGTTATAGAATTTTTTCCAAATAAATTTCGAATAAACAGAAAAGTTGAAACCGGAGTTATCTTTGTTGATGGATTAGGTGTAGGAGATATAGGTGATATTGTTCTCAGGGACAGGCAACTATTATCAAAGGATGGTATATTTATAATTGTAATAACAATCAATACCCAAAATGGACAATTAGTATCCGGTCCAGATATAATTTCAAGAGGATTTGTCTATATTAGAAAATCAGCTGAATTGATTGATGCGGCTAAAGAAAGAGTGGTAAAAGTACTGGAAAAGACAGCAAAAGAGGAGATTACAGACTGGTCAGTTTTAAAAGCCGATGTTAAAGATACGGTAAGTGACTTTCTTTATAAGAAAACAAAACGTCGTCCAATGATTTTAACAATAATAATTGAAATATAATATTCAAAATTAGACCTGGTAATGATTATTAAAATAATAGTATTAGGAATAATTCAAGGGTTAACGGAATTCCTACCTGTTTCAAGTTCTGGGCATCTGGTTTTAGCTCAGCATTTCATAGGAGTAAAAGAACCGGGTATTTTTCTAGAATCAGCTCTCCATATAGGTACCTTGGTTGCCGTAATAATTTATTTTTTTCAGGATATTAAAAAAATAATTCGCAGAAGCTTTTCTTTGAATAGACAAAGAAATTTGAATATTTCAGAAATTCATTGGTCTTATATTTTAATTTCAACTCTTATGACTATTCTAATAGCTTTTATTTTGGGAAATTTAATGATAATAGCTTATGATTATGTTCTTTTGGTAATATTATTACTTATCATTAATGGTTTAGTTTTAATTTTAGCTGAAAAAATAGCTAAAACGAAAAGGATTGGTAAGAAAGTTGAAAAAGATAGCGCTGCATTAATCGGGATTGCTCAGGCTATCAGTATTCTTCCGGGTATTTCAAGGTCAGGTGCGACTATTAGCACAGGTCTATTTTTAGGGGTTAAAGGAACAAAGGCTGCCCGATTTTCTTTTATTATTTCAATTCCCGCAATTATACTTGGCAATATATATGTCCTTGTCAAGGAAGGTTCAAATTATCACTATCCTTGGAGTTACTATATCATTGGAATAGTTGTTTCTGCTGTTGTAGGGGTAATAGCTATTTCAATAGTTATGACCGTGATTAAAATAAGACGTTTTTTCTGGTTTGGGATATACTGTTTTTTGATTGGTAGTTTATCTATAGTACTTTATTTTTGGGGTGTTGTTTTTGGCTAGAAAAAAGAAAAATTATAAGAAAAAAATTATGCCAAAGAATAAAAATAATTTCGATGAAGTTTATGGAATAGCATTAATAGCTGGGGCACTGATATTCATGATCTTTCTTTTTACAAATATAACTGGTGTGCTCGGGGAATGGCTAATAATAATTTCTCGTTATATTGTTGGTTTTGGTGTTTATGTTATCCCTCTGGTTTTAATATTATGGGGACTTGCTTTTCTATTCCATAGACCAGAAAAAAATTTAGAGATAGCCGGTATAGGCTACTTAATTGCCTTTATTAGTTTTATTTCTATAATCCACCTTTTATATTTGGGGAAGATCACCGATAATTCTTTTTCAAATTATGGAATTTTAAATAACGGTGGCTATATAGGAGCAGTAATTGCCTTCGGGTTTAGAACTTTGATAGGCCAGTTGAGCTCGTATATTCTTTTCACTGCTACTTTTTTGATTGGGTTGATTTTTGCCACCAATATTTCAGTTTCAGAATACTTAATTAAAGCAAAAGACACAATAAAAGAGAGATTTACAGTATTCAGACAGAATAGAAGCAGAATAAGTAAAGATAGCCGTGGAGAAAGAAAAAAGAAATTAAAAGAAGTAAAGGATGAGGATATAACAGCGACTATTGAAAAAGGAAAGATGGATGTTGGAGCCGAAGACAATGAAATAGGTATTCCCGAGTTTGCGGTTGAAGAAACCCATGAGATTGAATCTGATCAAATTAAAATAAAAGTACCTGATGAAATTAAGAAATCAAAAAAATATGTTTTACCGGCATTAAACCTGCTAAGAAAAACCGGTAGTAAAAACAAGCTTAAAAGAGGAACCAAGGAGAGCATTGAAATTCTGGAATCCACACTTCATGAATTCGATGTAAGGGCAAAAGTTACAAAAGTCGTAAGCGGTCCCACCGTTACCAGGTATGAACTTCAATTAGAATCCGGCATTAAAGTAAACCGTGTCTTAAGTTTAGCTGATGATATTTCCCTTGCCTTGGCTTCTCCTGATATCAGGATAATTGCTCCTATCCCGGGAAAATCAGCAATTGGAATCGAAGTGCCTAATATTCAAAGGGAACTTGTAATGCTGGGTGATATTCTTAGTTCCAAGGAGTATAAAAGCAAAAGAGGCGTATTAAACGTAGGTCTGGGTAAAGATATTGGCGGCAATCCAGTCATTCCTGACTTGGGCCAAATGCCACATATGCTAATTGCGGGAGCAACAGGTTCAGGAAAAAGTATTTGCATCAACTCAATTCTAGTATCATTATTGATGCAAGCAACCCCGGATGAAGTTCGCTTGATTTTAATAGATCCGAAAAGAATTGAATTGAATTTATATAATGAATTACCACATCTTCTGGTACCCGTGGTCACAAACACAAAACAGGCAGCCTCTGCTCTTAACTGGGCTGTTGAAGAGATGGAAGCAAGATTTGAAGCACTGTCAGAGATGAAAGTGAGAAATATCGATGCATACAATAATCAAATCAATAATGTTGAAAGCCAATCAGATGACGAGCGTAAAAAAATGTCCTACATCATTATTGTTATTGATGAACTTGCAGATTTGATGATGGTTGCTGCCAATGAGGTTGAGCAAGCGATATGCCGGGTGGCTCAAATGGCTAGGGCAGTTGGTATTCATTTGGTAGTAGCTACCCAAAGACCGTCAGCGGATGTAATTACCGGCTTGATTAAATCAAATATTACTAGCCGAGTAGCTTTTGCAGTATCATCACAGATGGATTCTAGGGTAATCTTGGATACTGGTGGGGCAGAAAAGCTTGTCGGTAAAGGTGATCTTCTTTTTATCGATGCAGGTTCAATTAAACCTATAAGAATACAGGGATCTTTTATTACCGAGCATGAAATTGAACTGGTGGTCAGCTTTATCAAAGATCAAATGAAACCTGAGTATCAGGAAGATATTATAAAGCCAAAGGATTCACAATTTGGCCTTTTAGATTACGAAGAACCTTTGATTGATGATGCTATCAAGCTTGTAGTCACAACCAATCAAGCTTCAATTTCTATGATCCAAAGAAGATTGAGAGTCGGATATACCCGTGCTGCTAGGATGATTGACATAATGGAAGAAAGGGGCATAGTTGGTCCATATGAAGGAAGCAAACCCCGAGAAGTCTTGCTTAAAATTGAAGACTTGCAAGATATTGATGAGCAACAGAATAATGACAATTTTGATAGAATATAAGGTTAAATGATTAATAGAATACTGAAACCGGAAGAAATAAATAGTGAAAAGTATATATTAATTGATGTGCGTTCTTCTAGTGAGTATGAAAAAGCTAAAATACCTGGAGCTTTGAATTTGCCTATTCTTGAAGATAAAGAAAAGCAAAAGGTAGGGCAGTCATACTGGAAAAAGGGGCTCGAAGATGCAATAAAAGTTGGAGAGAATATTTGTCAACCAAAATTGAAAAGATATGTTCAGCAAGTAAAAAAAATGTTAAAAAACAAGGAGGGAGTAGTCTATTGCTTCAGAGGAGGCTTAAGGAGTAAATTAGTTGTTAAATTATTAGTTCAAATGGATATTCCGGTATATCAACTAGGGGGAGGCTATAAAGCTTATCGCCGAATGGTGTACGATTATTTAAGAGATTTTATTTTTAATAAAAATGTCTTTGTACTATATGGTTATACAGGAAATGGCAAGACAGATTTATTAAAATATTGTGACCAGAAAGGCTTGCCGGTAATTGATATCGAAAGTTTTGCTAACCATCGTGGAAGTATTTTTGGTGATTTAGGATTGAATGGCCAACCTAGCCAAAAGGATTTCGAATCCTTATTGTTTAATGGGCTAAAAAAACTGGAATCAGCTCCCTTTTTAATAATTGAAGGAGAGAGCCGAAAAATAGGACAATGCCACTTACCAAATTCGGTAGCTGAGCTTATAAAAGGAGCAATCCCCGTTTTGATCAACTCTTCAATAAAGGAACGTATTAAACGAATAAATGATCTTTATTCACAGAAATACTCAATTATTGAAATAAATAAAAAGATAAACTCTCTAAAACCATATTTAGGAAATAAGAAGTCATTAAAACTAAAAGAATTTATAAATTCTGGAAGGACAAATGAATTTATAGAAATGCTACTTTTAGATTATTATGATCCATTATATTATCGTTCATCAATAAAAAATAGGGATTTTAGAATTGAGATTGATATCAATCTTGGTTTGGGTGCTGCGTATACAAAGATGGCCAATTTAATAAAACTTTATTGTCCACAAGAACAGATAATTTTCAATCAAGCATGTTAAGGAGTTAATATGCCAACTATTGGTGAGATATTATCTGAAGCCCGAAGGGCAAGAAAAAAGACAATAAAAGAAGTCGAGAGTATAACCAACATTAGAAGCCGCTATATCAGTGCTTTAGAGGCAAATAAATTTGATATTATCCCTGGTCATATTTATGTAAAAGGTTTTATCAGAACTTATGCTGAATATCTTGGAATTGATTATACTCCATTGATTGAAACATATAAAAAAGAGTATGAGGAAGTTTATGAGAACAAACAGATGAACAGTGGGAAGACAACTCTTTATCATGAAAAAGCTAAGTATGGACGGTTTTTTATTGCAATTATAGCTATAATTGTTGTTATAATTATAGTTTTTTTATGGTGGAATTATAGCCGCAGGTCTTCTGTTGATGAAAACGAACCAAAAATTATTACTGAGACCAAGAAAGAAACAGAAATAAAAAAAGAAGAACCATCAAAGGAAATTCAAGAAGATTTTAAAACAAAGGAAGATACTGAGAGTGCAAATAAAGGTAAAAGTACTGGGCCGATTACAATTGAAGCTGAAGTAGTGAATCAAAGAACATATCTTGAGGTTACTGTTGACGATACTCTGGTCTATGCTGATGTACTTGAGAGTGGTCAGAGTGAAGAGTGGCAGGGTATAGATGAAATTAAAATTAGAGCAGCTCATGCTGATGCGGTAAAAGTCTATAAAAATGGTGAAGACCTTGGTTTTATGGGTCAAAGTGGCGGAGTAATTGAAAGAGTATTTAAAGTTGACGACAGTGGAGTAGATTAAAGATGGCCAAGGAAAATTCATTTGATGTCATTTCTGAAGTGAATTTTCAGGAAATAGACAATTCAGTTAATAATTCGATTAAAGAAATTAGAAATAGATATGACTTAAAGAACACGGGAAGTATAATTGAATTTGATAGGAAGAACCTCCATATAAATTTGACTGCTCCCGACGAATATACGCTTAAAAGTATTTTGCAGGTTTTAGAAAGTAAAGTTATTCAAAGAGGCATATCTCCCAAAGCTTTAAAAAAAGGTAAGATTGAAGAAGCCTTTGGTGGCAAGGTTAGATTAATTATTGAAGTAATCAATGGTATACCGGATGATATACTAAAGGCGATTGTTAAAAAAGTTAAGACATCAAGGCTCAGAGTTACTCCAAAAATTGAAGGGGAAAAAATAAGAATATTTAGCAAAAAAAAAGATACTCTTCAAGAAACAATATCTTTTATCAAGGATTTGAAACTGGACATACCAATCCAGTTTACTAACTACCGGTAGGTTTTATATTTTGAAGAAGGCAACCATAATTAGCCTCGGCTGCCCCAAAAATAGAGTTGATAGTGACTATCTCGAAGGCGGTCTTAAAGAATTAGGTTTCGATATTACCATTGATTACCTTCAGTCAGATCTAATTATAATAAATACCTGCGGTTTTATTAAACCTGCTAAAGTAGAATCAATTGACACTATATTCAATTATCTGGAATTCAGAAAGAAAGATAAACCTCTCTTTATTGTTATCGGATGCCTTGTAGAGAGATATAAGAATGAATTAGAAAAAGAAATTCCGGAGGTTGATTATTTTTTTGGTTTAAATAAATGGGACGAGATAAAAAAAGAAATAGTTGAATATTTTGGCATAGATAAAAGAGTTTCAAAAAAAGCTTCACTCATGAGGTTAAATAGCAAACAGCCATATGCCTATATAAAAGTAAGTGAAGGATGCTCTAACTATTGTTCTTACTGTACCATACCAGAAATCAGGGGATCCTTTAAGAGTAGAGCCATGGAAGAAATTATCCAGGAAGCCAAAGATCTAATTGATTCGGGAGTAAAAGAAATAATACTTATAGGCCAGGATAATTCCTCATATGGAATTGATATTTATCATCGTAGAAGTTTGATTGAGTTGGTCGAAAAAATATCAGATTTAAGTAAAGATTTTTGGTTAAGAATAATGTATCTGCATCCCGAAAATTTTGACCCAAACTTGATAAATTTAATGAAGAACAAAAAAAATATCTGTCAATATTTTGAACTCCCGGTACAGCATTTCTCAGGAAAAATATTAAAAAAAATGTACAGGAATTATCGATCAGAAGATATATTAAAAATATTTTCCAGAATAAGAAAAAACTTACCGCATTCAGTGATAAGAAGTACTGTAATTGTTGGATTTCCGGGAGAAGAAGAGGAAGATTTCAATTATCTAGTTGATTTAGTCAAAAGAGCTGAAATAGATTATCTGGGTATTTTTATTTATTCCAGAGAGGTAGGAACACCTGCTTATGAATTTCCAGGTCAAATTGATAGTTTCTTAGCCAATGAAAGGTTTCATTTGCTGAGTGAATTGCAGAACGAGATTGTTAACCAGCATATTATGTCCAAGTTTTTAGGCCGAAAAGAGATGATAGTCGAGCATTTCGACTATAATGAAAAAAAAGCTATAGGGCGGATAAAAGAACAAGCACCGGAGATAGACGGGCAGTCAGAGATACTTCTGAGCGATAACCACGATTTTAATATTTCAACTGGCGACTTGATAAAAGTGGAGATTGAAAGTTTTAATTGTTATGATTTAAAAGGAAGAATATTATGATAAATCTGGCAAACCGTGTTACATTTATTCGTATACTTTTAATCCCTATTTTTATGGCTTTCTTACTTTCCCATCTTCCATATGGAGATATTATCGCTGTAATAATATTTATCTTGGCTGCTGTTTCTGATGGAGTCGATGGATACCTAGCCAGGCTTTATAAGCAGACCTCGATTCTTGGTAAAATTCTTGACCCTTTGGCAGATAAGCTACTTATCTCTGCTGCCTTAATAAGCCTGGTCGATATGGGAAGACTCTCTGCTTGGGTAGCAATGGTCATAATATCAAGAGAATTTGCTGTAACTGCCATTCGATTAATGGCTTCAACAGAAGGCGAAATTGTTACCGCCAGCTCCTTGGGTAAGACTAAAACAGCATTTCAAATTGTGGCTGTTGCTTTATGGATTGTCTATCCTCTGATGGAAAGCAAAGGAAGAACTATCTATTTGACATCTTATTATTTAGCTTTTACAGCTATGGCAGCAGCTGTTATTCTGACAATAATATCCGGTATTGGTTATTTTCTTTTTGTCAGAAAAATTGTTATCGCCAACAATGAAAAGAAATCGGGACAAGGTAAATAAGTTGATAGCTGAAATTATAACTATTGGAACAGAATTAATTACCGGGACTATAGATGATAGTAACTCTTCTTTTTTAGCCCGCCAGTTAGCTCGAATTGGCATAGAAGTGATTGCCATTCAATCTGTCGGAGATAGTAAAAAAGATATTGTCAAGGCACTTGAGGTTGCTACTCAAAGGGCAAAGTTTATTATTACAACCGGAGGACTGGGGCCGACTGATGATGACTTAACAAAAGCTGCTGTTGCTGAATTTTTAAATTTAAGATTAATCTATAATCAGGATTTGGAATCTGATCTAATTAAATTTTATGGAGACAAGTTAACCCAGAAACATAAGGACCAGGCTTGCCTGCCTGAAGGTTCAGAATATTTAAAAACTGATTTAGGAAGCGCTCCTGGATTTATTTATTCTTCAGATGAATTTACAATAATGTCTTTGCCGGGGGTTCCATATGAACTTGTAAGAATCTTTAAAACTACAGGCATTGCAATGATTAAGGCTAGGATTGGGTTGGGTAAAAGTATTGAGAGGCTGATGTTTAGGACTTTTGGTCTTTTTGAAACAGAAGTTGAAGAGATGGTCAGGGAGTCTGCAAATGAATATGGCCTGTCTTACAGTATATTAGCTGGAGCTTATGGTGTAGACCTCTTTATTGACCGAAAATCAGATGAGAAGTTAAATAAGATGATTATTGAAAGAATAAAATTTATTTTCAAGGAAAATCTATATGCATTTGGGGATTCAAGTCTGGCTGAAATAGTGGGAAGGCTTTTAAAAGAGAAAAACCAGACTTTGGCCATTGCTGAATCATGTACAGGTGGATTACTCTCTTCAATGATTACTTCCATTCCCGGAAGCTCAGATTATTTTTTGGGGAGCTTAGTTGTTTACCAAAACAAACTAAAAAAAGACTTACTTGATATCAGCGATCAAGTGATAAATGTTGAAGGAGCTGTATCTAAAACAACTGCCAGGTTGATGGCTAAAAATGTTAAACAAAAGACTGGTGCGGATTGGGGTATTTCAATTACTGGAATAGCTGGTCCATCTGGTGGAACAACCCAAAAACCTATTGGACTGGTTTATACGGGAATATCAGGTAGAAAAGGTGAAATTGTAGAAAAATATAGTTTTTTTGGAGATAGAAGGGTTATCCAGGAGAGGGCAGCATACAATGCTTTAAATAATTTTAGGCTATTATTGATAGAGCGGGATTAAAATGAATTTAAGATTATTCATCGGAGTAAAAGTAGATCATAAAGCGGCGCAGCTTATAGATTCAATGTGCCATGATATTCCTTTAAAATTGAAATGGGTTCCTAAGGAAAACTATCACATTACCTTAAAGTTTCTCGGCAATCAACCGGAGACAATTGTTGTCAATATAAAAAAAGCTCTTGAAAAGGCAGTCGAGAATGAGGAAATTTTTAGCTATAAATTAGAAAAACTTGGAGTCTTCCCCTCAAAATCCAGGCCGAGAGTATTTTGGGTAGGTGTGGGAAATGGCGCAAATGAACTGATAAGGGTACAGGAGAAAATTGATATTGAACTAACAAAAATTGGTTTTGAGAGAGAGAAAAGAAGCTTCCATCCTCATCTAACAATAGCCAGGATAAAAAAGCCAATTTCATTAGATGAATTTTTAGAATCTGGAAAAGAGATTGAATGGTCTGGAATTGATAATTTAGTTGAGTCTGTTATATTATATGAATCTGCTCTTTCTCCGCAGGGAGCGAAATATTTTATAAAGGAAGAAATAAAAATAGAATAAATAATTTTAAAAAACTATTGACACGAACATTTGTTCGTGTTAATTTATTCAAGGATTTTTAATATTTTTTAAATATTATTTACATAAACGGTGATTTAAATTATTTTAAAATAAATATTACTAAATGGGGGCACTTAACATGGAAAAAGAAAAAGTTTTAGGATTAGCTACAGAACAGATTGAAAAAAAGTATGGAAAAGGCTCAATCATGAGATTGGGCGACCAAGCAAAAAAAATGAATATCGAAGTAATATCTACAGGAGCATTAGCTTTGGATATTGCCCTTGGGATTGGAGGTGTCCCCAGGGGTAGGGTAGTTGAAATATACGGCCCAGAGGCTTCCGGTAAAACAACTTTATCCCTACAGATAATCGCTGAAGCACAAAAAAACAATGGTATAGCTGCATTTATAGATGCAGAACATGCGCTGGATCCTGTTTATTCAAAAAGAATTGGTGTGGATATTGAAAATCTTTTAATTTCGCAACCTGATACCGGAGAACAAGCTTTAGAAATTGCAGAGATGCTGGTAAGAAGTGGAGCCATTGATGTAGTAGTGATTGATTCGGTAGCAGCCTTGGTTCCTAGAGCTGAAATAGAAGGCGAGATGGGTGATTCATTCGTTGGATTACAGGCCAGATTAATGTCTCAAGCACTACGTAAACTTTCGGGAGCAATAAGTAAATCTCGAACAACCTGTATATTCATAAACCAACTAAGAGAAAAAATTGGAATTATGTTTGGAAATCCAGAGGTTACGCCAGGTGGAAGGGCTCTAAAGTTCTATTCTTCAGTTAGAATTGATATAAGAAGAATAGAATCTCTTAAACAAGGAGTAAAAATCATTGGAAATAGAGTAAGAGCCAGAGTTGTTAAGAATAAGATTGCTCCTCCATTCAGGCAGGCGGAATTTGATATTATGTATGGCCAAGGCATATCAAAAGAAGGAAATATTGTTGATGTTGGAGTGGAGGAAAAGATAATTTTAAAGAGTGGAGCTTGGTATACATATAATGAGGAAAGACTAGGTCAAGGTAGAGAAAATGCCAAACAGTTTTTAATTGATAATCCCGAGATAAGTAAGCAGATTGAAAAAAAGCTAAAGATAGCTACCGGCCTTACAAAAGAGGGCTCAACAGAAAAAGAGAAAAAACTTAAGGAAAAGGTTAATCCACAAGAGAAGAAAGAAACTTCTTCTAAAAAATAGATCTCTTCCAAGCTTACTTTAATGAATGGAAATAGCATCCAAAAATATATAATTACCTCTGCTGTTGAGCAAATGAATGACAAAAATAGATACTCGGTTTATATAAATAATATCTACCATTGTAGCCTTTCTAAAGAGATATTTTATAAATATGACTTATCTGTTGGAGAAATAGTAGATATCCAAAAGCTTGATGATGCTGTTTTTGAAGATAAATTTAAAAGAGCCTATCTTAGCTGCTTAAACATGGTTTCTTACCGCCCAAGAAGCATTAAAGAAATTCGCACATATCTAAAACGAAAAAAATATTCAAATTCTATTGTAGAAAGCGTGATTGAGAAATTAATTAAAGAAAATTACCTTGATGATTATAAATTTGCGGTAGATTGGGTAAAGGATAGAATTAAATTTAGGTTATATAGCCGCTATAGAGTAATTTCTGAATTGAAAGAAAAAGGCATCGAAAGAGGGAAGATTGATGAGATTATCAAAGAATACTACCCGCTTTCAAAAGAGGAAGAAATTGCTGAAATAAAAATTAAAAAATATGCAAACTCTAGAAATCTGTCTTTACCGAATGATAAAGATAAAGTGGCAAAATATTTATCGAGATCTGGTTTTAGTGTGGACTCTATCTTGAAAATTTTGAATAAATTCAATTAATAGCCAAAAAGACTATTAATATTATGAATATAATCATTAATTTATAAATATTTTATCTTTTAACGGATGTCCTTAATTCTTGACTAAAGACATAAATTACCATAATATTTAAAGCACGGTAAATAATGTTGGTTGAATAAAATACGTGCTAGATATAGATAAAAGGGAATAGATGAGAAAAAGAGTATTTTTTTCATTAGAAAAAGTTTATATAGAAATTTTATGTTAAAAAAGTAATATAAACTTTTAATTTACTCTTTTTTAATTTTATATATTTATTAATACATTGTTTACCGAGCATTGCTCGGTTTTTTTATTCTGAAAGGAGGTTTTTAAGATTATAAGTTACGTGGCAGCAGTTATAGCTTTAGTAATAGGTTTAGGCATTGGTTTTTTCATAAGAAAATTAGTTGCTGAGGGCAAGATTAAGTCAGCAGAAAATGCTGCCAAACAGATTCTTAATGAAGCGGAAAAAGAGTCAAAGGCAAAAAAGAAGGAAGCAATTCTTGAGGCAAAAGAGAGTATCTATTCAATGAAGGAAGCTGCTGAAAAAGAGATTAGAGAGCAACGATATGAGCAAAAGAAACAGGAGAATAAGCTAGATCAAAAGGAAGAACATTTAGAAAAAAAATTAAGTCTAGTTGAAAAGAAAGAAATAGGGATTACTCAACTGGAAGAGAGCCTTAGTAAAAAGCAGATTGAAGCTGAAAAGATTTTAAAAGAGCAAAAAGAAGCATTGCAAAGAGTTGCAGGCATGTCATCGCAAGATGCCAAAGAGATGCTTCTGCAAAGAATTGAGCACGAAACTAAACATGATGCGGCTCAATTAATAAAAAAAATTGAGAATGAAGCAAGGGAAGAAGCCGAGAAAAGATCCAAGAATATTATCTCATTAGCAATTCAAAGATGTGCATCTGACCATTCAGCCGAAACTACTGTTTCAGTAGTAAATTTACCAAGTGATGAGATGAAAGGGCGAATAATAGGTAGAGAAGGCAGAAATATACGCGCTTTTGAAAACCTTACCGGTATAAATCTGATAATTGATGACACACCTGAAGCTGTCATTTTATCTAGTTTCGATCCCGTGCGCAGAGAAACAGCTAGAATAACTTTAGAAAGATTGATTTCAGATGGCCGAATTCACCCTGCCAGGATAGAAGAGATGTTTGAAAAAGCAAAAGATGAAGTTGAGAAACAAATCAGAGAAGAGGGAGAACAAGCTACATTCGATACAAAAATCCATGGCATCCATCAAGAATTGATAAGAGTGTTAGGAAGATTAAAATTTAGGACAAGCTACGGTCAAAATGTACTT
This sequence comes from uncultured Actinomycetota bacterium, assembly GCA_964346985.1. Lineage (GTDB taxonomy): Bacteria > Actinomycetota > Aquicultoria > CAYFWW01 > CAYFWW01 > CAYFWW01. The sequence continues at coordinate 57,643 of CAYFWW010000009.1, forward strand.
CAACACTCATTAGAAGTAGCTCATCTTGCTGGTATAATGGCATCTGAACTAGGGTCTGATATTAAAATTGCAAAAAGAGCTGGCTTACTTCATGATATTGGAAAAGCTATTGATTATGAGGTTGAAGGGCCACACGCAATAATAGGAGCTGAACTGGCAAAGAGATTACAGGAGAAAAAATTAATTACTCACGCTATCGAGGCTCATCATGGGGAGATAGAACCACAAACAATAGAAGCAGTTCTTATCCAAGCTGCAGATGCAATTTCCGGCTCAAGGCCTGGAGCTAGAAGAGAAACATTAGAAAGTTATATCCAAAGACTCGAGAATTTAGAGTTAATTGCCGAATCTTTTGAAGGTGTCGAAAAGACATATGCCATGCAGGCCGGAAGAGAGCTAAGAATAATGGTTGTACCGGACAATATTGATGACGCTGAAGCAGGAGTATTGGCAAAGAATGTTGCCAAAAAGATTGAAGAAGAATTAGTATATCCTGGACAGATTAAAGTAACAGTCATCCGTGAGAACAGAGCAATTGAGTATGCAAAATAAGATAGATGCTTTTAGCCTGATATTGGTTAAGTAGATATAAAATTCGGAGTTGTTGATGACTGAATTGCGATACGATCCGCTAAACAGTGACTGGGTCGTTATTGCTATTGAGAGAGCAATGCGGCCTGAAAATTTTAGTAAGAAGACAATCGAAGAAAAAAAAGTAAAAAAATGCCCATTTTGCATTAATAATGAATCGATGACTCCGCCTGAAGTATATGCTTTGCGGACGGTAAAGAATAGAGCTAATTCACCAGGCTGGAAGATAAGAGTAGTTCCCAATTTATATCCAGCATTTAAGATTACTCAAGAGGCTAATAAAAACAGAGAATTAGGCAATGCCTACAAATCGAGTCTGGGAATTGGCCTGCATGAAGTAATAATCCATAGTCCAGATCACGAGAAACATCTTGCCAGGCTTGATATTGATCAGATAAAGCTAATTTTGAATACTTATATATTAAGGTATAAGTCAGCTGCTAAATATAGGCCTGTTGAATACATTTCTATAATAATTAATCACGGCCAAGATGCAGGTGCTTCATTGGAACATCCTCATTCTCAATTATTTGCCATACCTTTAATACCTGAGAAAATAAAAAGGGAAATATTAAACTTAAAGGAATACAAAGATAATTTTGATCAATGTATGATTTGTTATCTCAGCCAATTTGAAATTGAAAAAGAAGAAAGGTTAATCAGAGAGTGGGAAAGATTTATTGTAATTGCCCCATATGCTTCAAAAAGCCCGTTTGAGATTATGATTATTCCCAAAAAACATGATTCCGACCTTACACTGCTTAATGATAAAGATATTAGCGAATTAGCAGAGGTGCTTAAGGATTTGTTAGCAAAGTTGGAGGATATTTTGGATAATCCGCCTTATAATCTATATATACATAACGCCCCGGTAAAAAATAAGAATTTACAGTATCATTGGTATATCATATTAAGGCCAAAATTGACTATTCCTGCTGGATTTGAAATGTCTACTAATGTCAATATAAATGTTATGAAACCCGAAGATTCAGCTAAATTTCTAAGATAAAAATTCGAGCTCTGGAGCGAGGAGGTGAAAAGGTGCAGAGCTCGAATTATTATTGAATTATTTTATCATAAATATTAATAGATATCAATATGTCTATATTATATAGACCATATAGAATCTTTTTTTATTAATATAATTATTTAAGCAATATTATATTTAAGAGTTTTAAAGTTAGTATTTTGTTCGCTTGATGAATGTTTAATAATTGTAATCTCTTGAAAAAGAAGATGAGCCTTGAGGCCAAATTTTATTTATTACCTCTGGCGAGGTTGGGCACATACAATCTTCAGGTAAGTAAAAAAAATCCTCAAGGCTCTTAAAGTATTATATCATTTCTTAAATTATTATCAATGAATGAAATATTGATTTTGGTCGGAAAATAAAAAAAAGTAAAGTGAAAGTTAAGCGAACATATATATTGAAGAAATTGCTATAAAAGTTAGATTTTATATAAATAAGATGGGATTTTTTATTATTTTTATTAGTATAATATGTAGAATAGTTCTATTTATATTTTTTTCGGGGTGTGGCGCAGTTTGGTTAGCGCACACGGCTGGGGGCCGTGAGGTCGCTGGTTCGAATCCAGTCACCCCGACATTTTAATCAGAATTATTATATAAAAGAAAATAAATAGAAAAATTGGCGTGTTTTTATGATAAAAGTTTTACAAAAAACAAAAGGTAAAATAAGGCCAATAAAAGATCTTGTTGCATTAATATCAAAGAAGTCTTCTTTAAAAAAACAAACATGGATTGATATTGATGGAGAAAGTGAAGAATTACTTGGAAAAATTGGCGGTTTATATAATTTACACCATTTAGCCATTGAAGATTGCAAGACTTTGTTTCATCTTCCAAAAATAGACTATTATCCTGGATATTTCTTTTTAGTATTCCACTCTTTCGATACAGATAAATATTATGAAGGAGAAATAATTTGGAAAGAATTAGATATATTTTTTGGAAAGAACTTTCTAATTACTTTTCATCGTAAAAATATACCGGCTATTGAAAAATTACTTAACTTTTCTAATCAAGAGGTACTTAAAGAAAATCTGGAAGATATTTTTTACTATATTTTAGATCAAACTGTGGATGAGTATCTACCATATATGGATAAAGTTTATATTGATATAGATAATTTGGAGGATACAATAATAAAATCTATTGATTCTGGCAGCCCTGAAAGAATAATAAATATAAAAAGGAAGTTGTTAAATATCCGTAAAATCATTTCACTTGAAAGAAGCCTTATATTAGATTTATCTGAAAGGAGTTATGAGTTTTTTATCAAAGATATGAGATTTTATTTTATGGATATTTATGATCATCTCTTCCAAGTTTTAGAGACTTTAGATACATATCGAGAGATTCTTTCAGGATCAATGGATATATACTTATCATCTGTTTCAAATAAGATGAATGAAATTATGAAGGTTTTAACAATTATTGCCACAATTATACTTCCCTTAACCTTAATAACAGGTATATACGGGATGAACTTTCACTATATGCCCGAGTTATATTTCCGTTATGGTTATTATATAATTTTAACCTTAATGTCGTTGATAACATTAGTTTTTATTTTATTCTTTAAAAGAAAAAAGTGGTTTTAAAATTTATCTTATTTTGAAATTATGATATTACCAAATGCACTAACATTACTTAGGATTATATTAATTCCTGCATTCTCTTATTATCTTTTGTTTCGAGATAATATTATAATTTCATTTTCAATACTGTGCTTAGCGGCAATTACTGATTGGCTGGATGGATTAACGGCTAGAAAGTTAAATCAGGTTAGTGATTTTGGAATAGTATTTGATCCAATTGCAGATAGAATATTAATAATCTCAGTTGTTTTGACAATTTATATAAAAATTCATCAGCCTATTCTTTTGTTTATATATGTTTTGTTTTTAAGAGAAATCATTATGCTACTTGGTGGGTTTATATTAATGAAAAAAGGGAGAAAGGTTGAGATAATTTATTTAGGAAAACTTTCTACAGCTTTATTGTTCTTTGCATTTATAATAATGCTAATAAATAGAGATATTGGATTACTTTTATTTTACATTGGCTTCTTAATGTCAATTTATTCAGGATTTTTGTACGGACAAAGGTTTATCAAAAAATTCTTGAGCTCTAAATTATAATTTTCCTTTGTATATAAATTTTATAAAGTATAAAATAAAGTCTCAATTAAATTTAGATAAGGAGATTCTACAAATGAAAGCTGTAGTAATGGCAGGAGGAGAGGGGTCTAGGCTCAGACCACTAACTAGCAACTTGCCAAAACCTATGGTTCCTATTGTTAATAGGCCCTGTATGGAATATATTCTCGTTCTGTTAAAAAACTTTGGAATTACAGAAATTGTAGCCACCCTTCAGTTTTTACCTCAAATGATAAAGAATTATTTTAGTGATGGCTCATCTCTAGGCGTTAATATGTCCTATTCTATTGAGGATAGCCCATTGGGTACAGCCGGAAGTGTAAAGAATGCCGAAGATCATCTTAAGGAAAGATTTATTGTCATTAGCGGAGACGCTTTAACGGATATTAATCTTTCAGAAGCAGTAAAGTTTCATGCGGATAAAGGTTCTATGGCGACGATAATCTTAAAGAGAGTTAAAAATCCGCTGGAATTCGGTGTAATTGTTACTACTGAGGATGGTAAAATAGAACGTTTTTTAGAAAAACCAACCTGGGGACAAGTTTTTAGTGACACAGTAAATACCGGAATATATATTCTGGAGCCGGAAATTTTTGAAATGATACCTAAGAATCAAATATTTGATTTCAGCAAAGATTTATTTCCAATGATGCTTGATAAGAAAATGCCGCTCTATGGTTATGTAGGAGAAGGATACTGGGCAGATATTGGCAATATTGAGCAATATAAACAAGCCAACTTTGATGTTCTTCAAAGAAAAATAAATGTTGAACCGCCAGGCATAAAAATGTTGGAAGATATTTGGATTGGAGAAGGTGCTTCAATACATCCATCGGTTAATTTACAAGGCCCAACAGTAATAGGGCAATATTCTGAAATTAGAGCCGGGGTTGATTTAAAAGAGTTTACTATTCTCGGAGATAATGTTGTGGTTGATAATTATAGTCATACGCACAGGATTATTGTTATGTCTAATTCGTATATAGGAAAACATAGCAATATCCATAACGGCATAATAGGGAAAAATTGTGATGTTAAAAATTCTGTCCGGATAGCACCGGGTGCAGCCATCGGTGATGATTGCCTAATTGGCGATAACGCAATTATAAACAACGATGTCAAAATTTATCCTTTTAAAGAAGTTGAAGACGGCGCTACAATTAACCAAAGCATTATCTGGGAGACACGTGGAGCCAGAACTTTATTTGGAAAACAAGGCATAACTGGTTTAATTAATATTGACATTACTCCTAATAAGGCTATGCGTATTGCTCAAGCCTGGGCAACATTACTAGATAAAGGATCTGCAGTTATTGCCAGTCGAGATTCAAATAGAGCTTCAAGGATGATAAAGAATGCAATAATAGCAGGCTTAAATTCATCAGGAATTAGTTGTAGAGATTTAAGAGTTGCCCCGACTCCAGTTAATAGATATAGAGTTCAGACAACAAGATGTCTCGGTGGTGTTCATGTTCGAATATCTCCTTTTGATCCACAAACTATACAAATATTAGTTTTCGATAAAAATGGTATCGATGTTAGTGAAAGTATACAGCGGAATATTGAGCGATATTTCTTTAGGGAGGATTTTAGAAGAGGCTATTTTAATGAGATTGGAGAGATAATATATCCTCCCCGGACCAGTGAGTATTATACCAACGGACTATTAAACTTGATTGATAAAGAATTGATAAACGAAAAAAAATTCAAGGTCGTTGTTGATTATTCCTATGGCAGCTCTTCGCTTATACTTCCTTATATTTTTAGCAAAATGGATGTGGATGTAATTTCCTTTAATGCATATGCTAATGAAGAAAAAACGACAATTACAACTGAGGAATTAGAATTATCTAAAAGCTCTGTAACCAAGGCAATAAATACTTTTAAAGCTGATTTTGGTGTGATTATTGATAGCGCTAGTGAGAAAATGATAGTTTTTGATGAAACTGGCGCACAAATCTCATTTGATGATGTTTTAATGATGATGATAAAACTTGTCTGTCTTTATGAAAAGAAAAAAGGAAAGATTGCTATACCTTTATCAATTTCTACGAAACTGGATATGCTGGTAGAAGAATTTGGACGAAAATTAATTTGGACGAAAGTGTCATCTTATTCTTTAATGGAAGCAGCAATTCGTCCTGATGTTGTTTTTGTGGGAGCTCAGGGTGGAGGATATATATTCTCTCAATTTACCAAGTCATATGATGCCATTTTCAGTTTATTCAAGTTGTTGGAATATCTGGCTAAAAGTGAAATGAAAATCTCACAGATTGTAAAAAGCCTCCCGAATTATTATCTTTCAATAGATAAAGTCAGGTGTCCTTTTGAAAAAAAAGGATTAGTAATGAGAAAAATTATGGAGGATTATGCTGATGAGGATATTGAATTGATTGATGGAGTCAAAGTATACATAAATGGCAGAAAAGAATGGATTTTAATCATTCCAGATACTTCTGAGCCTTATGTTAGGTTATATAGTGAAGGTAGTACAAAAAAGAAAGCCGATGCAATATTGAAAGACTTAGTTGTCAAAATAGAGGGCATAATCAAAGATTAAGGTATGATATGAGCATAAAATTTGGTACTGATGGCTGGCGAGCTATAATGGCTGAAGGATTTACTTTTGAGAATCTAAAATTAGTAGCTCAAGCTGTTTGTAATTATTATAGAAATAACTTTTCAAGTGATAGGCCTCTTATAGTAGGTCATGATACACGTTTTTTCGCGGAAGAGTTTTCAAAAATTGTTCAGGGTGTGATTACAGGCAATGGATTAAAAGCAATTGTTTTTTCGAGACCTATGCCTACACCGATTACAGCTTTTTCCATAAAGAGCAGAGAAGCAGGTGGAGCATTTATGCTGACAGCCAGCCATAATCCGCCAGCTTACAATGGATTAAAATTTATACCAGACTATGCCGGACCAGCTTCTCCAGAAATAACAGAACAAATAGAAAAAGAAATAAAAGCACTTCTTGATGGAAAAGAGATTAATTATGAAGGTGACTTAAAAAGACAATCTGAGGTTTATGATCCTTTACCAGATTATAAACAAGCCTTAAGGAATCTTGTTGATTTTAAAAGATTTGAAGAAATTGACATTAAGATAGGCGTCGATCCTATTTTTGGAGCAGGACAAGGAATATTGTCTGATATTTTAAAAGAAGCAGGAGCCAAAGTATCTTCAATTCATGAAAACCGTGACGTTTTGTTTGGTGGGGGTCTGCCTGATCCTTCTGAGGAAAGATTGAATGAACTAAAACAACTTGTTAAAAATAAGCAGCTAGCTGTCGGTTTAGCCTTAGATGGTGATGCGGATAGGTTTGCCGCAATAGATGAAAAAGGAATTTACTATTCTCCAAATAAGATTATTCCTATGATTATGAGATTCTTAATTGAGAATAAAAAAATGTCAGGAAAAGCTGTAAGAACAGTTGCTACAACACATCTAATTGATGCAATAGCTATAGAGAATAATCTCCCCTTAATTGAAGTTCCGGTTGGTTTTAAATATATATGCCATGAGATGATAAATAATAATTTTCTAATCGGTGGTGAGGAAAGTGGAGGATTAAGCATAAAAGGCCATATTCCAGAAAAAGATGGAATATTAGCCAGCCTACTTTTGGCTGAAATTTCTACATTTCACGAAATAGGTAACTATCTTGCTAATATATATAATGATTATGGAAATTTCAGGAATAAGAGAATAGATCTTGAAATTGAAGAAACTGAAAAACAGGAATTATTGAGAAGACTAAAAGAGAAACCATTGGGAGAAGTATCAGGTCAAAAAGTTACAAAAGTAATTGATATTGATGGTTTCAAATTTATCACTGAAAGTAATGACTGGCTACTTGTAAGACCTTCTGGAACTGAGCCAATTATTAGGATTTATATAGAATCCACAGATATGGATAGATTTAAAGATTTATCTAACTATGCCCAAAACCTTCTTAATAATGTTCCAATGCAATAATTTCATAAATTAATACTTTTTTATTTCACTTTTCAGAAAAAAATTTCCCTGATAAAATTTAAAAATAATTTAATGAGGGATCTATATTGAAGCAACCAAGTTTAAGTATAAGCTTAGCAATAGTAAGCGCTTTTTTAGGTTTACTTCTATCAACTACTTTTTTTACTAATTTAGAGTTGATTAAAGAGAATAAGAGCAGCCGAAAATCGGAATTGATTGAAGTAATTAATGAGTTAGAGAAAGAAAAAAACAATTTAGCTGATCAACTTAATGAATTAAGGAATGAAACGACTGATCTTCAAAAAACAGCTGCTGCGAATGAGGGCATATTAACTTCATTTTCAAAAGAAGTCAAAGATTTGGAATTTGTGGCTGGCCTGACTCCAGTGAAGGGTAAAGGGATAGAAATAGTAATGGCTGATAATCCAAATATTCCGATTGGTGGAGACCCAAACTCATTCATTATTCATGACTACGACCTAAAAATAATTGTCAACGCACTTTGGTCTGGAGGAGCAGAAGCAATTGCTATCAATAATCAGCGTCTAGTTAATAATAGTTCGATAAGATGTGTCGGTAATACTATTATGGTCAATTCTAACCGTTTATTTGAACCATATCACATTAAAGCAATAGGAAATATTGAACACATGATAGATGCATTAGAAAAAGACGAGCAATCAAATCAATTATTAAATGAATTTTCCAGGCTTTTCAACCTAAAAATTCATATTGATAAAAGACAAGAACTAAGATTAAATGAGTATGAAGGAAGCATTCAGTTACAATATGCAGGAGTTGAAGACTAATCTATTACTTAATAATTTTAATTGGTTTTTTAATTGGTATAATTTTAGGTTCAGTCTTTAGAATACCAATTCCCCAGGCTTATATTAGATATTTAGGCATTGCTGTTTTAGCTGCTCTAGATTCTACTTTTGGTGGTTTACGGGCGAGCCTTGAAAAAACATTTAACGACAAGATATTTATCAGCGGTTTCTTTTCAAATATACTAATGGCTGCATTTATAGTTTATATTGGTGATCGTATTGGAGTTAGCGAATTATATCTGGCTGCTGTAGTTGCATTTGGTGTTAGATTGTTCAATAATTTGGCAATCATTAGAAGAATATTTTTTCAAAAACAGAGATGGGAGTAGTCTTTTTTGAAAGGTTATTTCCATTTTCAAGAACGCAGAACACAATATATTCTTTTTATTATCTTTGTAATACTGGGATTATTATTGGCAACTCAGATAAAAGTTCAACCATCAAGTAAGCAAAAGCTTGAAGCTGAAACCAGTGAGGATTTAGGAGAAATAATTAATAATCTAAATACAGAAAGTAATAAAATGCGAAATGAGATAGCGGATTTAAGAATTACTCTTTCAGAAAGCAAGTTAGCAACATATAATCAGAACGAAATATTGAATGAAGCAGCCCGGAGCTTAAATAACTTAAAGATTTTTAACGGAATGCTGCCTGTAAAAGGTAAAGGAATCTATGTTGAAGTAATCGATAAAAATGAAATACTTACTAGCTACGATATTAATGAGCTTGTTCAGGAGCTTAAGAATGGTGGGGCGGAGATTATATCTGTTAATGAAAATAGAGTTGTAGCTCATACTTATTTTATAGATAGAGATGAAAGTATAATAATGGATGATAATGATATTAGGCCACCATACAGGATTAAAGCTATTGGCAAACAAAATGTTTTGATATCGGCATTAAAACTCCCCGGAGGCATAATTGATGCTTTAAAATCTTTAAGCGGTGTAAAAATTGATATCCAGAAAGATAATTTAATTGAAATAGAACCTTCAAAAAATAAGATTAAGGTAAAGGAGTCGACGCCAATTTTTAAAGAATAAGTAAGCAAAATAATGAGCTTATGGATAATATTAAAGAATATTTTTATAAAATAATAAAAAGAATAAATATTTCCCCCAAATATAAGAAGATTTTAATAATAGGGAGTATCTCTTTTCTGCTCTTATTTGGATTGATAGTTGGGGCAGATGCTGTTCTTAATAGAGGTAAAATTCACTATGGTGTTGTTGTATCAGGCATTGAACTCGGATTAAAAAGTAAAAGTGAAGCAAAAAGAATTGTAACAAAAAAATTGAAAGATATATATTCACAACAACTTGAACTCGAAGAACGTAAAGAAAAATGGTATTTGAAACCCAAAGATATTGAATTGGAAGTTAATATTGATAAATCTATAGATAAAGCATATTCGATAAGCCGTGAAGGTACTTTATTGAACAGATTAAAAACAAAAATTCTCTCTTATATAATTCCTCGTAATATAACTTTTGTCTATTCAATAGATAATGAAAAACTAAAAGATTTTGTTTATAATATTTGTTTGCAAATTGATAAAGAACCTATAGATGCAAAGGTTGAGATTAAAGGGAAAAAAGCTTGGGTTGTATCTGGTGAAGTCGGTAGGAAAGTTGAAAAAGCTGATCTATATGCTCTAATAAGGAAGTATATAATTTCAATTGAAGATGAGAAAATAAACATTCCTATCAGAATTCTTCCGACAAATGTTACAGAAGAAGATGCAAAATCAGCTTTAAAAGATGTTTTGGTAATGATAAGCGATAACGTAGGGTTGAAATATGATAAATATAGATGGGAAATTTCACCATCTGAGATTACAAAGTTGATAACATTTAAATTTATAAAAAAAGAGAATAAAAAAACAGGTAAAGTCAAAAAGAAATATAGAGCTATAATTGACCGCGATAAACTCGATAAATTCTTAAAGCAAAAAGTTGCTGAGATTTATATCCATGCCCGCGATGCTGAATTTAGAATACAGGGGACGAAAGCAGTAATTGTTCCCAGTCAAAATGGACGGGAGGTTGATTCAGCTGAAGCTTTTCCAAAGCTAAATAAAGCTGTTTTAAGTGAACCGCCAAGGGAGATTATTCTAACAACAAGGATAGTAGAACCAGAACTTAGCACTGAAGAAGCGGAAGCAATGGATATAGAAGAACTGGTTTCTTCTTATAAGACTAATTTTAATCCCAATAATAAACCTAGAGTTCACAACATTCATCTTCTGGCATCAAAATTAAATAATGTCATTATTGCTCCCGGTGAAGTATTTTCCTTCAATCAGATTATTGGACCTAGGACTGCCGATAAAGGATTTGTCGAGGCCCCAGCTATAATAAATGGTGATCTTTTACCTGCTATTGGTGGCGGCGTTTGCCAGGTGGCGACAACATTGTTTAATTCAGTATTTTTTGGTGGATATGATATAAAAGAAAGGCATAATCACAGCCTATATATAAGTAATTATCCTAATGGAAGAGATGCTGGAGTATCATACCCAAGCCCTGATTTAAAATTCAGAAATGACACTAGTGCACATCTTTTAATAAAAACCTGGTATTCCAACAGTAGTATAACTGTGAGTATTTACAGTACGGATTTTAATACGGAAGTTACATATGAAACAACAGATTTTACAAATATCAAATCTTATTCATCAAAGAAGATTGACGATCCTGAACTTGAAAAAGGGAAGGAAGAAGTTGAAACAAAAGGGGTTGAAGGAAAGGACATAAGTGTTTATCGGACAGTTAAACGAAACGGTAAAATAGTCCAAAAAGATGTTTTCTTTAGCCGTTATATTCCAAAGAATGAGATTATCAGAGTTGGTACAAAAGAACCTTCTAAAACGGAGACAACAGTTGGAGAGATTGGTAGCTTACCAGCTACGACTAGTGCAGCACCTTAGGTTCTATGATTAATGTTATTTTTTAAATTTTCTATAGATTCATATTAATCTAGAGTTGTTTGAATAAATATATCTCTGTAGTTTATGATATAAGTCTGGTATTGTTTGAATCATCTTATTCAAATATAAGGAGGTAAATATGATTTGGGATAAAGAGCATGAGACTATGGATCGAACTAAATTGGAAGAACTTCAACTCGAAAGATTAAAAAGCGTGTTAAAAAGGGTTTATGATAATGTCCCACACTATAAAAAGAAATTAGATGCATCAAATGTTTCTCCGGAAAGCATCAATAGTCTTGATGATCTAAAAAGAATACCACTGACTTCAAAAGAAGATTTTCGTAAAAATTATCCTTACGGATTATTTGCTGTTCCTCTTAAAGACATCGTTCGTATTCATGCATCATCAGGAACAACAGGGCGTTCTACCGTAGTGGGTTATACAAAAAATGATGTGGCAACTTGGGCCGAAACTATGGCTAGAACATTAGCTTGTGCTGGTACAACTGCTGATGATTTTGTTCATGTTTCCTATGGTTATGGACTATTTACAGGTGGACTAGGAGTTCATTATGGTGCCGAGCTTATTGGTGCTTCAGTTATACCTATTTCAGGTGGAAATACAAAAAGGCAGATAGTAGTTATGAAAGACTTTGGAAGTACGATTTTAGCTTGTACTCCATCCTATGCTCTTTATATGGCTGAAGCTTCTGAAGAGATGGGAATTGATTTTAAGTCGTTGAAATTAAAAGCAGGAGTATTTGGAGCAGAGCCATGGTCTGAACATATGAGGCAGGAAATTGAAGCCAAATTAAACTTAATGGCACTTGATATATACGGACTGAGTGAAATTATCGGGCCTGGTGTCGCTTCCGAATGTGAACAAAAGAACGGCTTACATATTAATGAGGATCATTTTTTGGTCGAAATTATAAACCCTGAAACAGGTGAAAAATTAGAACCCGGTGAAAGCGGTGAGCTTGTTTTCACTACTTTGACCAAAGAGGGAATTCCTGTTTTAAGATATAGGACAAGAGATATTTCTTCATTAAATATTAATCCATGTAAATGCGGAAGAAATTTTGCCAGAATGGAAAGAGTTAAGGGAAGATCAGACGATATGTTAATAATAAGAGGTGTAAATGTTTTTCCTTCACAAATCGAAAATGTTTTGATGGAGATTGAAGGCACCGAACCACATTATCATATAATTGTTGACAGGATTGGTAATTTGGATCAAATGAGTATCCAGATTGAGGTTTCATCAGAGATTTTTTCGGACGAAGTAAAAGTATTAGAGAAGATGAAAAAAAGAATTAAGGATGAAATACAAAGTAATTTGGGAATAAGCGTGAATGTGATTTTAGTCGAACCAAAAACTATTGAAAGAAGTATGGGCAAGGCTAAAAGAGTGACTGATAAAAGAATGATCAATTAGTCTAAGGAGGGTTAATGAAAGTTAAGCAAATTTCGGTTTTTCTTGAAAATAAATGGGGAAGATTGTCAGACATTACAAGTTTATTGGGTAATAATAATATTAATATTAGGGCACTGTGCATAGCAGATACATCGGATTTTGGTATACTCAGAATGATAGTTGATAATCCAAAAAAAGCTTACGATATTCTTAGTGATAATAAGTATACTGTAGCTCAAACTGATGTCCTGGCTGTTGAAATATCGGATAAACCCGGTGGTTTAGCTGAAGTTTTAAGATTATTAAAAGACAAGAACTTGAATATAGAGTATATTTATTGTTTTGTTTCCAAAAGTCAAGAAGTAGCTATAAATGTTATGAGAATCGAACAGATAGATATTGCGATAGAAATTTTTAAGAATCAAGGTATAAAGTTAATATCAGGAGAAGATTTATATAATATCTGAGAATGTTTTGAATGTGAATATTGATATAACTACCGGTGGCCATGATGATATTATTGATTTATCCAACCAGGTGAAAAAAATTGTTAATAATAAGGGTTTAAAGAACGGAATTATTCATTTATTTGTTCCGGGTGCAACAGCAGCTTTAACAACAATTGAGCTTGAAAAGGGTTTAATTGAAGACTTGAAGAATACTCTTCGAAATTTAATTCCTGAAAATGATAAACATAAACATAATTTAGCATGGGGAGACGGTAATGCTCATTCTCATCTTAGAGCTTCTTTAATTGGACCATCTTTAACGATTCCAGTTGTTGATAATAAGTTGATACTTGGAACCTGGCAGCAGATAGTCTTGGCTGATTTTGATAACAGAAGCAGAAACAGAAGCATTATTTGTCAACTCATCGGGGAATTTTAGCTAAATATTTTTTTATTTTTGGCTAGTACAATTAAATATTGCTGGTTTAATACTGAGTAATTTTAAAAATTTGCAATAAATTGATAATAATTAACCGGGAATAAGAAATGTATTCAATTGTTAATGATATAATTAATGTAAAAGATTGGATATCATTTGTTGGTTTCATATTTAGAAGGGGACATATGTCAATTAAATAAAAAGCTATGCTCAAAACCAAGAGTAATTAAGGGTGAAGCTATAAAGGCTAAAGACGGCACTCCTTGCCTTCAGAAATTAATCCCTGATTGCCTAAAATGTGAGATATATATTAGTAAGATCATTGATGATCGGCTAAAAGACATAAAAGATTAATAAGATTAAATTTGCGTGGAATGGTTAAAAAACCTCGGTAAATATTCAGCTATACTTTTTAGTTTTGGTATAACAATTCTCAGTTTTATTTTGATCGGATTTTTAATGGATAAATTTTTCAAATCTGAGCCTTTATTTTTGATAATATTTTTAGTTATTGGCATTCTTACAGCTCTTTATCAATTAATTAAATATACCTCAAAATTTCAAAATAATAAGAAAGTGTAAACCGAGTATATTTTATAATTTATCTAATAAATCGATGAATTCTAGCAAGTTATTTTGAATTAAAATTCTTTTATTATAAGAAACTAGCATATACACAAAAAAATATTAATGCTAAACTTAATTTATCAATAGTTGCCTTAAGGAGTAAGACATGAAGAGTGGTAAAAAAGCTTTATTGATTATTGATATGGTAAATGATTTTGTTCTAGATGAAGGAAATCTGCAAGTCCCGGATGCCAAAAATATTGTGTTAAATATTAAAGATTATATTGAAGAATTCCATAAAAATAATTACCCAGTTATTTACATAAATGACTCACATGACCCAAAAGATTCAGAGTTTAATCGATGGCCACCTCACTCTATTAAGGGAACAAAGGGTTCTCAAGTATTTGATGAAATAAAACCACAAGAACAAGATTATGTAATTAATAAACGGCGATATTCTGGATTTTACGGAACTAGTCTTGATCTTCTTCTAAATGAATTAGATGTTGAAGAATTAGTAATTACGGGAACTGTCACCAATATATGCATTTTGGCAACTGCATTAGATGCATATATGAGAGGGTTTAAAATATTGATTCCGGAAAATAGCGTAGCCGGCTTAGATGCAAATGACCATAGTCAGGCTTTAAAACAGATGGAGGACATTGCTGGAGCAGAGATTATTTAGGAATTAAAATGAAAAAAATATTTCACACAGCAAGCGATAAAGCAATTAAAGATGGTAATGTATCTGATATTTATTTTTCAAGAGGCATTGAAATACTTAAAAAACTAAAGGCGGATAAGGAAGTAGTTGCTGAAATAAGAGCAAGTTCTCTACCAAATGAATATGACTGGGCAATTTTTGCTGGGCTAGAAGAGGTTATTAAGCTTTTTGAGGGAATAGATATTGAAATCGAAGCGATACCAGAGGGTACTTTTTTTTATCCTGAAGATCCAGTCATGACTATTAGTGGAAAATATTTAAATTTCGCGGTCTATGAAACTGCATTATTGGGCTTGATCTGTCAAGCTTCGGGAATTTCAACAAAAGCTGCTCGTTGTAGGTATGCAGCAAAAGGAAGAAAAGTCTTCAGTTTTGGTGCGCGGAGAATGCACCCATCTATCGCTCCGATGATTGAAAGAAATGCTTTTATAGGTGGGTGTGACGGAGTTGCAGCTATTGAAAGTGGAAGGTTAATTAATGAAGAACCCATAGGCACAATGTCTCATTCACTAATTTTAATAATAGGGGATGAAGTCGATTCTTATAAAGCTTTTGATGAAATTATTCCTCCACAAATAGGCAGAGTAGCGTTAATAGATACATTTCAGGATGAGAAATTTGCAGCAATTAAAGCTGCCAGAGCACTGGGAAAACATTTAACAGCAGTAAGGCTTGATACACCCAGTTCAAGGCGTGGAGATTTTAAGAAGATCTTGCAAGAGGTTCGATGGGAATTGGATTACCGCGGTTTTGAACATGTAAAGATTTTTGTTTCTGGTGGTTTGGATGAAAATCAGATAAAAGAATTAAATCAATATGCTGATTCTTATGGAATTGGAACTGCCATAAGCAATGCTCCGGTAATAGATTTTTCAATGGATATTGTTGAAGTAGATGGAGAACTAATTGCAAAGAGGGGTAAAATGTCTGGCCGAAAGAATTTGATGAGATGCAAACAATGTTTTAAATCAGTAATTTTACCTGATAAAACTGAAAAGAAAAAATGTTTGTGTGGAGGAAATCTGATAAAATCCACGGATATTGTCTTCAAAAATGGTCAAGCTGCTGCGCCTCTTCCTTCGGCTCAAGACATAAGAAAACATCTGATGAGCCAATTGGCGCATCTTTCGATGACACTCTAGGCTTCAGATTAGCCATAGATAAATATTAAATATAATTTTATATATGAAAATTAAAAAATTTTTAGCCTATATACTATTTATTTTAATTGCCGCGAATATTACACTAAATATAAGCATAATTAAGGCTGGAGCTAAAGGTGAACCTGATCTTGAGATAAAAGCAGAATCTTATATTTTGATTGATTCGAATTCAGGACAGATCTTGTACCAGTATAATGCCCAATCAAAAAGGCCAATAGCTTCTACTACAAAAATAATGACCGCCCTGGTTGTTTTAGAAGAAAATGATTTTAAAGATAAAGTTAAAATAAGTAAAAAAGCGGAAATAACTGGAGAATCAGAAATATATTTAAAAGAAAATCAAGAAGTTTCAGTAAAAGACTTACTATATAGCTTACTATTAGAATCTGCTAATGATGCTTCAATTGCTTTAGCTGAACATGTTGCGGGAAATGTAGATAACTTTGTTAAAAAGATGAATAATAAGGCTAAAAACATAGGAGCTACGGATACGCACTTTGCCAATCCACATGGATTACCCGGCGAAGATCATTATTCAACAGCTTATGATCTTGCCGTGATAAGCAGGTTTGCTCTAAAGAATCCTAAATTTGTTAAAATAGTCTCCACAGAATTTTATAACTTTAAAATTGATAATAGAAATATTAGCCTAGAAAATAGAAATAAATTAATTGGGATGGTTCCATATATTAATGGAATTAAAACAGGGCACACATTTAGCTCTGGTTACTGTCTTGTTGCCTCTGCTCAAAAAAATAATTTAAACTTGATTTCGGTTGTTCTAAAGTCACCCATGGAAGAAGTTCTATTTCAGAACAGCAGAGAGATTCTTGATTATGGTTTTGAAAATTATAAAAAGACTAAAGTTATAAATAAAGGTGAAGCGTATCAAAAATTTAAAGTACCGGAATTTATTGACAAATACGGTTTTTTGGTTGCCAATAATGAATTTTTTCTGACCACTACCGGGAAAGATGACAAGAATGTAAAGATAAAGATCAGGGAACCAAAAAAGATTAAACTCCCGATAAAAAAAGGACAGAAACTAGCTGTTGCTGAAATATATTATGGCCAAAAACTGGAAGGCCGGGTTGATTTGGTCACAGAAAAGGAATATCGAAAACCAAATCTAAAAGAAAGAATTTTTATTAAGTTAATTAAAATGATGAAATATATTAAAAAAATATTTAGCTAGGTAACTTTTTGATTTTTTTATGGTTATATATAATAAACATATAAATAAACGAGGTGATTATTTTGGTTGATAAGAAAAGTGAAATAAAGGTTGAAGATTCAGTGCTAACCCAAATTGCTGACAAAAACGATCAGGAGTTAAGAGAAATCTTGGATAAGTTATACAAGGAAGAAGAAAAACTTTCATACGATAGAAGAATATTGCACGGGAAGATAGATATAATTAGATCTGAGTTAAAAGACAGGCTTAAGCATAAACATAATCAAGGCAAAGAAATTATCACAGCAGATGACCTGAAGAAATTGACTGAGATTTTAGCAAAAGGTACCGGAAAGGACAATTCGTTATTAGAATAATTTTCAGAGGAGGAAATTATATTGTCTGATAAAGATGTTACAAGAAATGTTCGATCTTCAGGGCAGGAGGGCATCAAAACACCTACCCAGAAGCATTATCATTCGATATCGGAAAAAGATAATGTTTCAATTGGTGAAGACCAAACAGAAAAAAACGAGAAAGATAAACTTTTACAAAAATTTCGAAAAAGAGAAAAATCATGGAAAAAATCTTCATCTAAAGAAAAAGACGATGCTGAAATAGAAGAAGAAGAGAAAGACAAAAACGAAATAAAAGATTAATTTTTAAAGACTTTTAGACAAGCTTTTATTAAGTATAAATCAATGTTTGGAGGTTAAATGCCAGAGAAAAAATTGAATGAAATATTAAAAAAATTCATTGAAGAATTAAGTTATGATGTTGTTGAAGAGAGAGTCTTAAATTATATAGTCAGAGAGCTTCATTCAGGCCGTAGCTTGAAAGCTATTATTCAAGATACATATATTAAGAATAGAATAAACCAAGAACAGCTTGCCCATATACTTGAAAATCCCGAGATCATTGAAGCCGTTGAATCGGAAATATCTAAAGCATTTAAAACCAGAGACTTCAGATTTAAGGAATAATTCATATGGAATGCTCTAACTGCGGCCGAAAAATTGAAGATAATTTAAAGTATTGCCCGGAATGTAATACTAGAATAGAAAAAAATGATACTACTCAAACCTATCTCCCTTTAATTGAAACGGATACTGAAGATTTTCTCGAAATAATACCTGAAGTTAAAGGAGAAACGGTTCTCGTAGTAAAAAAAGGGCCAAATCCCGGACAGCATTTTATACTAAAAAAGAAAGAAACAGTTCTTGGCAGGGATCCTGATGCAAATATTTTTCTCGATGACATAACTGTTTCCAGAAAACATGCCAAGATTACAAGAGAAAAAAAGTCATATTTTTTAATTGACACTAAAAGTCTTAATGGAACATATCTTAATGGTAAGAGAATCGAGAATGAGAAACTTAAGAGCTATGATGAGATTCAGATAGGAAAATTTATTTTAATATTTGTTGATCAAAAAAAATAAAAGAATTGAGGAAAATATGGTTGCTAAAAACAGTGAATATCTAACCATAGGTAAAGTTGTAAAAAAGTTAAAAAAAGACTTTCCGGATATTTCAATAAGCAAGATAAGATTTTTGGAAGAAGAAAATCTTTTATCACTTTCTCGTACAAAAGGCGGATATAGAAAATTCGATCAAGATGATATAAACAAGTTAGAATTAATATTAAAGATGCAAAAAGATTTATTTTTACCACTCGATGTAATCAAAGAGAAATTACAGATATCTCCAGAACCTATTTTAAGGAAGGAAATTGAGAAGGGCAGTAAAAAAATACCGGATCAAAAGATTCTTACATCTGATTTATATAACACCATGAGCCTTAAAGATTTTAGGTCATCAACCGGACTTTCTATTGAGGAAGTCAAAAAACTTGAGAATTATGGCATATTGAGAAAACCGGCTCAAAAATCTGAAAAACCATATTCAAGGATAGACGTTGAAATAGTTAAGACTGCCAAAGAACTTTCAAGCTACGGTATTGAACCCAGACATTTACGAATGTATATCAATTCTGTAGAAAGAGAAGTAGATTTGTTTAAACAGATAATATTGCCCACTCTTCATGCAAAAAATAAAAACCGAAAGAAAAAAGCTGAAAAGATTCTTACTTCACTCTGGAAGAACACACTACAAATTAAAAATCTACTGTTTAAAAAGAATATAGGCTTATTAATAAAAGAAGAATTTGTTGACAATGAATAATATAAACAAGGATGACATAAATTATTCAAAACATATTTCATTCATTGCCGATGTTATGCTTGGCAGTCTGGCTAAGTGGTTAAGGTTATTTGGTAATGACGTTAAATATTTCAGATATATTCAAGATAAGGATTTAGTTGATTTTGCTTCGAAAGAAAAAAGAATTGTTTTAACTCGTGATACAAGGATGATATTACGCAAAGAATTTCAAAGAGGTTGGATTGATTATGTATTAATTAATCATAATTGTTTACCTGATCAAATAAGACAAGTATATTCAGAATACAAGGAAATAAAAAAGGCTGTAAAATTTACAAGATGTACTGTTTGTAATTCAATCTTAATAGATAAACCTAAAGAATCAGTAAAAGGAATGGTACCTGAATATGTTTATGATACCCAAGATAGATTTATATACTGCTGTAATTGCCAAAAGTTTTTTTGGCCGGGAACTCATTGGGAAAAAATTATAAAAACCCGAAACTTTCTTTTAAAAGAAAAATCTATGTCCGCTATCTAATAAATAATTAAAGACTACTAAGTTTACAATTGAGAGTATAAATCCTGAAATTATTAAGATTTGTAAAAATACATCTTTCATACGCTTTTTTTTAATGTGTAGGTATAAGAAGATAAAACCTCCAATAACTAAGAGTAGAAGGATTAAAGCTGTGAAGAATATTTTTTGAATATAGACAGATAATTCATTTGTGATTGTTGACACCTGAAGTATGCCTAGAAAAAAGGATAGAGAGTATAGTATAAGTCCTAAAAAAAGATAAAAAAGATTTGTTTGATACCTGACATTTTGAGCTGTGGTATGAAAGTCTTCTAATTCGGACGGGACCTTTTTTTTAGATATTAATTTATACGATAGTATTCCAACTGTGGCCAGAAAGAAAAGTATTATAGAGACTATACCCATAATTGCATGAATTGTACAAGATATTTTCATACCTTTCTCCTTCCCTATTTGCTTTTTTATTATAAGTAAGTATAAAATTTAAATTATAGATAAAATATATATAAGGCAAAAACTGTAATAATTATATAATATTGAATGAAGTAAATAACAATCAAGTTTATATCTATAAAGGAATAACATTTGCGCATCCCAGTGAGATGCAGTGTGCAAAAATTCTCGATTTTTATAAAATAAATTGGGAATATGAACCAAAGTCTTTTCCAATTGAATGGGATAAAAAAGGTAATGTAATAGCATCTTTTACGCCAGATTTTTACCTTCCTGAACATGATCTTTATATCGAGTTAACTACGATGAGCCAGAAACTAGTGACTAAAAAGAACAAAAAGATTAGAAGATTAAGAGAATTGAATCCTGATATAAGGATAAAGATATTCTATCAAAAAGATTTGAGAAATTTACTTCGAAAATACGGTATTACTTCTTCTTGAGCTTGAGGTTAAGGTAGGAGTTTAGTCTAATGTTAATACACCCAGATATAGAAAAAATTGTCTATTCGGAAGAGGAGATTAATAATAGAGTCAAAGAACTTGGCCAAGTAATAACAATTGATTATAAAGAAAAAAAGCCACTTTTTATTACTGTTTTGAAAGGTGGTGTCTTTTTTCTTACTGACTTATTAAGAGAAGTCAAACTAGACATGATGGTCGATTATATTGCCATAAGTAATTACGGAAGTAGTTCTGAAAAACTTGGTGTAGTTAGAGTTTTGAAAGATCTGGATCAGAGTATTGAGGGAATCGATATTATAGTAGTTGAGGATGTAATAGATACAGGGTTAACTCTAAACTATCTTTTGAAAAATTTAAAAAATCGCCACCCAAAAAGCATTAAGGTATGTACTTTGTTAGATAAAAGTGTCCGCAGGATTGCTGATTTAAAGATTGATTATAAAGGATTTGATATTCCAGATATTTTTGTTGTCGGTTACGGGCTCGATTTTAAACAGAAATATAGAAATTTACCATATATTGGTATTTTAAAAGCGGACGTAAGAGGTAATTCAAAGAATAAAACTTAAAAGTAATTAATATTTATCAATATTTTGTCATTTCTCCAAGAATAGCAAATCCAACATTATTTGCTAGATCACCGATTCTTTCAAGATGATTAACAATATCAAGAAAAACTACTCCAGCAACGGGTTGATATAAACCTTGATTCAGTCTTTTAATGTGTTCATTACGTGCCTTCTTAACTTTTTTATCAACACCTTCTTCGATTAATTGGACTTCTCTAACCAAATCAAAATCATTTGTATCGAGAGCAATAATAATATGGTCATACATTTTTGAGACATCATTGCTAATATCATCAAGTTCATTTTGGGCTTTCTCTGAGAATACAAGATTGTCATCATTTTTTAGCTGAAAAAGGTTGATTAAGCTTTCGGCATGATCTCCAGATCTCTCTATGTCGTTAATAGCATGCATTAATGCTGTTATTCTTTCTGATTGTTCAAGACTTAGTGATTCTTGGGAGAGAATAGATAAAAAACGAGTAATTTCGTGAGCCAATTTATCGACGACGTTCTCTTTACGCTCGGTGAGTCGTAAAAGTTTTTTACTGGGTGTAACTGAATAATTAAGAGAGTGTTTAAGCATTTCATGTGCGAATACAGCCATTCTTACTGTTTCTTTTGTAGCTTGGCCGAGCGCGATAGAGGGCGTATAAAGAAGATGTTTCTCTATAAAGATTGGTCGGCTATCAATTATTATCTCTTCACCAGGAACAATCAATTGAACTATTTTCACCATTAATCCAACCATAGGCAACCAGATAAGTGTATTAAAAAAATTAAAAATTGTATGTGCGTTAGCTATCTGTCTTGAAATATCATTGGAGGTTAAAATAACGATCCTATCATAGAAGGGGAGTATTGCTAAGAATAATATCGCACCCAGCGTATTAAAAGAAACATGAGCTACAGCTGTTCTTTTTGCTGTAATTGAAGTACCGATACTAGACAGAAGCGCCGTGACACATGTGCCAATATTATCTCCGATTAAAATAGGCAGAGCTGTATTGATAGAGATTATATTTTGAGAAGCTAAAGCAATAAGAATGCCTATCGTAGCTGAACTACTTTGAATCAAAGCTGTCATCAATATTCCTATAAATACGCCAAGAAGAGGTGTTTTTCCAAGTTCAATCATTGCCCGGATGAATGATTCATTATCCTTCAGTGGAGACATTGCTATTTTCATTGTGTTTAGGCCTAAAAAAAGTAAACCAAATCCAAGGATAAATTGGCCAAGATATTTAAGTACTTTCTTTTTGGAAAAAAAAGTAAGAGCAAAGCCGAGACCAATTGCCGGTAAGGCTAAATCTGAAATTTTAAAGGCAATAATTTGGGCCGTGATGGTTGTCCCTATATTAGCACCAAAAATAACTCCAATAGCTTGACTTAAGGTCATCAAACCAGCATTGACGAAGCTAACAAGCATGACAGTTGTAGCACTTGAGCTCTGAATTAAAGCTGTTACGCCTGAACCAACAATAACTCCACGCCATGGTTTTGTAGTTAAAATCTCTAAAATCTTCCTAAGCCGGTCACCAGCAGCTTTTTGGAGACCGTCACCCATTAATTGCATTCCATATATGAATAAACCCAATCCTCCGGCTAAACCGAAGATTAAATTAATGGTCATATGAATAAAAGGATATGATTTATACCGACTATATTCTATACATGTTTTTATAAAACGTCTATACTAAAAATACACTATGATACAGAACAAAGATAAAATTTTTTAATGAGCCGGGATAATTATGAAGTAATTTCAGAAAAAATAAAAGAAGCTTCAAGGAAGATAGTTTTAGAATGGTTAAATGTCATAAAAAAGAACTATCAGATTGAAGAACATGATGTATTTCCTACTGATGATCTCCTAGATGGTGTACCAACAATGATTGACGGTATAGCAAAAGTTGTTCAGGACAGCACTAATATTTCGCAATTTGACCCAGGTGGATCAGTTTATATAAAGGCTCAGGAATTAGGAGAATTAAGAGAATCGCAAGGATTTAAAGTAGACCAGGTTATTAACGAATATATATTTCTTAAAGAAATTCTTTTAAACTTTACAGGCAAAATAGCCAAGAAATATAAAGTGGATTTATTTGATTTTACAGAAAAAATCAGTACTCCTTTAGATAGAATTTTAATTATTACTATAGAGACTTTTGTCGACCGCTATAGCCAAACATTACAATATTTAGCTATTACTGATGATCTAACTAAGATTAGAAATCATCGTTTTTTTATTGAGCAGTTGAAACTGGAAATAAAAAGAACTATTAGATATAAAATACCACTTACATTATTAATGATTGACTTAGACAATTTTAAAAAATATAACGATTCAAAAGGCCATCTTATGGGTGATGAAATATTAAAAAGATTTGCTTCAATTTTGGAGGAAAATTGTCGAAGTGCTGATGTTGTTGCTCGTTATGGCGGGGATGAATTTGGAATAATCTTGCCGAACGCAGATTCAGAAAAGGCATTAAAAATTGGTAAAAGAATTGTCAAGGCCATTAAAGCAGAAAGTGTCGTTGCTAAGACAAATGAAGGAGTATTTCCTGTAACCGTATCAATCGGCTTAGCGCAACATGATGAAGGTATTAAAGACCCAGATGAATTAATAAGAAGAAGCGATGAAGCACTTTATAAAGCAAAGGGTATGTTAAAAAATGATATTGTAATATATAAGGAAGATGTCTAGCAATCATTCAAGGAGAATTAAAGCATTATATGTGGTATACACAAAGATTTCCCAGAATATCGTTTTTGCAGAGCTGTGACTATGCTGGCAAAGAACTAAGCATACAACAGGAAGTTGATGAAGCATTAAAAGTACTTCAAAAAAAACCTTCTGGATATGGTTTTGAAGAGATTATAATAAATTTTGATCGAAAATTTACCCCATATCACCAGATTCTAGAAATAAGCAAGAAATTGTTGAAAAAAGATATTAAAGTAGGGCAAGATGTTTTTATTACACCTTGGATTCCTTCAAGTTACAATGAAGGCCCCTTCAGGCAGTTGGCCACTCTTCTTTCAATTATGGACACAAACGCAAAACTATTTAAAGATATTAAAAAATTAGCTATCAGCAATTTATTAATTTCAATGATACATAGCGAGAAATTATTTTTAGATGCAAGAAGAAGAATTTTTGAAATACTACAAATTTCAAACGAAGAATTTGGGATTGAGAATAGACAAGAGGAATTTTTACTGATTCCTGTATTTCAAGATATACAGGATGTATTTAATGCTACCCATATTATGGAAAATCTAATTATGGGAAGTGAGAGAGAAGGAATATATTTGAATAAGATGCGCATCGCTTTTAATCTAGCTGAAATAGCAATTAAATCGTCATTTGTACCCGCCTATTTAGCAACAAAAATTGCTTTGAAGAATGTAAAAGCTTTTCAGGAAGACAGCGATTATCATTTTTCTATTATGTTGATGGGCGGAAGTTTACCATACAGAGGCAATCTATCCTCAGACAATATGGATTACCTTAAACAAAGTTTACCTAATGTGGAAACATATATTATGCCTGCGACATTTATATATAACAATACGGCTGACAAGGCAGCAGAGACAATAAGCTTAATACTGGATAGTGAACCTTCGGAAGAAGTAGAATATTTCGAATTAGATGAAGTCATAGAAATG
The DNA here is from genome assembly GCA_964346985.1 of uncultured Actinomycetota bacterium. Classification (GTDB taxonomy): domain Bacteria; phylum Actinomycetota; class Aquicultoria; order CAYFWW01; family CAYFWW01; genus CAYFWW01. Next base: position 82,959 of record CAYFWW010000009.1, read on the forward strand.
AAAAAGATTTCTCTTATATTTGAATACCATTATCGTAAGGATTTATACGATGCTTTTAAAGATACATTGAAGCTTTCTGAATATGTTCCTACTTTGAGGAGTAGATACTTACATTTGAAGGAAAGAACTTATCCTGTAACCGGAAGATATAAAGAATATTCAAATATTTTTAGTGAAGATTATTTACAGAATTACATAAAAGAAATACAAGCACTTGATGAATATGATATTAGAATTAATAGTACAGTTTTTGCAACAACAATGTATACTATCGGTCTGCCACCCGAGATACTCGGGGCAGGTAAAGCTTTTAGGTGTCTGAGAAAATATATGGGAGAAGAGGGATTATCAAAGTTATTAAAAGAATACTTTCCGGGAATTATTTCTTACTATAATAAGATATTAGAGTTTTCGCATCCTGAAATATCTCGAGATTTAGTATCAGAAAAACTCATTACAGAATTTGAACAAAGCTTAGACGAGCTATCCAAACTTCCAGGTATAAAAATGATTTCGAACGATACTTATGGTAGCTACTTAAAGGAATCGATAGTACAATTGAAAAAAGCTTCTCTGGGGAAAAAATTTAACAAAAATCAACTCTTTAACATTTTTATCGAGCTCGGAAAGATGAGAGGAGCTCTTGCCTGAAATCATCTGATATATATTGTAGTTTTGGAATTGATAAACTAAAATTAATTTAATGGATTCAAAAATTAGCAAAAAGGAAAATTTTGGATTAGCTTTAGCAATTGCTATAGTAATTGCTATATTTGCATCAATTGTAATAATCTTAAGCAGCTTAAATATCGAGAATTTTTATTTTTCCAGGCAAGAGGATTTAATTTCTAGCTACTCTGGGTCTATTAGCACGGTTGAAGAATTTACAGATGCAGAAAATGTTTACGATAAATCTCAATTTTTATTAAAAGACAGCAAAGCTGACTTAAAACTAAGAAATACCATGCCAGTTCCATTAGGAAGCGACAAGTTAATTGACCAGAAAATTGAACCTGTTGATAAAGAGGAAATAGATGAAGAGCAGGATGAAGTATCGATACGCCAAAAAATAACATATCTTTACCGATTCAATAAAAAAAAGCAAAGAATCGAAAGAACAAATACTTATGATTTAAATAAAGTTGAAGGAAATTGGCTGATTTCAAATTTTATTACCGAAATCGAGAATGTCAAAGAAGAATAATCTATTCAACGGGTTTAACAATTTCTATCTTAACATTGGCAATTCCTGAGAAACCTAGTATTTCTGCCCCTTTTTTTGATAAATCAAGAATTCGTCCAGGTACATAAGGACCTCGGTCATTTATTCGTAAAACTACCATTCGTCCTTTATAAGTTATTAATAAAAAAGTATTAAAAGGTAATGTTCTTGAAGCACCGGTAAATCCATATTGATTGTAGATTTCTCCATTGGCAGTTGTCCTGCCGTGAAATTCGTTTCCGTACCAGGAAACAACTCCAGTGTAGGTAACTTTAGTCGAAGTATATTTTTTAGGCATGTTTTCGCCAGTATAGATCTTGGAATTATTATATGGCTCGACAGTAGCCTCGATAGCCTTAATGTCTGTCAAAACAGGGTTAGGATCGGGTTGATAACTGGATGGAGTCAAAGCATCTTCAATTTTATTCTCTGCTATCAGTTGATTTAATCTCTTTTCTTCTTCGGCTAATTTAACTTTTTCCAGGCCGATTTTTCTTTTGGCTTCTAGGTAACTTTTTCTAAGATCTCTTTGTAAACTTAGCTCCCATTCTTTTTGTATCTGTAGTTTTTCTTGTATATATTGAATTTTCTCTCTCTTGTTAATTAAATCATTAAGAATTTCATTATCATGCTGAATAATCTTTACTGTATAAGAAGCTCTGGATAAAAAATCAAAAAAATCACGCGAGCCCAACAGAACAAATAAAAAATCATCATTGTTAAATTTATAGCGATTCTTAAGCCTTCGATTGAAGATTAGTTGGTGTTCTTTAAAATCATTTTGGGCTATATCTAATTTTTTAGATGTATAAATTATATCTTGCTGAATTATTGTTAATCTAAGGTCAACTGTTGAATTTTTTGATTCCTGAGTTTCAATAAGACGATTTAGATTTTCAATATTATTTTTTCTTTCATATATGCTTTTTTGAAGATCTTCGATATCTGAACTTGCATTAGTAACTGCACTTGAAAAAATTAGAAAAGATATAAAAAAAATAGATATTAAAAAGATTTGCCTTAAATATTGTTTCAAAAATCTTTTTTTCATATTTACCGTATACATTAGTAGTTAATTTCTAAGCAATTATCGGTATTTTAGGCTAATTTTATTAATTTTACCAATCATCACCATATAGGAATTTAACTTTATTCATCGAATAAATTAATTATTAAAGGTAAAAGATGAAAAATAATAAAAATGAACGAAGAAAACTTCATAAGATAAGGGCTGTTTTATCTTCCTTACGCGAGGGAGTAATAATTTTAGATAGAAATGAACGAATTGTTATTTTTAATGAAATTGCAGAAAATCTTTTTAATATAAAACGACAGGATGTTATCGGTAAAAATATTTCTGATTTTGATTTCTCGCCAGACCTTTATTCTCTCATACCATTTATAAAAGAAATAAAAAAGAAAGAAGATAAAAAATCTTGCCTGGTCAGGACTCTGAGATTTAAAGATAAAGTATATCGGGTAAACTTGGGCCGTTTTGTTGAAAATCAAAAATACTTAGGATTTTGCCTTATTATTAGCGATATATCAAAAAAGATAGTTCGGGAAGAAAAAGCAGAGGCAATTTTTTCTTCAGTCTCTGATGGTTTGATGGTTATAGATTGCCAAGGAAAAATAATGCAAATTAATCCTCAAGCGATAGAAATGTTGAGCCTAGAGAAGCAAAAAGTAGCTGGAAATAAGATTTCTGAGATAAAACTGGGAGAAGAACTCAAAAAAATATTAAGCAGAATAAATACAATTGATATTAGTAAACCTTTTATGCCAGAAGTAGATGAAATTGCAATAAAGAAACCGACTAAAAAGGTCCTAAAGATTTTTACTACGCCTGTTCTGGATAGAAGTCAAAATTTACTAGGATTTATTAAAACAATTCATGATATTACAGTCCAAAGCGAAATTGACCAAATGAAAAATGAGTTCATTTCAACTGTTTCTCATGAGCTCAGAACGCCATTGACTGCAATTAAAGGATTCATCGACCTGATACTTCAAGGAGAAGCTGGCAAAATAAACAAAGATCAAAAAGAATTTTTAGAAATCGCAAAACAAAATACAGACAGATTGGTAAAACTCATTTCTGATCTTCTAGATATTTCTAAAATTGAATCTGGTCGATTAAGAATCCGGCGAGAACCTGTATATATAGATGAATTAATAGAAAAATCTATAATGACTTTTTCAAAAGAGATTGAAAAGAAAGGTATCCAGCTTATTCTGTCTCTTGATAAACCCTTACCAATAATTAGTGGTGATTTTGACCGTCTAAGCCAGGTTTTAAACAATCTTATAAGTAATGCTATCAAATATACCAAAGATGATGGAAAAATAGAGATCATTGCTTATCGTAGAGAAAATAAATTAATAATAGAGGTTAAAGATAATGGAATCGGTATTTCTAAAAAAGACCAGGAGAAATTATTTGATAAATTTTTTAGAGTGGATTCTAGCCTAACTCAAGAAGTTGGAGGGGCAGGACTAGGTTTAGCAATTACTAAATCTATAATTTCAATGCATTCAGGAGAGATTTGGGTTAAAAGCAAGTTAGAAAAAGGGAGTAGTTTTTGCTTTTCACTTCCGATTATGGCAGAGGAACTAAAACCAACTGTAACCCAAATCAAGAAAAGATTTATAAGAGAAGGGGAAAAACCTAAAATTTTAGTAGTCGACGATGAACCTGACATTTTAAGATTATTGCAAATTCATTTATCCAAGGAAAATTATAATGTTTGTTCGGCAAAGTCAGGGGAAGAGGCTTTAAAAATGGCTAAAAAACTTAAACCAGACTTGATAACCTTGGACATACTTCTTGGTGGTATTAATGGGCTGGAAGTTTTAAGAATGTTAAAAAACGACCCCAAAACAAATAATATTCCAGTCATTTTGTTATCTGTCTATCCAAATGATGAAAGGATCGATCAACTAGGGGTAGCTAATTTTCTAACAAAACCAATAAATATAGAGAAGTTAATTCAGTCAATAGGAGAAGTAATAAATGTTAAGAAGGAAGAAGAATGCAAACTTATGTATCTGGTAGATTGCAAAGAAGATGATACTAAAAGTTTTTTAAAACTTGAAAATAATATTGGTGCGAATGTAAAAAATATTCAATCAAAAGACTTGTTAAAAAAAGTAGGCAAAAAGAGAAAACCATGTCTAATTGTCTGGGATATTTCTGATGATACTCATGAAAAAATGAAAAAGATATCTAAATTAAGAAAAAGATCTGAAATAAAAGATATTCCTTTTTTATTTATTTTTGATAGAAATCTTATCCCTGGAAGTAAAGATATATTTGATTTATCAGATTTTGATAAGGGAATAAAAATGGAAAAAATTGGTGAATTAAGTAATCTGATTAACAAAACTTTAACAATAGGATGAATTAATGAAGGGTAAAAAGATAATAATTGCAGATGATGAGCCAGATATTATTAGGCTTATTAAATATTTTCTCACAAAGAAAGGTTTTGAAGTTTTAGATTTTTCTTCAGGTATCGGATTGCTGGACTCGATTATTAGAGAAAAACCAGATTTGGTAATTCTTGATGTCATAATGCCAGGTGAAAACGGGATAGATTTATGTAAAAAGATTAAAGATAGTAACCAACTAAAAAATATTCCAGTGATTATTTTATCTGCAAAGACTCAGAAATTTGAAGTAGAGGGAGGTTTAGGTGCGGGAGCTGATGAATATCTGATAAAACCTTTTAATACAAATGAACTTTTAGAAGTAGTTGAAAAGACAATAAAAAGTGATAAATAAATAGAAGGAGGCAAAATATGTCAAATAAGAAGGTCTTAATTGTTGATGATGCTCTTTCCATAGTAAAGATTCTAGAAGTCAAATTTAAAAATAAAGGATGGGATGTTAAAACAGCAAATGATGGCCAGCAGGCTCTTGAAGTATTAAAGGATTTTACGCCTGATATAATATTTCTTGATATTATGATGCCTAAAATGGATGGATATCAGTTGAGTGAAAAATTAAAAAATGATTCAGTATTTAAAGATATACCACTGATTTTAGTTACTGGCGTGGGGCAATACGAGGAGCAACTGAAAGGCCTTGACAGCGGTGTGGATGAATATATAACTAAACCATTTGATCCAGAAGATGTTTATAAAATTGCTGTTGACTTCACAGACGATAAGAAAAAAGATAAATTATTGGATATTAAATCAAAAAAAGAAGCCCGGCTAAGAACTATTATTGATATAATGCATAGGGAAAAGAATTAAATAAATTTATTTAAAATGACCGATGTTAGACTTTACTTTAATCAAGAATGTTACGGATTGAAAAATTGCCTCCATTGCCAAAATATTATAGCCTTTGCATTAAACTTCCTAGATATTCGAAAAAACGAAAAAAATAAATCCAAGGACATAAAAAAGTTTAAAAAATTCATTATAGAGACTATCTGCCGTGAAAATTTTTTTTGTGAAAACGCTCTTCCTTTTAAGGAGATTAACAATTATCTTGATAAATTAATTTCAAATAAAGAAAAACTCCCAATCATTGATTATGAACTAGGGCCTAATAACAAAACCTAATATTTTATAATAAAAATTAAATTAAAATGAAAAGTTTTTTAAATTTCAAATAACGATAATAGCTTAAAAATAGCCTCAAATCATCTAACCTGTTAAAATATTTATTCTAGTAATTGTAGGAGTGATTTTTTCTGAGCAAAATTGAGAAGAAATTATTATTGACTGGAAATGAAGCGATTGCTCTCGGAGCTTTTGAAGCCGGAGCAGCACTTGGAGCTGCATATCCGGGTACGCCAAGTACTGAGATCATGGAAAACTTTAGTAAATTTGAAGGAGTTTATGCAGAATGGTCGCCAAACGAAAAGGTGGCCCTTGAAGTTGCCATAGGTGCTGCTATAGGTGGGAAGAGAGCATTTGCCGCAATGAAGCATGTCGGGCTTAACGTGGCTGCTGATCCACTTTTTACCTCCGTATATACTGGTATTGAAGCTGGTTTGGTAATAGTTACTGCTGATGATCCGGGAATGTATAGTTCTCAAAACGAACAGGATAATAGATATTATGCTCTAAGTTCAAAGGCGATAATGCTGGAACCATCTGACAGCCAAGAATCTAAAGACTTCACAAAGTTAGCTTTTTCCATAAGTGAAAATTTAGACTTGCCAGTTATTTTAAGAACTACAACCAGAATTTCACATTCCCGGAGCTTGGTAGAGAAGGGAAAAATTAATGAGAAAAAATATGAAGATACTTATCAAAAGAAATCCTCAAAGTATGTAATGATTCCGGCCAATGCCAGGTTAAGACATCAAGATTTGTTAAAAAGATTAGCAAAAGCTGTTTCCTTTTCTGAAAAAACGGAATTAAACTATATAGAAGAAGAATCAAATGAACTCGGAATTATAACTAGCGGTATAAGTTATCAATATGTAAAAGAAATATTTCCGGATGTTTCGATTCTAAAATTAGGCTTAACCCACCCGCTCCCTCGAGACCTAATTGAAAGGTTTTGCCAAACATGTAATGAAATCTGGGTAATTGAGGAACTTGAACCTTATCTGGAGTTTCAAATAAGAGCAATGGGAATAGATTTAATAGGAAAAGATATTATCAGGCAGACTGGAGAATTATCCCCAGATATTATCTACAAAGATCTTGGAAATAATGAAAAAAGCAAGAGATTGGTTGAGAAATACGCTATTCCAGAGATTAAAGATAAAGAGGGCTTATCAATTGATTCTACTGACATAAAAATAAGGCCTCCTAATCTTTGCCCCGGATGTCCGCATCGGGGAGTTTTCTATGTTTTAAAGAAATTGAATCCAATTATTACTGGTGATATTGGATGTTATACATTGTCAGTATTACCTCCTTTAGAGGCAATGGATACATGTATTTGTATGGGAGCAGGTGTTTCTGCTGCTCATGGAATAGAGAAGTCTGGTTCATCTGGAGGTAAAAAAGTGGTTGCCGTGATTGGTGATTCAACTTTTATTCATTCTGGAATAACTCCTTTGATTGATATTTACTACAATAAGGGGACTTCTTTGGTGATAGTGCTTGATAACAGGACTACTGCTATGACCGGGCGTCAAGATCATCCGGGTACCGGGGTAACCCTGCAAGGCGAAATTGTAGAAGCTCTTGATTTTGCTAAGATTGCTAAAGCTATTGGAATCGAAATAGTTGAATTTATAGATCCATATAATCTGGAAGAAACCGAAAATACTATCTCTAGATGCTTGAAACAAGATAGTCCATCACTATTAATTACAAATAGGCCTTGTATATTGATTGAGAAAACAAAAGAGAGTAATTATATTATTTTGGATGAAAAATGCAATAACTGTAATAGGTGTCTTAGGCTTGGATGCCCGGCTATTTCAAGTGAAGATGATGAGATTGTAATAGATAAATCATTATGTACATCTTGTGATCTCTGCCTTCAGTTGTGTAATTTTGAAGCAATTGTCGAAGAGGATATGAAAAATGAAAGAAAATAAGAACATATTAATCGTCGGGGTAGGGGGTCAAGGAATTTTAACCGCCTCAAGAGTAATTGCTAATCTGGTGATTTCTAAAGGTTTTGATGTAAAGACCACTGAAATTCATGGTATGTCCCAACGAGGAGGAAGTGTTTATACTATGATTCGCTATGGTCAAAAAGTATATTCTCCGGTTATTGCTAAGAAAAATTGTGATTTTCTTATTTCTTTTGAATTAATGGAGACATTTCGTTGGCTTGATTATTGCCATAAAGATAGTTTGATAATTATAAATGAAGATAAAATACCAACTCCTGATATTTTGCAAGGTAAAGGCAAATATCCAGTGGGTTTGTTAAAGAAAATGAAGAGTAATATAATAGATACAATTTCGATAGAGGCTGGGAAATATTTAGAAAAAGTTGGTTCCAAGCGTAGCTTGAATATGCTTATAATGGGTATTTTTGCAAAAAATAGTGATTTTGGAATTAAAGATTGGGAGAAAGCAATAAAAGAAAATACACCAAAAAAATATTTAGATTTAAATTTAATGGCTTTTAAAATGGGTTATGAATATAAATAAAATCAGATATAAAACATGAAAGTACATCAACTTTCTATTTTTATAGAAAATAAAACTGGAAGATTAGAAGAAATTACTAAATTATTAGGAGTAAATAATATAAATATACTCGGTTTTTCGGTAGCTGATACAGCTGACTATGGAATATTCCGTATAATAGTACCTGATCCAAAAAAAACAAAGGAGGTGATCAAGAGCAAGGGCTTTACTGTTATTGATAATGAAGTAATTTGTCTGAAAGCAGAAAATAGCCCAGGAGAGCTAGCTAAAATTATTAGCATATTTTCAAATAAAAATATAAATATTGAATATATGTATGGAATAATTAACTCTCTAATTATATTTAAAGTGGATCGAATGGAAGAGGCAATTAAGCTTCTGAAGATGGAGAAGTTAAAAATAGTCAGTCAAGAAGAAATTGAGACAATATAATTTAAGCTGAAAGGAGTCTCTATGACAAGAAAGATATTAATCTTAATATTAGCTCTAGTGTTAGTATTTGCTATTGTCATTGCTGGTTGTCAACAAAAAGATGAAGAGGAAGAAGAAACAAAAACAGAGGTTAAAGAGCCAATTAAAATAGGTGCTATTGTATCAGAAACAGGGCCTTATGCCGCTTTGGGAACACCGGAAAAGAAAGTTCTTCAAATGGAAGTGGACAGAATAAATAAAGAAGGCGGAGTTGATGGCCGTGATATAGAGGTTATTATTGAAGACGATGGAACTGATGAAGCAAAAACAGTAGCTGCAGCAACAAAACTTATCGAAAAAGATAAGGTAATTGCCTTGATTGGTGCAACAGGGACTGGCCAGACAATGGCCATTGTAGATAAAGTAGCAAAGGCTGAAATCCCATTAGTATCAATGGCTGGCGGTAATGCAATAACTAACCCCACAAAGAAATGGGTATTTTCAACGCCACCTTCGAATTATATCGTTGTACCCTATGCCCTTGATTATCTTAAAAGCCAAGGATTCAAAAGAATTGGTTTAATTACTGACTCAGGTGGTTTTGGTAAGGATGGCAAGGAAGTTATCGAGACTGAAGTCGGCAATTATGGTTTAGAAATAGTAGCAGATGAAACATATAATCCCACAGATGTCGATATGAAAGCACAATTGACAAAGATTAAGGGAACAGACGCTGAAGTCATATTAGCTTGGACAGCAGGAAAAGGCGCTTCAATAATCGCCAAAAATACAAAAGAATTGGAGATTGATATACCTTTAGTAATTAGTCATGGAATTGGTATGGAGGCATTTATTGGAGGCGCTGCTGACGCTGCTAATGGAGTTATTTTCCCGATCGGAGGTAGGCTGCTAATACCCGACAGCTTTCCTGAAGATAATGAACAAAAAGAAGTTACTCAGCAATTCGTAAATGATTATAAAGAAAAATACGATGAATCTCAGTCCACTTTTGGTGGTCACGCATATGATGCTCTAAATATTATAATCAATTCCTTAAAGAGAATTGATAGCGATAATCCCTCAGAATTAAGAGATGAAATTGAAAAAACTACGAACTTTGCTGGAACAGCAGGTCTTTTTAGTTATACTGAAGACGATCATATGGGCCTAAGTGAAGATGACCTCAATCTGATTGAAATCCAGGATGGTAAATGGGTATCTGCTGAAAGTAAATAATTATTCAAAAGCTGCCCTGGTTATAATAGTAATCAGGGCAGCTTAACTCTATTTAACTTTACAATAATGATAAATGCAATTAGAACAATTATTACAGTTTTTAATCAGTGGAATAACTGCAGGTAGCATCTATGCGCTTACTGCTTTAGGCTTCACAATAATCTATAACTCAACCAATATAATAAATTTCGCCCAGGGCGAATTTTTTATGCTGGGTGGAATGTTTGCCTATTATTTTAATAGAATTATCGGTTTAAGTTTATTTACTTCGGTAATTTTAGCCATATTTGTTGTTGTATTAATTGGTATTGTATTTGAGCGCTTGGCAATTTACCCTCAACGCAAAGCCTCTGTTTTGACGTTGATAATAATAACAATTGGTGGTTCAATTTTATTAAAAAGTTTTGCTCTTCATTTTTTCGGAGAAAATCCAGTCGGTATCCCACCTTTTTTAAAAAATGAACCAATTAAAATTTTTGGGGCGACTATTTTGCCACAGGAAATATTAGTTTTTACGGTAACAGTATTTGTCTTTGTTATACTCCAAGTTTTTTACAAGTATTTAATGGTCGGCAGGGCGATGAGGGCTTGTGCAGATAATAGGCTGGCAGCGCAATTAATGGGAATTAACTTAAATACGCTTGTCATGATTTCATTTGCCTTAAGTGCGGGTTTAGGAGCAATTGGCGGAGTTATAATTACCCCAATTTCTTTAACTCAGTTTGATATTGGAGGAATGCTAGGATTAAAAGGTTTTGCAGCTGCAATCTTAGGTGGACTTGGAAATCCGATGGGAGCTTTTATTGGAGGAATTATTCTTGGTGCCTTAGAGTCAGTTTCTATCGGCTTTATTGATGCAGGATACAAAGATGCTATAGCTTTAGTCATTCTCCTTTTTGTTTTATTTATAAAACCGACTGGAATTTTAGGTAGTAGCATAAAGGAAAAAATATAATGATAAAAAGGTTTAATATAAAAATACAGCAAATATTTATTTTTACATTTTTATTAGTTGTTATTTTATTTCCTTTGATTATTCAAGATAATTACAGTTTAAATATTATGATTTTTGTCGGAATTAACGCCATAATTGTTATGGGACTAGGTTTACTTCTGGGATATGCTGGCCAAATCTCTCTTGGGCATGCTGCATTTTATGGGCTAGGTGCATATATTTCAGGCTATATAACAATTAATTTTAACTTACCTGTGTGGATTTCTATTCCGTTGGCAATGACTATTACTGGCATTTTGGCTTATTTAATAGCTTTACCAACAATTCGTTTAAAAGGTCACTATTTGGCAATGGCTACCCTTGGTTTTGGCGAGATTATGAGTGTTTTATTTGTAGAGCTTGATGAATTCACAGGAGGAACAAGCGGAATGGTAAATATACCGACTCCTGAAATATTTGGTTTTGTATTTGACACTTATCAAAAATATTATTATTTAGTCTGGGCTATGGTTCTTATTATCATTTATATATCGTTTAATTTGATCAAGTCCCGTCTTGGAAGAGCCTTGTTGTCGATTCATGGAAACGAGGTGGCTGCCGAAGGTAGCGGAGTCAATACATTTAAGTATAAAGTACAGATTTTTGTTCTAAGCGCTGTTTATGCTGCTTTAGCCGGAGGGCTATATGCACATTTTGTTAACTTTATAAGTCCGACTAATTTTTCATTATTATTGTCAATAACATTGGTAGTAATGGTAATTGTGGGCAGTATGAGTAATCTCTGGGGCGCTTTTTTAGGTGCCTTGTTGTTGACTGCCTTACCCGAGTATATGAGAGTTTTTCAAGAATATAATCTCTTGATTTTCTCAATATTACTAATATTGACCATGCTTTTTATGCCCAATGGATTATATTCAGCAACTGAGAATATTTTTAAAAATATTAAATATAAATTAAAGGGAGCATTTGAAAAGTAATGGTCTTAATTGAAGCTATAAATTTGACTAAAGAATTTGAAGGCTTGACAGCCGTAAAAAATATAGATTTTAAAGTACATGAAGGACAAATAAAAGCCTTAATAGGACCGAATGGGGCAGGGAAAACAACTATATTTAATCTACTTACAGGTTTTGAAGTCCCTACTAATGGCCTGATTAATTATAAAGGGAAAAGAATAAGTAGGTTTAAACCTTATCAAGTTGCCAAAATGGGTATTGGAAGGACGTTTCAGAATACAAAGTTATTTGAAAATTTATCTGTTTTATCGAATGTCAAGATCGGTTGTCACTTGAAGGGAAAAGTAGAAATATTGAGAGCGTTGACTCATTTTCCACCAATTTCAGAAGAAGAAAAATTTTTGCAAAGTGAAGCCGAACATTATATTAATGTTGTCGGACTTGAAGATAAAATAAATAATAATGCAGGGGATTTGCCGCAAGGAGAAAGACATCTACTGGAAATTGCAAGAGCGCTAGCCTCAGGTCCTGAAATTTTGTTGTTAGATGAACCAGCTGCGGGATTGAATAATTATGAGACAGAACGTTTAGCGGAGACAATATATAAGATCAGGGACTTAGGTATTACAATCTTTCTAGTCGAGCATGACATGGGATTAGTTATGGAGGTATCCGATGAAGTAATTGTTTTAAACCATGGTAAGAAATTAGCTGAAGGGCCTCCACTATTGATTCAAAAGAACGAAGAAGTTATCGATGCTTATTTGGGAGAGAAAATATAATGCTTGAACTTAAAAATGTTTCAACATATTACGGGCATGTTCAGGCATTGAAGAATATTTCATTTTATGTTGACCAAGGTGAAATTGTAACCATAATAGGTTCTAATGGTGCAGGGAAAAGTACTACTTTGAGAACAATATCAGGCTTAATGTCTCCTCAAAGTGGAGAAATAAAGTGGGAGGGTAAAAGAATTGACAAAATGAGTCCTGAAAATATTGTAAAAAAAGGCATTAGTCATGTACCCGAAGGAAGACAGCTATTTGGTTCGATGACTGTCTTAGAGAATTTACAATTGGGTTCATATAAGTCATCAGCCAAAAAAACGGAAGTTAACAATGAATTTGACAAGATAATGGAATTATTTCCATGGATGAAAGAGCGCCTTCATCAACGTTCCAATACTCTAAGTGGGGGAGAACAGCAGATGTTAGCTATAGGTAGAGCATTAATGTCTATGCCAAGTTTATTGCTTTTAGATGAACCATCAATGGGCCTAGCACCAAAAATTATTCGTGATATTTTTGTTATTATAAAGGAACTAAATAATAATAATTTGACCATATTGCTGATTGAACAAGATGCGCAAATAGCGTTGAGTATTGCCAATCGTGGATATGTAATGCAAACAGGTTCAATAGTCCTTGAAGGCAAAGGATCAGAACTTTTGGATAATGATGATGTCAAATCAATATATCTTGGTAATTGGAAAAAAAGAAAGGATATGCAATGATATGGAATCCTGAATATGAAACAATGCCTAGACCAAGGATTGAGGAAATTCAATTAGCACGACTGAAAGCTATTATTAAATGGACAACCGAAAAAGTCCCATACTTTAAAAAAAAGATGAAAAAAATTGGTCTGCATCCAAGAGATATTAGAAGCCTAAGCGATATAACTAAACTTCCTTTTACCGATAAAGAGGATTTTAATAAAAATTATCCGTTTGGCTTATTAGCCGTACCGTTAGATATAGCAGTAAGAATACATTCTTCATCGGGAACCAAAGGGAATCCAACTGTTGTGGCTTATACTAAAGGTGATATTACGACCTGGGCAGAATTGACAGCGAGAATTTCTGTAGCCGGTGGAGCAAATAGCTCTGATATTGCTCAAATATCGTTTGGTTATGGATTATTTACCGGCGGTTTTGGTTTACATTATGGGCTAGAAAGAGTAGGTGTGACAGTTATTCCGCTTTCAGCTGGAAATACTGAGAGACAAATCAAGTTAATGAAAGATTTTGGAGCTACCATTCTCATCAGCACGCCTTCTTACGCTTTATACATTGCAGAGGTAGGAAAAGAATTAGGCATTGATTTTTCAAAGCTTCCATTGAGAATCGGTTTATTTGGAGCAGAACCTTTCAGCGATCATATGAGGGCAGAAATTGAGAAGAGGCTTTGCCTATCAGCTACGGATAATTATGGACTTACTGAAGTTATGGGGCCAGGTGTTTCCGGTGAGTGTGAAAATAAAGATGGATTACATATTAATGAGGACCATTTTTTAGTGGAGATAATTGATCCAGTGACCGAAAAAGTTTTACCCCTTGGTGAAGAAGGAGAACTGGTTATTACAACTTTAACCAAAGAGGCTCTCCCTGTAATACGATATCGTACTAGAGATATAACAAGATTAAAAAAGGAAATGTGCACATGCGGAAGAACATTTAGGAGAATGGAGAAAGTAAAAGCTAGAACAGATGATATGTTGATTATTAGGGGGGTTAATGTCTATCCTTCGCAAATAGAAAATGTCTTATTAGAAGTAGAAGGTATTCAACCGCATTATCAGCTTATTATTAAAAGGGAAGGCAAACTAGATCAACTTCAGGTAAATGTTGAAGTTTCGGATGAAATTTTTCCGGATGAGATGAAAAAACTTGTTGAATTTGAAAAAAATATTGAAGAGAGGCTTTTTACTACTCTTGGTTTAAAAGCTCAAGTAAAATTAGTTGAACCGAAGACAATTGAAAGAACAACAGGTAAGGCGAAAAGGGTTCTAGATTATAGACAAAAAAACTAAGACATTCAGAGGTATATAAATTGCCTGCTCATTATGATAGTGAAACTAAAAAAAGGAATAAAAAAATAAAGATATTTCCTTGGTTTGTGCTGATAATATTATTGATTTTTATCATTTTAACTATGACTAATACTATAGGTAGTAATGAAGACAATAAAAAAAAGACTCAAGCAAATAAAAAAGTTGAGGTAAAAGATAAAAATGAAGCAACAGAAGATAAGACAAAAGCATCGGAAAACGATGACAAGATAATTGGCCAGGTTGAAGTATTGATTTCTGAATTAAATTTTAGAAGTAGCCCTGAAATTTCAGGTGATAATATTATTGGATCTTTTAATAAAGGTGATATGGTAGATGTAATGATACAAGAAGAAGATTGGTATAAGCTGAAAACAAAAGATGGTAAAGTCGGTTATGTTAATTCAGACAAAAGATATGTTAAATTCATTAAAGCAGAAAAATAATAATTGTATTTAATGAAAATTTAATTTTAGGTATAATTTAGATGAGGTAATTTTACAAAAAATGGCGAAAATATTTGGCAAAGCAAATGATTTTTATCGGGTCAGAATTATAAACATTAAAGAGGACGAAGAAGTAGATATTGATTGGAGAGATGATATATTATTAAGAAAAACCGAAAATCACGAATCTATACTGGAAGACAATTTTGTTATAGAATTAGTCAATTTAGATTCGGGGGAGAAAATAGCATTAAAGAAGTTTCCTAAACTACATCATGCTAAAAAGCATATAATAGAGATTGAAGAGGACCTTAACGAATTAACAAAGAATCAGTTTGAAAAAAAATACAATTTTCAAACACGAAAGGAGGTTTAAATTGGATAATTGTGAGAAATGCCGGTTCAATTCAATTTTAGAGAATGAATGTATTTTGGGGAGAACCAGAGAAAAGTGCAAGATACCTGAAGCTAGAAGGGGAGACGAGGAACTCATTAACAGGTTAATGACCTTTAGAACTGGACAGGTAAGTTATGAAAATATGGCTTCCGAAGAAATATAGGAATAATGCACTTATTTTTTAATATTAAATTTGTTATTTTTTATTTTTTTTAAAAAGTTAAAAATAAGGCTGGAACAGGAGGATTAAAATACCACTTTTTGTAGTATTTATACTACAAATTTTTATTTTATGGGTATTATAAAGTTTTATAACTATTATAGAATTTTAGAAGTAGATCCAAAAGCTTCGAATGAAGTAATCGATAAGGCATATAAAGCTTTGTCTCTAAAATATCATCCTGATAGAAAATCTGATAATAGGATAGAAGATAAGATAATAGATATGGTTATCATAAATGATGCTTATAATACATTAAAAGATAAAGTTAGAAGGTCTGAATATGATAGAAATTTTAAAAAAATAAGTTTTCAAGTCTTATTGAGTGAAGGAATTATGGGATTTATTAAACTCAGAAGAGTAAAAGTAATAGAAATAGATACAAGCTGGTATTAATATAAAAAAGTTAAAAGTTTACATAAGATATATTATCGAACGTTACATATATTGTAAGAATCAATAAATTATAATATAATGTAAAATAATGTAAAAAAGGTGGCCGCTTCCCTGCAAATTCAATTGTTACATCAAACTAAGGAGTATGGGTATGAATTGTTTGAGGACAGGAAAACGGCCATATTTTATATTTTTTGTGTCTACCTCACTTTTTTCTGATTTATAAGACAAAATTTTCACACCTTGTAAAATTATTATGCTTCCCAAATTTGCCCAAGATATTCAGAGGAAACTTCGAAATTCTTTTTAAATAATCTCTTAATAGCTTTTTTGTAATTTGGATATAGAGTAATCTTATCTAACTCATTAATTTCAATGAATTTAGCTTTCTTTAAACGATTATCTTTCTCAGCATGTATTTTACCGCTAACTATTTTTGCTAAAAAAACAATATTTATGATATGACGACTCTGATCTGGGCTAATAGCATCACTTAAGAAAAGTGGGCGTATAGGTTCAACAGCAATACTACACTCTTCCAGTAGTTCCCTTTTTAGAGCACCTGCTATAGATTCACCAAATTCAACCCCTCCACCAGGGAGAAGCCAGTATTTTCGCTCACCTTTTTGATGTTGAACCAATAGAATCTTGTTTTTTTTAGATATTATGACAGCTACTCTAACTCTAATCCTAGAACGTTTATTCATTTTCAAATTCTTTAAACCTGTTTTCAGCCTGAGCAATACTTTTTTCAAGCGCGCTTATTCTTTTTTTAAGGTCCATAATTGCCTGCTGATGTTCTTTTAGGCTGTCAACCTGAACATCGTGGAGTTCTGGAATATCAACACCAATTTGTTTGTTTGCTTCGTAGCTTAAAATTTTGTATTCCTTATACTCCCGTGCTTCCAAAACCTCCATCCCCCCTTTCAGTTTTGTCTAAATCATCAACTACAACGAAATTAGCTTTTTCAACTTTTTGAAATATCAATTGGCAGATCTTGTCTCCTTTGTTAATCTGAAATGAATCTTTAAGGTCTGTATTTAATAAAACTACTTTAATCTCTCCACGGTACTTTGAGTCTATTAAACCAGGGGTATTTACAATACTAATTCCATGATTAGCAGCGAGACCTGATCGAGGTTGAACAAAGCCGGCAAAACCTTGAGGAATTGAAACCGCTATACCCGTAGGTACTATAGCTCTTTCTCCTGGTTTTATAATTAAATCTATAGAACTGTAAAGGTCACAACCAGCATCACCGTCATAGGCATAAAAAGGAGTTGGAAGTTTCTGATTGATCTTTTTAATCTTGATATTCAATTCACTCACAGATTCGATTCTCCCCTCTTTTTCTTGGTTTAAATATGAAACTTTTTTCAATTTCTCAAGCTCCTCTAAGATAAGTTGGTAAATATTTTGAAGCAATAATTGCAAATTTTTCTAGCTCAGCTTTATCAAGTGGTGTAAGATTACGCATTTCCTCTGAATCGGTATTGCAAGGATTATATTGCTGTAAAAAATACCTTTTACTGTTCTTAATTATTGTTGATATTTTTTCAATATCTTCTTTTTCAACTAATCCCGGGACTACAGTTGTCCTAAATTCATAATCAATATTTGCCTTAATTAATATTTCAATGCTTTTGTATATATCTTCGAAATTAATAGGTTTTTTCACGACAAACGAATATTTTTCAGGTGAAGTTTTTATATCCATAGCTATATAATCCACTAATTTTTCGTTGATAATCTGGGAGAGAGCTTCGGGCAGGGTCCCATTAGTATCCAATTTAACTGAAAATCCTAATTCTTTTATTATACTAACTAAATAATGTATTCCATGGTTTGTTAAGGGCTCTCCCCCAGTTATCACACAACCATCTATCCATCCCCTTTTCTTTTTTAGATGATCTTCGATTTTTTTCCATGAAACATCTTCAAATCTATCGGGTTCACGGGCAAGTATATAATTATGGCAGTATGGGCAGTTAAGATTACATCCACCTAAAAAAATAGTGGTCACTAGCTTTCCATCCCAATCAAGCATACTGACTGGAATATAGCCTTTTATTTTGGTTATTGATATTGTTGGATTATCTCTTCTGGTGATGGTATTAATCCTCTCCATGAAGTTACCTCATTATTTTTTTCATCAACAATTAAGATGGATGGCGTTGTCATAATACTGTAATAAGCAGCCTCTGCTAAACCATCAACATCCTCAATGTCATAATCTGAATATTTAAGTCCAGATTTTTTCAAAGCTTCTTTAGCTTCAGGGCATTTAGGACAATTTTTCTTCCAAAATAGCTTTGCTTTCATATTTAACCTCCTCTAACCCTGTTCTGATCCTATCTGATAACTCTCCAAATTTTCCAAGGTTCCAGGTTGGTATTTTTGAATAATATCCAACTATTCGGGTAATGCCATATATATTACTTGAGCCGCAAAGAGGACATGTAGTAAATAATCCTCTTGATGTCTTACAACAATCCTGGCATACAGTAAATTCTGGGCTGAAAGCTATCTGGGCACAGTTGGTCTGTTTAAAGGTTTTTATGACGAAGTTTTTGATAGATTCTGGTGGGGGTTGGTTTTCGCCAAGCCAGACATGAACTATTGCTCCGGCTTCTATTAATGGGTGAAATAAGCTTTGTTTCTGTACCCTTTCAATATAGTCAACAGGCGCATCAACAGCAATGTGAATGCTGTTGGAATAATAGAATTGCCTGTTTTCTATATTTCCCTTAATTACTTTTTTTGTTTGCTCAGGGTAATATTTCATATCTAGTTTGGATAATCTATAACCGCTAGATTCTGCTGGCGATTCTTCTAATACGATTTTGATACCATAGTGGTCTGATAATTGCTTGCATTTAAGGTTCATATGGGAAATAACTTTCAGCCCAAATTTTAAGGCCTCTTCATCCTCATGGAGTTGTTTTCCACAATGATATTGAACCATTTCATTTAATCCAAGAATCCCAGCTAAAAAAGTAAGTCTATCTATTCTTAAATAAGGCTCTCCATCTTTTTTAGCGCATAACATGGACAAAGGTCCGTCAACACCAAGATCAAGTAGTTCTTTAATGAAATTTTTCTTTTGAGCGTGAGCTTTAGCAACAAATTCCAAAGATTTGTTTATTTCAGCAAATAATAGTTCATCGTTTTTATGTGCTTTGTAAGCAATTCGGGGTAAATTAATAGTAACATTTTGAAGTGCTGAGAAACGCATCTTTTCAGGAGTTTGTGCATCATCCAAATCTTGCTCGTTTAAACGGAGTTTGAGACGGCAACATTGAGAAACAGTAACTTCGTCTCCTCTATCAAAGACAAAATATGTAATTCCTTGACGACTGGCCACTTGGCAAGATAAATCAAGAAATTCCTCATAGTTTTCAGTCTCAAAAAATTCTTTATTTATATGTAGCAGTGGTTTTGGAAAAACAAATGTTTTTCCCATCGCGTCTCCTTCAAGATAGACTTCAAACATAGCTTTTAGAAAAAGCTGGGCTTCTTTTTGATATTCTTTATATGTCTTTCCTGTGTATTCACCTCCCGGACCGATTGCAGGTGTATTTTGAAAGTGTTTAGGGACATTCCAATATAAGTTGAAATCAGTAAAGACAACTTGAGATCCCCTAGCACCCGCTAATTGGTTAAATTCATATATAAGCATTTGGGCAAGTTGTTTAATCTCTTCATAACTTCGACTAATAAGATAGGGAGCAAAGAAAATATTAACAGCTTCCCATCCAATAGCACCAGCATAGTGAGATTGTAAACTGGATGCCATTTTAACCATATGACCAATCAAAACTTCGGCGTGTTTTGCAGGTTTAGATGTACTTGTAATATTTGGTAAAGAGATTCCGTATTTTTTAACATATTCAAGTGAGTGACCACCGCAATAAGGTCTAATAATAAACCCCAAATCATGTAAATGAATATCCCCTATAAGATGTGCCAAAGCAACATCTTCACTAAATACTTTTCTTAAAGCAAACTCTTTGAGCAATGATTCAGCCAGTGTTAAATTAATCGATTCGGGGTTATGAGTAGTATTTGAATTCTCACGATTAGCATTGTTAATGATTTGTTCAACATCATACATTGGTAAACCCAGGTGAGAGTGCTTTTTATGGAGTATGCTTAAATTACGCTCTAATAATTCAATGTCGATTAATTCCCTAATCATGCTGGTGGTAATATTGGAAAGGTTGCTTTCAAAAATTTTCATTTCAACTGCATCAGCTATTTCTTTAGATAATTCAAGAGAGGCATTTGTCTCCTTTACCAGCGAGTCTACAATTTTAGATTTCTCCCAAATGTTTATTTCTTGCTGGGAGGAGGTGGAAACAAGTAATGCGATATCTGTTGTGTCATTGCTGCGTGAAGGCATTTTCTTTATTACGTTTATTGTTCTGTTTGGTGGCATGTAGACCTCCTTTAGTTTAATTTAGTTTTTACCTTTGTATTATTTAAGCTTTGAAAGCTCTGAAATAAAATCATCAAGGTCACCGAATTCCTTATAAACAGAGGCAAATCTAATATAAGCGACCTTATCTATCTCTCTCAATCTTTTTAAGACCATATTTCCAAGATTTCTTGCTTTAACTTCGTATTGAAACTTGTTTCTAAGTTCGGTTTCAATATTATTAATCAGTCTTTCTATGTCATCATCAGATACATGTCTTTTTACGGTAGCTCTTAGGATTCCCATTTTTAGCTTATTACGGTCAAATATTTCTCGTTGACCGTCTTTTTTTATAATTGTCAAAGGACTTTCTTCAATTCGCTCATACGTTGTATACCGCTGTGAACACTTTAAGCACTCTCTCCTGCGTCTAATCGCATCACTGTCGACCGTTGCCCTAGAATCTATGACTTTCGTTTCTGTTTGCCCACAATATGGACACCTCATAAATTACCTTTACAATATCCCTATATCTTGTGGTCTAGTAATATATAGCATACTATATATTGGATGTAAAGAGATTTTGCAAAAAAAATTATTTTTTTGCAAAACATATTTTTACCTGGTCAGATAATGGTATTTTTAATTCCTGACCAGGGTAAATTAGACTGCTTGAGAGTTTATTTTCTCTTTTTATTTGCCAGACAAACCGGCGAATGTCTGATCCATCATCAACATGTTTTTTAGCAATATTCCAGAGATTATCACCTTTTTTAACAGTTACTAAGCGGTACTTATCAGTATTATTTACATTTGAACCTATCAATAATATGGTTGTTAAAGAAAATATTATGAAGACTACTGCCATATACAGGATACTTTTTGTGTATAAAATTGATTTGGCATTAACCATTGTAAATATACCAGAACCCATCAAAAACCCCCAAAAAAATAGAACATTTGTTCGTTTATTATAAAACGAACATTTGTTCGTGTCAAGGTAATATAAAAAGTATTTTTTAGCTTTTTAAAAAGCATATATTAATAAAAAAAAGTTTTGAATTTTAAGAACCTAAATCGAACACTAGTTTGCTTATTAATAACTGTTATGCTATACTGGCCCCAATTAATAGGAATATAGGGAGGAATAATGAAAAAAGAAAAATTAACCAGAAGACAAAAACAGATATTGGATTATATAATTGCTGAAATTAAGGATAAAAATTACCCTCCTTCAGTTAGAGAAATTGGACAAGCCATTGGTTTAAGTTCCAGCTCTACTGTACACAGTCATTTAGCATCACTTGAAAAAAAAGGTTATATCAAAAGAGATCCGAGTAAACCAAGAGCTATTGAAGTAATTGCTAGGCAATTTTCTGATGAACCAAAATATTTAGATCAAAATATTAGAAATATTCCATTAGTTGGCAATATAGCAGCTGGAGGTCCAATTCTGGCGGAACAAAATATAGAAGAGTATTTACCTCTTCCCTCTTCATTACTTTCTTCTGGTGATTGCTTTGCCCTGACTGTTAAAGGTGACAGTATGATAGAAGCTGGAATTTTTGATGGTGATTATGTAATTGCCAGAGTTCAACAGACTGCAGATAATGGAGATATTGTTGTGGCCATAATAAACAATGGAGAACCGGAAGCCACAGTTAAAAGGTTCTACCGGGGAAAAGACCATATAAGGTTAAATCCAGATAATCCTGCATATCAACCTATTATACTGGATGAAGTATCAATTCAAGGAAAAGTTGTCGCAGTCTTTCGACGTTTGGTTAACTAATAAAAATAGACTCAAATTTAGAATTCAGCATTTCCACTTTCAATTTCAGCAATTCTTTCATCATATAGATCATCTATTGTGTAATCTTTATCTATACATATTTGTTGGAATAGATCGGCAACTTTTCCTGGCTTAAATGGAATTCCATGGGACGGATATATTATTTTTAATTGATTTTTATACAGTTTCAATAGACTTTTGCAGATTAAATTTACATTTTCTGAAAAAGGAGGTTGATAAGGTCTATTATTGTAATAGGTAACCAGATCGCCTACGAAAGCTTGGCCTTCATCTATTAAAAAACTGACAGAACCTTTGGTATGACCTGGCGTGTGAACAACAGATCCTTTTAGACCAAATTGTTCTAAACTATCTCCATCTTCAAGCATAAAGTCAGGTTGTATTCCCTCTGATTTAAAAAAATATCGGCCTATCAGCAAAAATAACTTCATAAAATAGCCCAGAAAGTTTCTGGCCTTGGGGATAGTTTTTAATCCTACCTCCAGATTAACAGCATCTTCTTTATTTATGGCAACCTTTACCCCAAACCTTTTTTTGAGTAAGGCCGCACAACCATAGTGGTCTATATGTCCATGTGTCAGGAGAATGAATTTAATCTCATCAAGATTGACGCCCTTTCCCTCAATTAGAGAGAAGAGTTTTTTTTCTTTGCGGGGAAGACCGGTATCAATTAAGACTAAACCTTTTGTTCCCCTTACCAAATAAAGAGAGATATATCTAAGTTTTAAGTGAATGATATTATCAGGAATATCAAAAGATTCTTCAAAGCCATTTCCTATATTTTCATGACCAAATTGATCTGGATTTGAATTCAATTTATCAATATCCGTTTAAGTATTTTTTATAAGAAAGGTAATTATATAAAAAGTGACAATAATAAATAAAAAAATATTTAGTGAAATAAAAAAGATCGAAGCCCAGACAAATTTTGTATTTAATCTTTTTTTTAATATTTCTTTAGACGGAAAATTCATATAAATATATTATAACTTCAATTTATATCATAAATAAGCTGATGATAAAATCAAGTTTAATTCTATTCTTTATTAATTTTAGAGATTGTCTTTTTAAGTAACTCAGATATTTCACTATTGAATTTATCAAGATTAATTTTTTTTGATAATAATTTTAATTCCTCATCAAGCCCTAATAATTCACAACCGAGAAGACAACGATATACTTGTATTTCATTCTTTTGCTCATTTTTGTTGCTTAAGAGATAATAAACATCTTTAATAAGATTTTTTATTTTATCTATTTTTTCTTTATCTAACTGGTAATTATTATTGT
Source organism: uncultured Actinomycetota bacterium (assembly GCA_964346985.1). Lineage (GTDB taxonomy): Bacteria > Actinomycetota > Aquicultoria > CAYFWW01 > CAYFWW01 > CAYFWW01. The sequence goes on from CAYFWW010000009.1 coordinate 106,631, forward strand.
AGTATTCTACAGCATATTCTTTCCTAACACCATCTATACCGAGATCAAATAAATCAAGATTATTACCGACGCCCCAATTTTGTAAAAATTTTGAATCTGCTTTGATCGGATGCGGATTTTTTTGGTTATTTTCCTTGTCCAAGATTAATATATCATCATTAGGTTTATTATCATTTGAATTTTCAAACTTTATTTCACTCATGCTTCCATTTAAAGCGATTTTTATTTCATCTTCGAGTTTATCAACATCAAATAGATTAACTTCTTTTTCTGTTGCCTCAGATAGAGTTTTTCCCTTATAGATATTTCCGTTTACTTTTATTTCGAAAATTCCGTCATTACGCGAGATGATTAAAGGTATTTCTTGTCCATCTTTACCTATATGGCTTATACCGAGTTCAATAAAGTTATCCGGGAGCCCGCTTTTATTATATCTGGATTTACTTTTTTTCACTTATAACTCCTTGACGCTTTAATATTAAATATGAATATTACATATTTTATATATCGTATTTTTAAGAGAAAAGCTTAATAATAGAGGCAAAATTGGCTTTTTTTGTTATAAAATTTATCTATTCAACCTCAATAGATTCTTCTACTTCTTTAACTATTAAGTTCTTTAATTTTTCTAGAAATTCTTGATTAATTTTCTTAATTTTTCTTTTAATCCAAATAATATTCATTATTCTTTTTAATGTTTTTAAATATTGATAGCTATATGTCATATAAACTCTTGTTTTTTCACCCTTTACTTTTTTAAATTCCCACGTTATCTGGCTTTGAATATCATGCCGGTTTGCTCTGAATGAAATCATTCTTCCTTTCTTGAGCCCAACGATTTCAAGAGGCCAAAGATCCTTGTTTTTATATATCCAACCTTTTAATTCGTACCAATAGCCAAAATCAAATTCTTCATATTCACCGGTAATTTTTATTTTTCCCTTTCCGAACCAGTGGGGTATTTTTTTTGGTGAGAAGTAAGAAAAAACTACTTTCCTGGGTGCGCTAATGACAATTGTGTTAATAATATTAGTCATATTCGATCAATTAGAATTCTATAACGCAAAAAGTCTTTTTATTTAAGCTTTTTAAGTTCATTAATCTTGTTTTCAGCTTCTTTTTTAGAAATGAATTTAATTAACTCCATTTTACTTTGTTCTTTTTTTTGGAAAGAGATGACATGTTTGATAATTCCTAGCTTTTGTTTTATATAATAATCTTCAAAAGAAGGTTCTAGATTTTTATCATCTGGTGTAAAAGTGATCTTTATATGTAAGACATCTTCGTAATTTCCGGAGTTTAACTTTAAGTTTTCAAGACCAATTATTTCATATTTATTTTGTCCTTCAATTGTACCTAGATCAGGATTTTCTTCTAGTCTATCCCACCAGATTTGATTTTCATTGATAGTCTTTGGTAACAAAAGAACTGATTTGGAGCTATAGACATAATCAAGTGATTTATCGGGAAGTTTATTTCCTATCGGGCCAATTGGGACTGCTAAAGACCTCTCGATACCTTGGTTTGTTGTTTTGTATAGAAGGATATCCTGGTCTCCTTTGTTTGGTCCGTTTAAAAAACCAAGGTGTTCAAGCATTATATTCTCTTTCTTATATTTTGTTATTTCCCGGGTGACAATAAATTGATATTTCTGCGCTTTTTCAGTCTCGTCTTGAGATGACTCAACCTCATATAATGCAACTTTATCTGAGTTTGGATAAAAAATATCTTCTAACGATACTTTCCAATTTATTTTTACCATTTTCTTTTCCTTATCTTCTTCAGTTGATTTCTGATTACAACCAATTGAAAAAACTAAGATAAAAGATATTAATACTAAAAAACAAATTTTATTGAAAAAAATCTTGATCGCTTCCTTCCGATTTATAGATTAATCAATTATAACAGGATTTTTCCTGCCTTTATATTAATTTTTTAAAATATTAATTCCAATTTTTTTGAGCCGGTTGGACAGTTTTCTTGGGACGGCGGCTTCAATAACTGTACCTGAGTTATCATGTTTACTGGAAAAGACCATTCCATTTTTATAAATTTCCTGGACAAGTTGGCCTTTTGAAAAAGGAATACTAGCTGTTATCATGACCAATCCTTTTGTTGAAAATTCAGTAATAAAGTTTATAAGTTTTTCAATACCGATATTTTTTTTTGCAGAAATGAATAAAGCATCTGGCTCAAGCTTTTTATAGCGATCTAAGATTGATTTATCTAATTTATCAATCTTGTTATATATTCTTTTTACATTTTTCAAATCAACATCAATTTCATTTAAAACGTTTTCGACAGCTTTTATTTGCCTTTCCTTATGTTCCTGGCTGGAATCTATGATATGTAGTATTAACTGAGCACAACGAACTTCATCAAGAGTTGACCTGAAAGAAGCAATTAACTGGTAAGGCAATCTTTGGATAAATCCTACAGTATCAGAGATTACTACAACTTGTTTGTTAGGTAGAACAATCTTTCTGGCCGTCGAGTCCAGCGTAGCAAATAATTTATCCTCGACTAAAAAATTTTCCTGAGTTAAAGTATTTAATAGTGTTGATTTTCCCGTATTCGTATATCCTACTAAAGAAATATTTAATATCTCCGCTTTTTCTCTCTTTGAACGCTGAATCTTTCGATTGCGGGATACTACTTTTAATTCTCTTTTAATCTGCTGTATTCTTCTTCGTATTCTTCTTCTGTCTACCTCTAATTTAGTTTCGCCAGGACCCCTCCTCGTTCCAATTCCACCACCCAGTCTGGATAGCTCTATTCCTTTACCTTTTAAGCGGGGAAGCAAATATTCTAGTTGAGCCAGTTCGACTTGTATCTTACCTTCGTTAGACCTGGCTCTTTGAGTAAAAATATCTAGTATAAGAGCAGTTTTGTCAATTACTTTTATTCCGAAAGCTTCTTCAAGATTAGCTTGTTGTGAAGGTGTTAATTCAGAGTCGAAAACAACTAGGTCAGCTTGCTTAATCTCAATTAATTTGGATATCTCATCTACTTTACCAGAACCCAGGTAAGTACGTGAATCTGGCCTTTTGCGCTTTTGTATAATTTTAGCAACCATCTCGCCGCCAGCAGTTTCTAAAAGCTCATTCAGTTCTAAAAGGACTTCTTCTGCTTCCCATTCTTTTTCATCTTCAAGACTGCAAATTGCGATGATTGCTTTTTCTTTATATTTTGGGTCAATATTTTCGTACGTTTAATTGACCTCCTAAAAAATTTCCTTTATTCTATCCATTGCCTCTTTAAGGCGATCATCTTCAACAGTTAAAGTTATCCGTATATAGCCTTCGCCTGTAGGACCGTATGCGTTTCCGGGTGAAACAACTACTCCAGCCTCATCAAGTATTTTAGTAGCGAAAGATGTGGAAGTATAACCATCAGGCACAGGTACCCAGATATAAATAGTAGCTTTAGGTGGCTCAAGCTCAATACCAATCTGTTTTAAAGAATCGATAACAAAATCGCGTCTTTTTTTATAGATTTGCCTCATCTTATCGACGGATTCCTGGTCTCCTTCAAGAGCTTCGATGCCTGCATACTGAATAGCATTAAAAATTCCTGAATCAATATTGGTTTTTACTCGGCTAAGTGCATCTATTATGAAATTATTACCAACTGCATATCCGATTCTCCATCCCGTCATATTATAAGTTTTAGATAAAGAATTAAATTCGATACCAATATCGATAGCTCCATCGACTTCCAGAAAACTGGGTGCTTTAAACCCATCGTAAGTTATCTCGGAATAAGGATTATCATGAAGAATTACAATATTGTTATTTCTGGCAAAATCAACTGCTTTCGAAAAGAATTCTTTATTAGCTACAGCTGATGTGGGATTATTAGGATATGAAAGAAACATAGCTTTGGCTTTGGAAACCTTTTCAGGATTTAAATCCTGAAACTTTGGCAGGAAATTATTTTCTTCAAGTAAAGGCATAAAATAAGCTTCTCCACCGGCTAATAAAGTGCCGGTTCCATAGACAGGATAGCCGGGATCAGGTACAAGAACAATATCTCCGGGATCAAGTAATGCTACAAGTATATGAGCAAGGCCCTCCTTTGAACCAATTAGAGGTAAAGCTTGAGAGTCAGGATCAAGTTCAATCCCAAATCTTTTTTGGTAATAATCTGTAATTGCTTTTCTTAACTTCGGCATACCATAATAAGAAGGATAACGATGGTTAGACTTGTTTTTAGCTTGCTGGCACAGGATATCAACTATATGTTTTGGTGTAGGTTGGTCGGGGTCACCAATTCCAAGGCTAATAACATCTATTCCTTGAGATTTTTTTTCAGCAATCTTTTTATCTATTTCGGCAAACAAATAAGGTGGAAGATTCTTAATCCTTTTTGCCTCAAACATAATTTTCTTCCTCTCCAAACTAATTATTTATCGATTAAAATAAATTAACTTAATGATGTTTAATTTTCAAGTTTATTTTAAAGGAATATCACCAGAAAAAATTCTAACAGCCGGCCCTCTCAGATATACATCATTTCCATCGATCCAATTTATATTTAACTTCCCGCCTGGAAGTTTTACTCTAACTTTTTCTCTAGATTTTCCTTTCAAATTTGAAATTACAGCAGCTGCGCAAGCACCTGTTCCACAAGCTAAGGTTTCACCGACTCCCCTTTCCCAAACTCTCATCAGTATTTCATTATCCGAAATTATTTTAATGAATTCGACGTTAGTTTTTTTAGGAAAAAGTTTGTGGTTTTCAATTTTCGGTCCTAAAGTATTTATATCAACCATATCTATATTATCAACTTCAATTATACAATGTGGATTACCCATTGATACCAGTGATATTTCATAAGTCTCATTATTGATTTTAAGGGAATAATCGATAATTTTTTCTAATTTAATATTAAACGGTATCTCTTCCGACTTGAATAATGGTCGACCCATATTTACTTCAATCTCGTTCAATTTTCCTTCTTTACTAAATAGTTTTAATTCTTTTATGCCACTTAATGTTTCAACTTTCAGAAAATCGTTGGCAACTTTCCCGATATCATCTAAAAATTTAGCGAAACAACGTATTCCATTTCCGCACATTTCAGCTTGGGTGCCGTCAGCGTTAAAATAGACCATTTTGTAATCTGCTATTTCTGAGGTCCTAACCATGATTAGTCCATCAGCTCCGATACCATGGTGGCGTTGGCAAATATTACGTATATTGTTTTGTGAAAGAACTATTTTTTCATTCAAATCTTCAATTAAGATAAAATCATTTCCCGTGCCATGGTATTTGTAAAATTTCATTTTTTCCTTTCTAGATAAAGTTTACTTGATCTAGATAATCATATATATTTTCAGCAATCTGGTCTAAGCTCTTTTCTTCAACATCAATCCACTTGATGCGCATATCTCTATTAAACCAGGTCATTTGTCTTTTGGCATACTGCTTTGTCTTGGCAATAATCTCTAAAATTGCATCCTCAAGGTCTTTTTTTCTTTCCAAATATTCTATTAGCTGGCTATAGCCTATTGACTGCTGGGCAGTAGTTGATTTTTTTATGTTTAAAGCTAGCAAGTCTTTAGTCTCTTCAATCCAACCTTTCATTATCATAGTTTCAACTCTTTTTAAAATATTTGTATTTAGATTTTCTCTTTTTAAAAATAAACCTATTATTTCTATGTCAAATATTGATTCATATTTTTGCCATTCATTATAATATTCAGAAAATGGTTTTCCGGTTTGATAAATAACCTCTAAAGCTCTTATTACTCTGCGGTAATTATTCGGGTGTATTCTAGCAGCTGCTTTTGGATCAAGATTGGCAAGCAATTCAAATAAAAAACTAGAACCCCCATTTTCCAAATCTTTAGTTAGATAATCCCTAATTTCTGTACCAATTTTACCAGTTGGAAAAAAAAGTTTATCAAAAGCCGCTCTAAGATATAAACCTGTGCCTCCTACTAGAATAGGCAGGTGATTTCTGGTTGTGATTTCTCCGATTGCTTTTCTTGAGGCTCTTTGGTATTGAGATACGCTAAAATTTTGCCAGGGATCCACAAGATTAATACAATGATAGGCGTACAGCTTTTGCTCTTCCGCAGTTGGCTTGGCTGTACCAATATTCATATGTTTGTATACTTTCATTGAATCAGCAGAGATTAATTCTCCAGCTAATTCAACTGATAATCGTTGAGCTACTTTGGATTTTCCTATAGCAGTTGGTCCAACTATAGCTAGAATCTTTTGTCTGGGTTCAACTTGCAATTCGCTATTAGACCATCTTCCTTTTTTAATAGTTAATAATATCTTTTAACTTCAAATCGGTAAATTTTGATGTCTTCGTCTTCTTTTATGCCAGCCTTTTTTTTGGATATGCTTATTTGCTCATCAACTGTTTCTACTCCATCTAAATCTGGCAAAAGCAAACCTGTCCTAAGGTCATTGGTCACAATAACTCCATATTTTTTTGGATCTAATTTATTTAAATCTGAAATAGGCTCAGGTTCGGTTAGAATGTCAACAGAAATGTCTAGCAGGTTAATTTCATCAATCATAACTGGATTAAAACGAGGGTCCTGGGTAGCAGCGCTGATGGCGTTTTGTATAATTTCTTTGGCCGTTGATCCTTGCTGAGGTTTGGTTGTCCCGATACATCCCCTAAGTTGACCGTGTTTTTTTATTGAAACAAAAGTTGCCGCTCTACCTTTTAAAAAATTTGGAGTATCCTTGGGCACTTTGATTAACTTTCCTTTTAATATGTAATTTTTTATTGCACTGGTTGCCAGTTTAACAGGAAAACTTGACTCTGAAGCGTCTTTCAGGTCTTTTTCATTAGCCTTGACAAACTTGTTTCTTTCATATTTTTCAATCGGTTTTATTATGGCGACCATATAGCCAACTCCAAAAGGGCCTTCATAACTTAAAACTTGGCTGTCAACTTCAAGGTCCTCAAATAAACCTGATAAACAAATCAATGACCTAAGGCCACACTCTCCAGCGTCTTCAATGAGTGATGATTTAAGTTTAATTAATCTTTCAAATTCAGCTTCTCTAAAAATTGATACGATTTTATTATCAAACTCTTGGCCTCTAGGATTATATCCGGCTGGCGCATCGGTTGTTAATCTATGAGATAAATCACCACTGGCAATAAAGACAGTTTTTCTTTTTAGATTATCAATTGATTTTTTTATAATTCGGCCAAATTTATAATGATCCATAAAACTTAGTCCAGAAATAGATATAGAAACCAACTTACCTACCCATTCTTTGGACAGATAATGATATGGAGCCAGGACGCCGTGATCTAATAGACATGATTCATTTGCATATTCAGTTTCTTCTCCAGATAACATAATTGTTGAAATTTCCTCTTCCAAAGAGATTTTTTCTATCTCTAAAGCCATTTCTAAATCATTTTCCGCGCCATATTCAAGATTTGAATAACCAAATTGTCCGAGATCGCCTTTCAAAGAAGCTTGACCTTTTATAGCGAAAGCATATCCGGCCATCGGGCTATGAGGAGATATAAAAATCAATGTTTCAGGATTAATTTCTTTTATTTCCTTTGATAATCTATTCATTGCTTCAACAGTACTGGAAATCTCACTCAATCTATTTTGAGCAATTTCAGGAATCATTATTGGAGGATGCGGCACAACCGCACCAGCCAATAAATTATTTGTAACCCCCATCAATCTCTCCTCCTAGGTACCAGGTAAAAGCTTCTTTTATAGTAACTCTAACTAATTGGTGAATCAAATTATCTGATCCGGGAAAATGAACTATCTTATTCTTTCTTGTACGTCCGGTTAGAAGGTCTTTATTTTTTTTACTTCTTCCTTCAACAAGGACTTCAAAACTTTGACCAATAAGTTCTTTGTTTATTTCAAGACTTATCTGATTTTGCCTTTCTAATAATCTTTTAAATCTATCTGTTTTATCCTGATCATCGATAGTCTCTTTAAGTAAAGCTGCCCTTGTTTTAGATCTTGGTGAATATATAAAGGTAAAAGCATTATCAAAACGGGCTATATCAAGTATTTTAAGAGTTTCAATGAAGTCTTGTTCATCCTCTCCCGGAAACCCGACTATTATATCTGTAGTTACTGCTACACTAGGTATTAAGTCTCTAATGTTTGATATAAGGTTTAAAAAATAAGACTGGTTATAACTTCTATTCATCTTAGCAAGAATACGACTTGAACCTGATTGAACCGGTAGATGAAAATGTTCACAAATATTCTTGCTGTTTTTTACAATCTCAACAATTTCTAAAGACAGGTCTTTTGGGTGTGAGGTTGTAAACCTAATTCTATTTATTCCCTCTATTTCATCAAGCCTTAACAAAAGCTTACTAAAATAACTATTTATACCAAGGTCATTTCCATACGAATTGACATTTTGCCCAAGAAGAGTAATCTCTTTGACGCCGTCTTTTGCAAGCTCATCAACTTCGGCTATAATTTCATCAAAAGGTCGACTTCTTTCAGCTCCACGCACATAAGGAACTATACAATATGTACAATAATTATTACAGCCAGTTGATATTTGAACCCAGGCTGATATTTCATTCTCTCGTTTACTAGGTAAACTTGAAGAAAATATGTCACCGTCCATTTCTGTTTCGATAACCGGGCTGGATTTAAATTTTGTTTTTTCAATCATTTCAGGAAGCATTCCTATTTTGGATGTACCAAAGATGATATCAACTTCGGGTATGTTTCTGCTAATCTTTTTGGCTTCGTTTTGAGCTAAACATCCACCTATGGCAATTAAAAAATCTCTCCCATCCTTTTTCTTGTTTGCGTATCTAATAGCATTTCCATAGAGCTTATTTGCGGCTTTTTCTCTAACACAGCAAGTATTAAAGATAACTAGGTCTATGTTTTGCTCTCCATTAGTTGCTTTTTTATATCCGTTAATCTCTAATAATCCAGCAATTCTTTCAGAATCATGTTTATTCATTTGACACCCATAGGTGATTATTTTGTATTTTTTCAATTTCCTTAATCTTCTTTCATATGTGAAAATTTAGCTTCTTTCAAATCATAGTAACATTTCTCTGGAACTTCTATAGATCCAATCAGAAGTCCTTTAGATGAGAATAATCCATGACAGTCAGAACCGCCAGTTGTTAATAAATTATGATTCTTTGCAAATTTTTTATATTTCTTAATATCACTTTTAGTATGTTCACTGTGATAGATTTCTATGCCCCTTAGGCCTTGCTCAATGAATTTTGGAATCATCTCATCTATACTGGATATACCCGGATGTGCCAAAACAGGAATTCCGCCCGATTCAATGATGCATTTTATGCAATCAGTTGGCGAATATTTGTATTTTTCTACATAGGCAGGAGCTTTTCGACCTATATATCGCTCAAATGCTTCTTGAATATTATCAATAATTCCTTTATTTAACATTACTCTTGCTAAATGAGCTCTTCCGAGGGCACCATTACCTGCATTTTTTAATACTTCCTGAAAAGCAATATCCAAGCCAATTTCTTGAAGTTTTTTTACCATAGCAAGAGCTCTTTGGTATCGAGCTTCCCGTAATTTTGATAAGTGATTCTTAAGTGATTCTTGGCGGTGATTTATATAATATCCTATGAAGTGTATGGATCTCCCATTTAAATCTGAACTCAGTTCTACACCGGGGATTAAATCAGTCATGGTGAACTTTGATGAAGCTCTGATAGCCTCATCAAGTCCATCAATTGCATCATGATCAGTAATGGCAATAGCTCTTAGATTTAGCTTGGAAGCAAGCTGAACGATTTGTAAAGAAGTAAGTGTACCATCTGAAGCAGTGCTGTGTATATGTAAATCAACTGACATAAGTATTCATAGCTACCTTCATTAAATATAAATTTATGAAAGTATAATAAAAAAATTAAAATTACTTTAAATGATTATCGTGGTTCAACTATCAATCTTATAGCTGTTCTTTCTTCCCCGTTAATATTGATGTCAGTAAAAGCCGGAATGCAGACCAAATCATAACCACTTGGAGCAACAAATCCCCTTGCTATAGCAATTGCCTTTATTGCCTGATTTGTAGCGCCAGCTCCGATAACTTGAATTTCTGCCCCTCCAGATTCTCTGATAACCCCTGCTAAAGCTCCAGCTACTGAGTTTGGGTTTGATTTAGATGATACCTTCAATAGTTCCATTTACTTGTCCTCCCAATTTAACCTTTTTGCTACAGACCAGTTTATATATAGAGCTGTATTTATTTTATATTCCTTAATCGTCTTTGTCGAGTTCTTTAGATATATAAATTTTATTTCTTCTTTTAGATATTTCAGGATTATTTTAACATTTATGAAATAGTTTTCAGTCATATTATTAAAGAGTTCCTTAATTTTTTCTTAAAAATTCATAAGTTCATCTTCAGGAATTATTTTTGATAAATCTCTATCTTGATAATTGTCAAAATAAGGATTTATATCAGTTTTAATTTTCTTATGATTTGAAACCCGGCTCGCAAGTATATTATTCAAAATAGGATCTAAGGGATCAATCTTATCAACTACTATATCCCGTATAAATTACCTGATTTTGATGTTGCCACAAATATATTTTCAGCTCCAGAATCACCTCTATTTCTAATTATTTCAACAAGAATATCTTCAACAGATTTGATATTATGCTTGGCTTGTCTTTTTTTGGCTTCATTTATTTTGATTTAAACAAAACCCTGGCAATAATCTTTCTCGATTTTGAGAAATGATTCTCCTGTAAGCGATGAAACAAAATTATAAGTTTTTTGAGTCAAAGTCAGATTTATTCATGATTACTAAATACAAAATAAATATTGTAAAGAATATATCTTATATGTTAGTATTATATTCACCCCAATTATGACGAAGGAGTATTATGGCGTATTGTAAAAGATGCGATAAAGAAGTAGAAACAATCCGTTCCTGGTGTGGTGAATGTGGTCATAATATCACAAATGTTGACCGCTTATTTATAAATTATGAAATTCATAATAAATCTTCATCTAAATCAAGGGGTTCAAAAAAACCTGACCCACGCCTTTTTGATTTTTTATCAGTTGTAGGTAATCAATTCTTCTAATAATATTAATAGCTCAAATAACTTTTATAGTGATTTTTTTTCTATCCTTTATATTATTATTGAATGATATGGCTCTTGTTAAAACCTCTTCTGCTAACCTTATTTTTTCAAAATCTTTGGCATGAAGAACGGCAATTGCCTCCCCTTTACCAGCATATTCCCCTGCTTTTTTTCTAAAAATAATTCCTGCAGAATAGTCAATGATATCATCTTTTATAGTTCGTCCAGCTCCGAGAAGCATAGCAGCTCTACCGATATGTAAAGCATCAATATTGCTAATTAATCCTGTTTTTTTAGCTGTGTATTCTTTTATAGCTTGTGGTTTTGGCAATAAAGAGTACTTTTCAATGAAACCTGGATCACCTTTCTGGCAAATAATCATATCTTTAAATTTTTGTAAAGCTAAACCATTTTTAATTTGTTTCATCAGCAAATCGTTGGCTTCCCTGTCACTTTTTTTTATATCAACCATTTTTAAAACTTCACGGCCTAATGTTAAAACATTTTCCATTAAGTCAGAATCCCATCTTCCCTTAAGTGCTTCTACGGCTTCAATTAATTCAAGGGAATTACCGATATATTTTCCCAGTGGTTGGTTCATGGCTGAGAGGACTACTTTAATTGTTTTTTTAAATTTTTTCCCCAGGTTTATCATCAGATTCGCAAGATGTTCTGCTTCTTTTTGATTTTTAACAAAGGCACCTTGCCCGACTTTTAAATCTATAATAATGAAACTTGCTCCCCCAGATATTTTTTTACTCATAATACTACTGGCAATTAATGATGGATTGGGAACGGTGCCAGTCACATCTCTTAAAGCGTACAATTTTTTATCAGCTGGAACTATATCGCTGCTCTGGGAAATTATAGCCAGGCCGCATTTCTCAACAGTATTTGTGAAAGATTCAATTGAGAGTTCCGGTTGAAAGCCGGGTATAGAATTTAACTTATCAATTGTGCCTCCAGTATGCCCCAGTCCCTTGCCTGACATTTTAGCTATTTTTAAACCGCAGGCAGCCAGAACTGGCAATAAAACCAGAGAGACTTTATCCCCTACTCCACCCGTGCTGTGCTTATCTATTTTTTTCCCAGGAATCTTATTTAAATCAATCTGCCGGCCGGATTCAACCATGCTTTTTGTAAGATTAAAAAGTTCATCTTGGTTTAAATCATTTAAATATATTGTCATCAACCAAGCTGAGATTTGATAATCGGGTATCTCGTCATTTACATATCCCCTTATCATATATTCTATTTCTTCCGGTTTGAGCTCTCGGCCATCTCTTTTTTTAGAAATAATATCTATTGGGTTAAGCACTCTTAATCAAAATCTCCTTTAAAAAACTAGTTCCAGACAATTGATTCTCAATATTAAAATATTCTGCGACTGTTTTACCAAGATCTGCAAAACTCTTTCTAATTCCCAAATTTATACCCGGCTTGATTCCCGGCCCAGCCACCAAAAGAGGTACATATTCCCTTGAGTGGTCTGTGCTCGGAGTCGTTGGGTCACAACCATGATCTGCTGTGAAAATAATGATATCATCACTTTTTAGTAAACCTAGATATTCAGGAATATATGTGTCTACTTCTTTTAAGCCCTCTGCATAATCTTGTGGGTTATTTCTATGACCCCAGAGCATATCAAAATCTACTAAATTTGCCATTATAAGACCTTCTTTAACTTCATTTAGTAAATTCTTTACTATTTGAAGGCTTTCTAAATTACCAGATGAATGGATACAATCTGTCAAGCCGCGCCCAGCGTATATTTGATCTATCTTTCCAACGCCGAATACCGGAAAGCCCTCTTCCTTTAAATAATCAAGCAATATTTTACCAGGAGGCTCAATTGAATAATCTCGTCTCTCCGCTGTTCTAATAAAATTATCAGGATGTCCTAAAAAAGGGCGTGCTATTACTCTAGAAATATTATGCGGGTATTTGAGCATATTACGTGCTATTTCACAATACTCATATAGCTTATTCAGTGGGATAACTTTCTTGTGAGCTGCAATTTGAAAAACACTATCAGCTGAAGTATATACTATTGGAAAGCCACTTTTAATATGTTTTTCTCCTAATTCCTTAATTATCTCAGTTCCAGAAGCAGGTTTATTCCCGATAACTTTTCTACCTATTGCTTTCTCAAACTTAGAAATTAAATCAACAGGAAAACCATCCGGATAAGTGGGAAAAGGTTTAATTTCTAAG
>CAYFWW010000010.1:0-21052 GCA_964346985.1 uncultured Actinomycetota bacterium
GCTCCAGTAATGATTCGCCCGGTTGAGCGAAGCCCAAAAGCAACAGACTCAGTGTTATCGTCTGTCTGATCAAAGCGCTCTCGAATCCTGCTTAACAGAAAGACGTGGTAGTCCATGGAAAGGCCAAAAAGCACCGAGAACAAGAAGAGAGGTACCCAAGCTTCAATTGCATCAACTTGTTGAAAGCCGAAAAAATCAGCTCCAATTCCTTCTTGAAAGACAAGGACCATTAAACCATAGGCCGCACCAACTGAAAGCAAGTTCATTATTATTGCTTTTATAGGTACTACCAGAGAGCGAAAGACAAGAGTTAGCAAGATAAAGCTTAAGCCAAGAATAACAACAAATACTAGTGGCAAATAATCTTGGGAAATCTTAGTGAAATCTATTGATCCGGCTGCTGTCCCTGTTACATAGATGTCGGCATCAGTCTCAGAAAAAGCATCAGGAATATAACCATCGCGCAGCTCCTCTACTGCATCTGCCGTTTTGTCATATTCTGACTCCGATAGAATTGGTACATTCAAAAGGGCAAAATCTTTATCATCATTGATCATAAGGTTCGAAGGACCAAAATCATTATCTTTGGCGACATCCTTCTGAAATTGTTTTATTCCTTGCTGTACAGATTTAGTATCAATCTCGCCATCAATGACAATTGAGGCCATGGTCATTTCTCCATATGAGAACTTGTCTTCAAGAATCTTAATAGCTTCTTTTGATGGAAGACCTTCAGGAATTGAAGCTGCTCCCATGGAAGTTCCAATATTAATATTCAGGAGTGGAAAAGCAAAGGCGAGAAGTAATCCAACAGTTAAAACAAGGCTTATTACAGGATTCCTCATAACAACTCCAGATATCCAGTTCCAGAAACCTCTTTTTTCTTCATCTTCTTTTTTAGTAACACTTCGTCCAAGAAATGGTATACGCAGTGAATTAACGCGGTCACCTAAAAGACGAAGTATTGCAGGAAGAAGAGTAAGAGAAGCAAGTACTGCAGATATAACAACTAAAATAGCACCCGTAGCTAGACTTCTGAAAATAGTATGAGGAACAATTATCATGCCAATAAGAGCTAAAATTACAGTCATCCCGCTAAAAAGGACAGCTTTGCTGGCTGATGCCCCCGAGTTGGCTATGGCCTCTATTATTTCAATACCTTTTGTTCTTTCCTCGCGGAAGCGTGAGACTATAAAAAGTGAATAGTCAATGCCAACAGCCAGTCCCATCATGGTGATCATATTGACAATGAAAAAGGAGAATTCAAAAGCTTGCCCCAAAAGTGATGTTAATCCAACAGCAGCAATGATAGCTACTACGGCTAATATTATTGGGATGGAAGCTGAAACTAGGGTAGTAAAAACAATTATCAAAATAAGCAAGGCAATAAGGATACCATAAAACTCACCAGTTTGTAGATCTTTTTCTGATGTCTCTTGAAAATCCTTGTTTATTGTAGCACTGCCCATGATTCTAGCTTCAAAATCTTTGTCTTTGTCAGCTTCTTCGACAATCTTATGGACTTCATCAATATTCTCCATTGCTTCTTCGAGCTCTCCAGTCATTACAATCGGAAGCATAGTAGTGTTTTTATCTTTGGAGACCATTGAAGGATCACCTGTTTGATAGAAAGAATAAGCTTCTTCAATAATATCTTCATCGAGCTTGGTAATATCTTTGTATATTTCATCAACAAATTCTTTATATTCGGGATTATCAACCTTTAATGAGGAGCCTATAACTATTATTTCCTCAACTTTATCAATATCGGGCATTTTTTTCTCAAGCAGTTTCTGTCCTTTGTATGACTCTATATCATATGTCGGATTAGCCTCCATAGTAAGCGCATCTCCGAGAAGGTTTGATGTTATAAAAAAGGCTATAATTAAAGCAGTAATCCAGACAAAAATAGTGATCCAGGGATATTTCCCGCTTAGGCGGGCCAGTCCCTCAGTAGATAATAAAGAACCCATTTTTAACACCTTTTTAATTAATAAAATAAATCCATATGTTTATAAAGAGTTTTTTCATAATTTTTATTCAATCATGAACTTTTAACTTTATCGGTTACTTTATAAAGAGATATTCTTGATTAGGCGGAAGAGGAGAAAAGCCTCATTAGTAGGTAACAAAAATTTAAATTGTATACATTTAAATGGAAAATAAAATAAGTATATATAATAATTTATCTTTTCTCGGTTCTCTCTAGTATTTTTATTAAAATAGCCTAACTTAACTAGTCAGGGAAGAAAATGGCCTAAGAAAGCTAATATAAATATACGTTGAAATGAATTGTTTTTTTCTCTTAAAAATTGGTAGTTGGAAGTGGAAATTGGAAATAGGTAGTAGGTTGTGGGCTGTAGGATCTAGCCTTTTAGATTTTAGCTATAAGCTATAGGCTATTTAAATCTTATAGCTTACAGCTTATGTCTATAGTTAGTGGGCGATACCGGTTTCGAACCGATGACCTCTGCCGTGTGAAGGCAGCGCTCTCCCCCTGAGCCAATCGCCCGGAAATAAATAGCCTTGATTATTGGCTATACCTTTTTATAGATACCTGCTGATACTTTATATTAAATAATATCTAAATCTTATTTGGCAAATAACAATTTTAGTATAATAATATTTGGTTTAAAAAACTAAGCACAGTGACTAAATTTAGGTTCAGGTTAATTTTTTGTATGTATTTTTTTTGGTAATAATAATTTCAACTCTATTCTTGACAATTTTCGGATGGGTAAAAGGGAGCAAAGGGTTGAATAAAAAATATAAAAATGATCGGGATCTGGTCAAAAACCTAAAAAAACATGTCTATAAAATATCGCATGAAATTGGAGAACGCAGCTATCTTAGGTACAGTAAACTGGTAGAGACTGAAGAATATATTGCCAAACAGTTCAATTCATATGGCTATAAGAATGAATTTCAGGAATATTCAATCAACAATCAAGTTTTCCGCAATATAATTGCTGCCAAGCAAGGAAAGGAAAAGAAAAAGGAAATAATAGTTGGAGCACACTATGACACGGTCGCCACTCCGGGAGCGGATGATAATGCCAGTGCCATTGCCGGTCTGCTCGAATTATCTAAATATTTTTCTGAAATAAGGACTTCTAAAACCTTAAGATTCATAGCTTTTGTAAATGAAGAGCCGCCATTTTTTAAAACTGAAAAAATGGGTAGTAGGTTATATACTATGGCAGCTAAACAAAGAGCAGATGACATTCAAATTGCATTTATTCTGGAAATGATTGGTTATTATTCTGACAAACCTTTTTCCCAAAAGTATCCACCTTTTCTGGGGCCTTTTTATCCTAACACCGGTAACTACATTGCAGTAATCGGAAATCTTCATTCAAAAAGTATAGTAGATAGAATTGTTAAAGCTTTTAAGGAAAATAGTAGTTTTCCAATTGAATCATTGAATGCCCCATCTGCCGTTCCGGGTATTGATTTTTCTGATAACTGGTCATTTTGGCAAGAAGGTTATCCGGCTGTGATGATTACTGATACAGCTTTTTATAGAAACTCCAATTACCACCGTCTAACAGATACATACGAAAAATTGGATTATAGAAGCCTGGCAGAGGTCATCAATGGCTTAAAATATGTTTTAAAGTGGTTTTCCGATCATGAGTAACTCTTCAATTTATTAAAATCAATCAAAATATAAAAACATCTCATTATTATTGAAATAAAAAAAATTAGAAATTGTTAACTTGGCTAGAGGTATGTTTTTAAAATAATACTACTAATTGTGTTATTTTAGGTATAATATAAGATAATTGTTACATCTTTGGAGTGAAATAA
The DNA here is from genome assembly GCA_964346985.1 of uncultured Actinomycetota bacterium. Taxonomy (GTDB): domain Bacteria; phylum Actinomycetota; class Aquicultoria; order CAYFWW01; family CAYFWW01; genus CAYFWW01. The sequence goes on from CAYFWW010000010.1 coordinate 3,811, forward strand.
TTTGGAGTTGAGAAACGAACGCCGTAAAGGCGACCGTAGAAAAGGTCAAGATAATTTTATTTTTATTGAAAGAAGAGACGGGTTTAGCAGGCGATTATCTGATAATAGCAATTTTACCAAATTTTTAAATTCTATGAGGAACAATGTGTTCGCCTATCTTGGAATACTAATTGCAATTAACCTATTAAACATTGCTGATTATATCTATACAGTAAATGCAATTTCTAAAGGTGCTATTGAAGCGAACCCGGTTCTTCAATTCTTTTTCACCGTTAATAACCAGATTGCCGGAGTATATAAGATTCTTATGGTACTTTTTATATCTCTTATTGCCTGGAAATTTCGGAAATATAAATCCATTATTGCGACTAATCTATTAATTCTATTAGTCCTAAGCTTTGTCCTGATATACCATTTTTATGGCCTAACAATAGTTTAGTAAGAATTGAGAAGGGCAGGGCTGCGATTTTTCCCTATGTAGTTCTTTTTATTATATTGCATTGTTAATTAATATTGCCTTCAAAGGCGGAATTACTAACGCTTTGTGAAATCGAAAAAATAGGTTAAAAAGGCAAAGAGAACAGTTAATATAAATGATACTCTCCAGTTAATTCTTTTCATAACCTTGACAGGCTAATATTAATGTTATATAATGACCGACGGTTGGTCAGTGACCGACGGTTGGTCAGTAAATTACAGAATATATATAAGGAGATATTAATGGCCAGAGTGGTTAAAGACCCTGAATTAAGAAGATTAGAACTTATTGAGACAGCCCAATCTTTATTTTATAGCCAAGGCTATGAAAACACTTCTATCCAAAACATAGTTGACGCTATAGGTATTGCGAAAGGCACTTTCTATCATTACTTTCACTCCAAAGTTGATCTTTTAGGCCAACTGGCGGAATGGCAAACAGATAATATTTTAAAATCTATTGAAAAACAAATTGAAAAATTAAATGGAAAGGCGATTGAAAAATTTAGGGCTCTTATTTCTTCTATTTTAAGCTGGAAAACTGAAAATCGTAAAATGATGAAAACCTATATTGAAGTCATGTACATGGAGGAAAATATACCCCTAAGAATAAAAGTAAACCAGATTTACGTTGAAAAAGTCAATCCAATTTTCACCAAAATTATTAAACAAGGAGTTAAAGAAGGTGTTTTTAAAGTCAAGAGCGTGGATGAAATCAGCGAGATATTTCTGTCAATGCTCTTAGCTATGAGCGATAGGTTGGCTCCCTTAACCCTGGCTAGCTTTAAAGAAAAAAAATATATTCCGGTGCTTTTTGACAAACTCAAAGCCTTTGAGAATTCCATGGAAAGGATTCTGGGAATGAAAGACGGAGAATTGAAAATCTATGACTATAAGGCTTTGGAGAGATTCTTTAAAGGTGGCCCTTGATCTAAACGAAAAGCCAACTTATTGAAATTAACTAATAGCCATTATTCTGATAGGAGAAAAAATGAATAGTGAAGCAAAAAACCCAAGTAAGGAAATAAAAACTAAAAATATTGCTGTTCTAAAAAATGTAAATAAAAACTATGAGATGGGAGAAGTCATTATCCACGCTCTCCGTAATATTAATTTAGAGATTAAGGATGGTGAATTGCTGGCCATACTTGGGCCTAGCGGTTCGGGAAAAACCACAATGTTAAATATTCTTGGTGGCATCGATTTACCAACCAGCGGACAGATTTATATAGATGGAGATGATATTTCAAAATATAAAAGAAGAAAGTTAACTTACTTACGCAGGGAAAAGATAGGATTTGTTTTTCAATTCTTCAACCTAATTCCTACCTTGACAGCAAAAGAAAATGTTGAGTTTGCTATTGAGCTTGCTTCCCGGGATAAAGTTCCTCCCTCGAGCAATGCTGTTACCTTATTAGATAAAGTGGGTTTAAAAGATAGAATTAATCACTTTCCCTCGAAATTATCTGGTGGAGAGCAGCAACGGGTAGCAGTAGCCAGGGCTCTGGCTAAAGATCCTGTCATAGTTCTTGGAGATGAGCCAACTGGTAATCTGGACTTTAGAATGGGCAAGTTAGTCCTTCAAACTTTAAAGGAGCTTAATGATGAAGGAAAAACAGTTGTTGTTGTAACACACAACACGCCCATTGCTCAGATGGCAGACCGTATTATCTATCTTCATGATGGCCAGATCTCAAAAGAGGAAATAAATAAGCAACCAAAACCTATCGATGATATTGTCTGGTGATAAACGATGAAAAAGCTATTGCTAAAAACCTGGCGTGATATTTGGACCCGCAAAGGCCAATTCCTGGCTTTAATTCTTTTGGTTGCTATTGGCATCATCAGTTATGTAGCCTTTGTCACCAGCTATAAGAACTTGAGTGTTTCTCTCGTTGAGGCTAATAACGAGTTGAAATTATCTGATTTAAGAACAAGCCTTGTTCTTGGTGCACCTAAAAAAATAGTAAGTGACATAGAGAAAGTCGATGGGGTAAAAGCGGTTCAAGGACGTTTAATCTTCGATACCGGCCTTGATTTAGGTGATAATGATCAAGCCCAAGCCCGAATTATTGGTGTTCCAGCTGAAAACCACCCAAAAGTGAATGACATCATTGTTTTGGAAGGCGAATATTTAGAAAGAGGAGCAGAAAATGAAGGCTTGCTAAGCAGTAAGTTTGCAGCAGAGGCGGAGAATGAAGTCGGTGATAAACTGACTGTAAATATTCTAGGCATTAAGACAAAGATTGAGGTTAGAGGTATTGTTTCCAACCCGGAGTATTTCTGGGGTATCTCCAAAAGAGGTGAAATTCCTACCCAGAAAAATTTTGCTGTCATTTTCATGGAGCAAAAGCAGGTAGAGAAGCTCTTTAAACAACCACCTGCTTATAATGATTTTTCTATATTAATAAAAGATGGTGCAAATCGAAAAGAAATTATCAAAGAAGTTGAAGATATTCTTGAACCTTTCCAAATTATTGAGACTGTCAAGAAAGAAGACATTCCCAGTAACTTTGCTTTGCATGAAGAAGTAGAACAGAATAAAGCCATGGCTGACAGTATGCCTTCACTTATTCTAATTATTTCCGCGGTGGCTTTATATATAGCCCTTTCCCGTTTAGTTCAATCTCAAAGAGGCCAGATTGGCTTAGCTAAAGCTCTTGGCTATAGCAATTGGAAGATACTCTTTCATTATCTATTGTTCTCGTTATTTATTGCTGTCTGTGGCTCAATTATAGGTTTTATTTTCGGGCAATTGTTTGGAAGGTACATTACTCAAATCTATGTCGATATGCTCAACATACCTATTCTAAAACATAAAATCCACCCTGAAGTTGTATTCGGAGCAATCTCTCTTAGCTTTTTCTTTTGCATTCTAGCCGGTATAATCCCGGCAATTGCCTCAGCCAGGTTATTGCCGGCAAAAGCTATGCGGTTTGACCCGAGTGTGGCTTTATCCAAAGGAAAGAAACCGATAATCGAGCGGATTTTTAACAAGCTTATTCCTTCTTCGTTTACCTTTAGGATTCCACTGCGCAATGTCTTCCGGGCAAAAAGAAGAAGCATCTATACAATTCTTGGAATTGCCTTTGCCTTGATTTTGACTGTCACCACTTGGGCAATGTTTGACTCAATTGATTTTCTAATAGATAACCAATTTAACAAAGCGGATAAGTATGATGTGTTTGCTGTCTTCAGTGAGAATTTTGGATCCGGGCAAATAGAAAAAGTTAAAGGGTGGGAAGGTGTTGAAAAAGTACAAACCGCCATGCAAATTCCGGCAAAAATCGAATTTGACAGCGAATTACACGAAGGTGCCATTACAGCTGTCAAGCCATCGGCCACATTTCATGGATTCAAGATAACAGATGGTGTTAAACCAAAGACAGCTTTATCAGAAGATGGGCTGATTTTGCCAGAAGGGATTGCTAATAAGCTCAATGCTAAGGTAGGAGATAAGATCAAGGTCAAAACTCCGTATCTAAAAAAGCATCTTTCGATTGAAGTTTTAGCTATTAGTGATGAACTCTGGGGAGCACCAATCTTTATCAGCATAGAAAAAGGCAGGGAATTGCTGAATACAGACCAGACAGAGTACAATTCTCTCTACCTTGATGTTGAAGGTAGCAGTGTTAAAGATATTAAGAAAAGATTATTCGAACAGCCTGGTGCTTATCAAGTTATTGTCAAAGATGACCTGGTTACTTTAATTGAAGACTTGTTGAGTTTTACCTATGTTTTCGGGGCAATATTATTTGCCTTTGCTTTTGCCATGGCTTTCGTGGTTATCTATAATACCTTTACTGCCAATGTTATTGAGAGAAGCAGAGAGATTGCCACTATGTTGACTCTGGGAGAAGACAGGAAGCATATTGGGATCATGATTACTTTAGAAAATTTGCTGCTGGCAATTGTGGGCATACCATTTGGAATTTATTTGGGAACCCAAGCGGCTTCTTCTCTTTATCAATCAATTTCAACTGAATTCTATAAATTACCAGCGGTAATCTATCCTATGAGTTATCTCTGGATTACCCTATGCATATTAGTCATCCTGTTGTTATCGGAGATTCCGCCCATTAGAAGAATATTCAAGCTCGATTTGGCCGAAGCCACTAAAGCAATCGAATAGTGCCAGTCTCAGAGACATTAGCTTTTTTTCGATTATATTAAATTTTTATTGAAATATTTTAAGGGGGACTTTAAAGAGATTTTTAGTAAATGATTCCTGTCTAGCTTATGGTTGATTGTGGTTATGTTTAAATTATTCGTAGTACGCATAAGCATAATAAATATATAAGCTGAAATAAGACTTTTGGTTTGAGTATTATGCTCTCCAATGATATATATAATAACTAGATATGGAACAAAAAAATTTATCTGACAGAAAACTGAGCAATAAAAATCTTTTAAAAATAGCCATATTTTTATTTCCGCTTTTAATATTGGCTATTTTTATAATTATCAAATTGAGATTTGCTGAAGTCTACCGGCCACTAATGTGGGAAGACAGTTATATAGAATATGCTCAATTTTTATTCTTCTTTTTATCGACTTTTATTTCACTTTACATATCGATTACTTTTTTTCGAAGTGGCTTCAAGATTATGGGCTGCTTATATCTATTTTTGGCAATTGGATTGTTATTAATTTCTTTTGAAGAGATAAGCTGGGGACAGAGGATTTTTAACATTCAGACAACTGACTTTTTTAACCAGCATAATTACCAGGATGAAATAACTTTACATAATCTATTTGAGCTTAAATGGTTTTCCATAAAGTTATATCAAATAGTTGGTTTATATGGATCATTTTTATGGATTTTTATTCCAAGGAGATATAAAAATAATGGCAAAGTCTATTTTTTAATCCCTAATTGGTATCTGTCACTCTATTTTTTCCCTGTTCTTTTCCGGCATATATATTTTGATCTTGTTGGCTGGATTGAACTTTATTCCTGGAGGTTATTTTCTTTCATGGAGAACATCTCTGTTTGGAGGCAGCAAGAACCATCAGAGTTAATTTTGGCTTTAGGTTTTTTAATCTTTTTAATTATTAATTTTGTCAGGCAAAGGCAAGTTCTGGGAAAAGGATTTGCACTGTTTGATAGTTCAAGATTAGCAAGACAGAAGATTAGTCTGACCAGGTAATCTTATTCAAATCATATATAGCATAATATAGACCAAAATACCTGTTATTCCAGATAGCAGGTAGGACCATAGCCCCCACAGACCCATTTTTTTATGTCTAGGCCTGTATTCTTTGCTGAAGGTGTATTTTTTTCTCTCTTTGTTCTTTAAGCCATTTTTAATGCCATTTACCAGCAATATTAACCCCAGGATGAGCGCTACAGATGAGATGATGGAATGGACCATGACTACTGGAAGATATACTGCAAAATAAAATATATTATGTTCAGGGAATAAGACGGATGGCTCTATTGCTCTTCTGGCCATATAAATGACGAGAAAGCCTATATCTACAATCACTGTTACCAGCATCAAATAATGATGATTCCAGCCTTTATGTTTTCGAGCATAAAAATAACCGACAATTATAAGGATAACAATTACGGTTTCCAGAATGAGGCTGACATCAGATAGAAAGGATGCCCTTGTTCCCATAAATCCTTCCATATTATTCCTCCTTGAAAACTTTTTAAAATATTATATCTTAAAAAAACAGAGGCAATTGCTTTATAATTGAGTAGATGTTTAATTAAAATAATAAAATCCAAAACTTATGGAGTTCTCTATAATTTATTGATCTGATATTGGTATGGAAACGAAAAAAGTTACAGCCGCTATTTTAATCGAGGACAAAAAGATTTTAATTGCTAAAAGGCGATTGGTTGATAATTTAGGGGGTTTATGGGAATTACCAGGTGGAAAAATTGAAAATAACGAAACAGTTCAAGAATGTTTGCAGAGAGAGATGCTGGAAGAATTTGAAATTACGGTAACTATAGGAGATTATTTTACTCAAAGTACTTATAAATATCCTCATGGTGAATTTAAAATTTTGGCCTATGAAGTTTTTTGGGAAAATGGAGAGATAAATCCACAAGTACACGATGAAATATTATGGGTAAAAATTGGGCAATTAAAAGATTTTGAATTTGTGGCTGCAGATCGCCCAATTATTAATGAAATAATTAAAGAGAAGCTTTAAAATCATATCTAAATCTATATTTAGAGATTACATTTAAGGGTTCAATTAGACAAAGTTTTTATCTAAATAAATTGATTTTTCTAATTTTAAATTTTTGAATAGCACTAAGTTATTTTTGTTTATAAAAGTAAAGTTTATTGAAAAAATGGTTTAATGTTATGGGCAAAAAATCAGCCAGTAGATTAGCTGTTGTGGGATCAGGAATATCCGGTCTTTCCTGCGGATGGTTACTATCATTAAGATATCAAGTTGATATATTTGAGGCAAACAACTATCTAGGGGGTCATACAAATACAGTTGATATAAAAGTTGATGGGATCGATCTATCTGTTGATACGGGTTTTATGGTCTGTAATTATCGTACATATCCCAATTTAATTCAGATGTTTGATTATCTGAACATAGATTTGCAATCGAGCAATATGTCTTTTTCAGTTCATTGCGATGAAAATAATCTGGAATGGTCGGGGACTAATATTAATACAGTCTTTGCTCAAAGAAAGAATATATTCAATATTCGCTTCCTCAAAATGCTCTATGATATCAGGCGCCTTAGCCGGGATGCTGACCGGTTGGTCAATGACCCAGCAACCGCTGATAAAAATCTAGGGCAAATATTAGACAGGGAAGGATATGGTAAAGGTTTTAAAGAATGGTTTCTAGTTCCGATGGCTGCAGCAATTTGGTCAACTCCGCCTGACAATATGTTTGGATTTCCAGCTCAGGTTTTCCTGCGGTTCTGTGATAATCATGGTCTGCTTAGGTTAAGGGATAAACCTAAATGGTACACTGTTGTGGGTGGCGCTAGGCTTTATATAAATAAGTTAAAGGATCAAATTTCTGGGAATATATATTTAAATAAATCAGTGACCAAGATTCGCAGGCTAAAAGATAAAGTAGAATTGAACGCAAGTGGTTTAAGAAAACCACGTTTATATGATGCAGTGGTTATTGCCTGCCATGCTGATGATGCCCTAGAAATTATCGATCAGCCGTCTGAAGATGAAAGGGATATTCTAGAGAGTTTTCCTTACCAGCATAATGATACATTTCTGCATACAGATGCCAGCTTTTTACCGTCCAATAAAAGAGCTGTTGCTTCCTGGAATTATTTTTCAGAAAAATGCAGTGAGGGGACAGGGCTTTTCGTAACTTATAACTTAAACAGTTTGCAGAACTTGCCTTGCTCAACTCCTGTTTTGGTGACGCTGAACCCAATCAGAGAACCTGATCCTTCGACTGTTTTAGGTAGATTTGATTATGCTCATCCAATTTTTACTAAAAAATCAATTATCGCTCAAAATAAAATCAGAAGAATTCAAGGCCAGAATAATACTTATTTTGCAGGTGCCTGGCAGAGATACGGTTTTCATGAGGATGGTTTACTCTCAGCTATTAATGTGGCCGAGAGTTTTGGGATAACTACACCATGGTCTGAACCAAATATGGAGTATAGATAGTGGAAAATATTATTTCTTCATGTATATACAGGGGGACAGTTAGACATAATCGCCTGCGCCCGAAAAAGAACGCTTTTAAGTACGGTGCCTATTTTCTTTATTTAGATATCGACAAGCTTGATTATCTTGATAGGTCCTTAAAATTTTTTTCACACAATAGATTCAATATATTCTATTTTACCGAAAGGGATCACGGGGCTAGAAATAGAACAAGCCTGCGTCGTTATATTGAAAATCTTCTTGAACAGGTAAATATTAATATAGAAGGCGGCCAGATCATGCTGCTATCTTTTCCAAGGGCTTTTGGTTTTCGTTTTTTCCCAGTGAGTTTTTGGTATTGCTTTCACCGTGATGGGTCTCTGATGGCAATAATGGCAGAGGTCAATAATACTTTCCGCCAGCATCACAACTACTTGCTCCATAAAAGTGGCCAGCAGCTAAACTGGGGAGAAAAGTTGCAGGCTCAAAAGATTTTCCATGTATCTCCTTTTATACAAATGGAAGATGTCTATTACCAGTTTGAGTTTTCTGAACCATCTGATAATCTTAAGGTCAAGATAAGTGAGCCGGTAGAAGGACAGACTTTACTCATAGCTAGAGTTGATTTAAAACGCAGAGAGCTTCGAGATAGCGAGATACTAAGAACTATGCTTAGATTCGGACCGATGTCAGCCAGAGCTTTATCTTTTATCTACTGGCAAGCTATTAAGATTATGGCCAAGGGGATTAAATATATACCTAAACCTGAATTGCCTGAAAAGGAGACTTCTTTATGAGTGCTCATGAAAAAATTAACCAAATTAAATCAGGCCAGGCCTTTGGGTTTTCGGGTGACCTTTCTTTAAGTGCGGAGATTCTTTTAAAAGTCCTTGAGCGAATACGTTATGGACGATTAAAGATTCAGTGGGTCGATGGAAGAGAATATTTCTTTCTGGGTGATAAAAAAGGCCCGGATGGATTTATTACAATTAAAAATCCCAATATGGCAAGAAAACTTGTTTTATCCGGAGCCATTGGTTTTGCTGAATCTTATATTAAAGGCTATTGGGATACTATTAATCTGCCTCGGCTATTAGAAAATCTGGCTTTAAATGTTCAAGCATTACGTCAGATTATTAAGCTGCCAGCTCCTTTTCAATATTTGCATAGATTGATTTATATATTAAAACCAAATAGTCTTAGCGGAGCCCGGCGTAATATTTCCTACCATTATGACCTTGGGAATGACTTTTATCACCTCTGGCTTGATAATAGTTTGTCTTACTCATGTGCTTGTTTTGATGGGATTGACGGGAATCTTTATAAAGCACAGGTCAAGAAGTGGGAAAGACTCCTTAGCCTTGCTGAAATCAAGCCGGGAGACAGGGTTTTAGAGATTGGGTGTGGCTGGGGAGGTTTTGCTGTTTATGCTGCTAAAAAGATTGGCTGTCATATAACTGCCTTAACCATTTCAAAAAAACAATATGAATATATTTGCCATCTTATTCGAAAAGAAAAGCTGGAGGGCTTAGTTGATGTAAGAATGCAGGACTACCGCCAAGTAAAAGAATCATATGACAAGATTATCTCTATTGAGATGTTTGAAGCTGTCGGAGAAAAATACTGGCCGGCTTTTTTTAAAGTTATTAAAAACAAACTAAAAAAGAATGGGATTGCTGCAATGCAAGTAATTACAATTTGCGATGAAAGATTCGAAGGCTATCGTCGATGTTCTGATTTCATTCAAAATTATATCTTTCCCGGTGGTATTTTGCCTAGCCCTCAAGTTTTCAAAAATTGTGCCCAAAAGGCAGATCTCACTGTAAATAAGATACGATTTTTTGGAAGTGACTATGTATTGACTCTAAATAAATGGTTAAGTAATTTTGAAAAATCAATTAATGATATAAATGCTCTTGGCTTTGATAAAAGGTTTGAAAGAATGTGGCGTTATTATTTTGCCTACTGTATAGCTGGTTTTAGCATAAAAAATATAAACGTAATGCAGGTTTCACTTAGACATAATTAGATAGTAAATTATTGTTAGGGCAATATGAAAACAAAAGAATACATTTATATAGTGCCAATTGGAAAAGCGAAAAGATATATCGATAATAATCTTTCAGTTGCCCTTAAAGAAAGGTTTGATTGCCCGGTAAAAATGGCTTCAGCATTTGATATCTCCCGATCCACCTATAATAAAGTTCGGAAACAGTATGATGCAAGCCAAGTACTTCTTGAGGTTACCCAAAAAAAATATCCCAAAGCAAAAAAGATTTTAGCTATCAGTCCCTATGACCTATATACAGAGGGCCTTAATTTTGTATTTGGCCTGGCCCAGGTTGATGGAGAATATTGCCTGATTTCAACTGCCAGGCTAGATCAGCGTTTTTGGGGAGATCAGCATAATGAAAAACTTTTCTTTGAGAGGACTTTAAAAGAAGCGGTACACGAGCTGGGCCATACTTTTGGCCTTTCGCATTGCTCTGATAATTATTGCGTAATGTTTTTCTCAAATAGTTTAAAGGATACAGATAAAAAGAATTCGGATTTTTGCTTAAAATGTAAGGAAAAGATTACATCATGAATTATTGGTTATTTGCTATTTTTAAATATGGGGATGCAAAGAGAAAGTTTAGCTTATTGTCAGAGGTTTTTAAGAGCATATACCAGCCACCACTTTTCTAATTAATAGGGGCTTTCCGGCGTCCATCTATATAATGATAGACTGTTAAAATTGGATGCTTATGGAACATGCGAGGCCCCGAATATCGCATTACAGCTCTAATCTCTTCCCTCATGTCTGATTTATAACAATGGACAGGACATTTAGCGCAAGTAGTTTTGCCCTCCCCGAAGGGGCACCTTTGCAGACGGAGATGGGCATATTCTAATAATTTTTGGCATTTGGTGCAGAGATTATTTTTTGTTCGATGAAGGTTATGACAGTATATATTTATCATAGCTTCGACTGTTTTGCTTTCTCTATCAATACGCGGATTATTATTTGACATAAGATTTTACTCGATTGTTTTAAAAAATATTAAGTTCCTGACATATTACTTTATTTAGGTAAAAAATTTACTTCTTAGTTGGCTAATCCAACTAAGTCTATTTCTCGTCCAAGACCCATTTTTTTTGATTTTTCATAGACGGCCTTAGCTGCAGCTATATCCTGTATAGCTAGGCCAGTTGAATCAAAGACCGTAATCTCATCTCCTGATCGAACTTTCATTTTTCCGGCAACAACTTCTCCTAGAGTTGCATAAATGTCTTCTTTTTTAAATAACCCTTTGTTTAGGGGAACATTGATTTCTCCACTGTGTGTTGCTTGAAGAATATCATCAACTATAACTTTAGCTTCTTTTAATATTTGGGGATCAAGTTCTTCTTTACCAAATGCATCGGCTCCTATAGCGTTGATATGTGTACCTTTTTTTAACATGGATTTTGGAATAATAGGTATTCTTGCCGGAGTTGTGGTACAGACAATATCACTGCTCACGGTCTCTTCTAAGGAAGCTTTTCTGATTTTATATTGCTTATTTTTCTCGATAAATCTGTATATAGAATCGGCAACTCTTGAATAGACAAGTACTTGTTCTATATCGAATAGCCTTTTTATCGCATCCATTTGATACTGGGCTTGTGTTCCGCTGCCAACTAATCCCAATGTTTTTGATTCTTTCCTGGCTAGATATTTTGCAGCAATGGCCCCGGCTGCACCGGTCCTAAAACCAGTTATTAATGTGCCATCCATAATGGCTAGAGGGAATCCTGTGCCTGGATGGTTATAGACGATTGTTGCCATGACTGTAGGAAGATTATATTTTATTGGATTGTCTGGGTGTACATTGACCCACTTTATTCCGGAACTATTGTCTGCAAAAGCAGGCATTGCCCTAAAATCTCCAATCTGTTTATCAAGATAAAGATATAGCTTGGGGGGCATTATAGTTTGCTTATTTCCATGCTGGCGAAAAGCGACTTCAACTGCTTCAATTATCATATCAATATCGATGACTTTTTTTATATCTTTAGATGTTAATAATAAAGTCTTTTTCATATACATTTTTAAATTGGTGCAATTATATATTTATTCCAACTATTCGTTAATTATAAACATATTTAAAGCCGGTTTTATAATTAAATAATTAAGTGATTTTTTATTTTTGAATGAATCTTTTTTTTAATAAGATTATGGATTAATATTAAAATTATGAAAAAGTTAATTTATTATTCACCAAGAATATTAGCTATATTGCTAGTTGCTTTTTTATACCTTTTTGTCCTGGAAGGTTTTTCCCCTGAATTTGGTTTTATGGATTCATTGGTTCATTTCATTTTGGCATCGATTGTTTTAGTGATTACAATTATTGCCTGGAAAAAACCGATTATAGGGGGGTCTATTTTTCTAATATTAGGTTTGTTCTATTTAAGCCTGGCAATTTTAAGTGAGGCATGGTTATCTAGTTTGTTAATCATAGCGATCCCTACTTTGGTCGGTCTGCTATTTCTTATTGAAGGGTTAACTGGAAAGAAAACTTAACCTAAAATATTATTATTTAATTTCCATGGTAATTGCAACGTCAATCATATTATCTGCTGGATTGTATTGGATAAGTATTTTTCCCTCAATTTCTGTTCCTCTCTTGAAATCAATGATTGTTGATTCTTCAAATTCATCGATCTTACTTATCGAGTAACCTTTTTGCGGTAGCTGTTTTTTATAAAAATCAGCAACTGCTGCAGCATCTGCATCGGTTCGGTAAGTCGTGGCGCAGATAGTCACCTGGCCGATTTCACTTTTTGATTGGTTGACTTGTATTCTATTGGGAAATAATGGAAAATCTTGCGGGCAGTCCTTAGAAGGCTCAGAGGTATTTTTGCCGTCACTTTCTTTATTATCTTCTGTTTTATCAGAAGGTTTGATTTCTATCGATGTTGAAGTAGTGGTTGGCATGGCTTCCTCAGATTCTTCTGGTTCTTCTTCTGCTTGATCTTGATTGTAGGCAAGAAAGTAACTTAGGCCAATACCCGATAGGCAGCAACAACCTAAAAAAACAACTAAAACCCCAGTGATTAATAATATCTTCAGAGCGGGACTAAGATTGTTAAACCATTTAATCATGTCTCCTCCTTAAAAAGATATATTCGATTAATTGAAACTATCTATTTGAGATTATATAGAAATCAAATAAGCAATAAAAGTATATATGAATCTCATCGGCAATTAATTGTTTTGATTGGGGAAGCTACTCTCTAGTGATAGAAGGAAATTAAATATAGTGGGCAGGCGTTTTCATAAAAATTTCAAAACAGTATTATTAAAAACTTTATATTTATACAGAATATTTTGAAAAAAGTTTTTAAGGGCTGGTTTTTATCTTTTTGTTCAGCTTTTTTTGATAAAAGATAAATATATTTAAGCTGGTTTTCGGGATAGATATGATTGAATTTGTTCTTTAAATTTTTAATAGATTATTGTCAGGGAATATGATTCGAAAGGAAAAATTAGATATTTTCCTCGATTGCAACTTCAAGCTCAGAAGCTGTAAAAGGTCTTCCGTGAGCAGGATAAAAGACTTTAGCTCCGGTTTTTAAGATTTTCATCCAGCTTTCATATATTTCATTGATATTTTCTGCAAATATACCAAGGTGTGGTTTTTGATTTGTAATTGTTTTTCCCATTATAAGGTCACCTGTAAAGGCTACTCTTTCTTCTAATACTATTGAAATATGGCCTTTAGTATGGCCTGGTGTATGAATTACTTGGGCATTAAGGCCAAATCCTTCAAGCGACATGCCATCCTTTACTTTGATATGAGGAAGAACTCTTTTTGATTTAATAAAAGGAAGAGATAAGCTGGCCAAACCACTGACAAACTGGCCAGCCTTAGAGATAGCTGGCGAGATTTTTTTACTGCCCATGCTTGTTCTTTTAAATTCATACTCATGGCAACCGATTATTGCTTTTGAGTGATGGTAAACATCAAATAAGCCACCAAAATGATCAAGATGAGCATGAGTGACAAGGATTAAACTAAGGTCACTTGGATTTTTCCCAATATGGAAAATCTTTTTTATTATCCTTTTTCCGAGACCAAGGTAACCGGTATCAAAAAGGAAAAGCTTGTCAGATTGCTTAATCAAAAAACAATTAGCTATTAGACCTTGTATTTTATAAATTTCCATAAAGTATGAAGTATAAAGTAAAAATATAAATTGTCAATGGAACGAATTGTCAAATTAAAAGATAAGTAATTAGTTTTGAATAAGAAAAAGACCAGATGATTTTATTAAGTCAATTCATGATAAAATTTATTTGTGTTTACTGGGATTATTGCAGGATTAATAGGTTATATTATTGGAAGCATATTACCTGCCTATTGGCTGGGCAGGCTTATTGAGGATATTGATATACGTAAACATGGCACAGGTAATGCTGGTACGTCCAATGTCTACCATGTCATAGGACTTTGGCCAGCAGTAATAACTGCTCTATTTGACACTGTTAAAGGTTTTGGGGTTATGGGTATTGCTTATTACCTCGGTGCATCCATCTTTTTTATCTATTTAAGCGGTATTTTGGCTGTAATTGGCCATATGTTTCCATTTTATCTTGGTTTTAAAGGAGCGCACGGTGTTGCTACTTCAACCGGACTTTTGCTTACCTATCTATTGATAATATTGATTAATGGAAAATTCTCTTATGAAGTTTTTCTTTTTCTTATAGCATACACTCTAATACTTTTAATTATTTTCAGGAAGGGAAGCATTCTTGGAATATTGATACCTCCGGTTCTTTATTTAGTAATTCTTTTTTCTTCTCCTTCGACTTATCTGGCAGTCTTTTCTGGACTTGTTATTTTTCACATTTTTTTAATAAATATGCTTAGTATCGTTCAAAGAAAGACTTTTAAATTAAAATCTGAGACCAAAGAAGCAATTCTTCATTTAAGGGTAATTTTAAGGCCTTTGGCCATATCTTTTCCGGTCCTGCTACTTTTTATAGATAGAAATTCATTATTGACTCTAATCGGTTCTGTAACCCTATTTTTTGTATCTATTGATATAGCCAGGTTGATTTGGAATAAATTAAATTTTTTCTTTTTTAGAAAACTAAACTTCTTCTTTAGAGAGAATGAAAGGCATACTTTCTCATCGGCAAGCCAGTTTTTAACATCAATATTTCTAACTATCATGCTTTTTGAAAAGAACATTGCCTCTATGGCTATCATCTTTTTGATCTTTGGTGATATGTTTGCCAAATTTAGCGGCTTGCAGTTTGGAAGGATAAAAATCTTTAATAAGACATTGGAAGGAACGGTTGCCTACTTTATATCAGCAACAATAATAGGATTTATATGGTCATTTATAATACCGTTGCCCCCGATATTTATTGTGCTTGGAGCTTTATCAGCCGCAATTACAGAGCTTTTGCCTATCGGTGTAAGTGATAATTTTGCTATACCTTTGATTAGCGCTTCTGTTATGAGAGTCGTTCAGATATTTGGCTAGAAATATGTTTTCACCATAAGATTCACATTATTTAAAATGTCTAACAAATGTTCAACTTACTATGATTTTTTGTTTAAGGTGAAAGATAATAATATATATATAGCTGTTTTTAGTGAGTTATAAATTTTCGTTATACAATATAGAGATAGTTCAATCTTTGAATTGATCATGATTATGATAATGAGAACAAATAGAGAAAATTATATATTATATGCAGTCTTTTTTTTATTTTTTCTTTATTCTTTTCTTTTATATCAAATGGATGAAGCTTCATCTGATATATTTAATAACCGGGATGGCCAAGGTTCTATTAGAGGAAAAGTGATAAATGCTCAAGACAAAAAGCCTATTTCAAAAGCAGAAATTGAAATCAAGCCTCTTGGTTTAAATACATACTCTGACCATCGAGGAAACTTTTTAATTTCAAATATTCCGGTCAATGATTTTTCCCAAGAAATAGATATTCTTGTCACAAAAGATGGATATGGAGATTTCATGGTCAAGAACGAGAAATTATTGAGTGGAAATATTTTGAATGTGGAGGCCAGGTTATCTGCTGGTGATGAAACTATTAGTTATGACGCGAGTACTCCCAAAATATATACCGGCCAGCAATCGGTGACCAATCTACCTGAGGGGCAAGGTGATTTTGGAATTACTTATGATTATTATTCTGATTTTAGCCCCCCACCTTATATAGATGTGGCAATCCGCTCCGGTGATCCTCCGGGTAATACATCTAATCCTATTATCAGAGTGGATAGAGTGGATTTTAAGACTTATGTGAAGTCTGTTCTATCTCATGAATGGATAGATTCCTGGAATATAAATTCTTTAAAAGCGGGAGCTATGGCTGTAAAGAATTATGGCTGGTACTGGGTAAATACAGAACCGACTAAGTTAAGCGATGTACAAAGCGCAGGAGGAGATGTTGACAATACTGTAAATTACCAGGTCTATATACCTACCTGGTATACAAATTCCGGTAAAGCTGTGGATGAAACCTGGGCTTTCAATATGACCAGGAGCAGCAAGATTTTTCAGTCTTTTTATCATGCCGGAACTTACGATGGCAGTCCGACTGATGGCAACCATATGCATCAATGGGGCTCAAAATATTGGGCTGATAATGGTAAAGACTGGTCCTGGATATTGAACTTTTATTATTCTGGAATAAACATAAGTTCGCCTTATTCTGTTTATGTGCCAAATATAGCAAGCGGTTATGCAGGCTGGAATACACCTTTGATAATCCAAAACCTCGATAGCTCTTCGGCAAGCATGACAGTATATTTCTTTGATTCAAAGGGTCAAAATATTCACCAGGTTTCGAGCAACTCAGTCAAACCTGGAGCTTCCTGGTCTGTAAACCCTGCTTCAATTGTTAGTTTACCTGGTTCATATCAAGGGTCGGCAATTATCTATTCAAATAGGCCTGTTTCAGTTATTGTCAATGAGCATGCTAAAGAATTTTCAATGGCTTATGAAGGTTTCCCGGAAGGTTCTACAGATGTATATCTGCCAAATATAACCAGGAATTATTTCGGCTGGACGACTCCGTTTATTATTCAAAATGTTGACTCGGCCAATGCTCAAGTAGAGGTGAGATTTTTTAATTCAGAAGGTAACGAGGT
>CAYFWW010000011.1:0-84639 GCA_964346985.1 uncultured Actinomycetota bacterium
ACAATTGGCCGAGCCAAGCGAATCTTTAAGCTGCAAGTTCTAGTTTCAATTCTTGTCTCATCGGCTCTTTGCCTGACATTGATTTTGGCCACAGTTTTTTTTAGCGGTGTAAAAGCTATTGGTGCAGAACCGGCCGATCTAAGTAAATTAGGAGAGTTGTTGTTTACAAAATATCTTTTCCCCTTTGAACTTGCCTCGGTCATTCTTTTAGTTGCCTTGATTGGAGCCGTATATCTTTCAAAAGAAGAAGACGAGGAGGATAACGGGGAATGATTAGCTTATATCATTATTTAATCGTGGCCTTTATTGTCTTTTCAATCGGTTTGTATGGCCTTTTGTCTCAACGCAGTGTAATTCAAATCATGATGAGCCTTGAGCTCATGGCCAACGCGGTAAATATTACTTTACTTTCATTTTCAGCTTATTTGACACCCAAAATAGTTATTGGACAAATTTTTGCCATCTTTGTCATGGTGATTGCTGCCTGTGAAATTGGGGTAGGCCTGGCCATAGTTTTATCAATATATCGTAACAATAAATCAATTAATATAAATGAAATAAATCTTATGAAATGGTAAGGAGGTATATAAGTAGTTATTCCTTAAGATTATGAACTTGTTAATTGTTTTAATACCCGTGTTGCCATTGATAGCTTTTATAGTCCTGCTTTTTATTGGCAAAAAGAGGCATGATTTTGCGTCCTATTTTTCAATAGCCTGTATTAGCCTATCATCTTTTCTTTCATTCTTTGTTTTTTTTAAAGTTGTATCAGGCCAAGAATTCCTAGCTGGTTTTGAGTGGGTTGTAATTGGAAACTACCGGATCCAGATGGGTTTTCAAATTGACAGCTTGGCCGCCCTGATGTTGGTTGTCGTATCAATTGTGGCTACTTTGATTCAAATCTATTCGAGAGGTTATATGCATGGGGATATCAGATTTAACTGGTATTATGCAGCGCTTTCGCTTTTTACCGCTTCCATGCTGAGCTTGGTCATCGCTGATAATTATTTACAGCTTTACATCTCCTGGGAATTAGTTGGCTTGTGCTCATACCTGTTGATTGGGTTCTGGTTTGAAAAAGAAGAGGCTCATCAAGCTAGCAAAAAAGCTTTTATCGTAACCAGAATTGGCGATGCTGGTTTTTTTATCGGTATAATGACTCTATTTACAGTTACAGGTAGCTTTGGTTTTCAAAATATTTTTGAAGCTGCTGAAGCTATGCCCCTGATAACTGTTACAGCTGCTTCTATTCTTATTTTTTGCGGGGCAATAGGTAAATCTGCTCAATTTCCTCTGCATGTCTGGTTGCCCGATGCAATGGCCGGCCCGACTCCGGTAAGTGCATTAATTCATGCCGCCACTATGGTTGCAGCCGGAGTCTACTTAGTTGCCAGGAGTTTCCCGCTCTTTCATTTATCGGCAACAGCTATGTCAACAGTGGCTATCATTGGCACTATAACTGCCCTGATGGCAGCCACAATAGCTTTAGTGGCTGAAGATATTAAGAAAATACTTGCCTATTCAACCATAAGCCAGCTAGGTTATATGATTTTTGCTCTGGGGGTAGGTGGATATACGGCTGGAGTCTTTCATCTAATGACCCACGCTTTTTTCAAAGCTCTGCTTTTTCTTGGAGCAGGTAGTGTTATACATGCGACTCATACTCAAAATATTAAAGAGATGGGTGGCCTGGGGCGCAGTATGAAAATTACCTCTGCCACTTTTATCATTGCCTCGCTTTCTATTGCCGGAGTCTTTCCACTGGCAGGTTTTTGGAGCAAAGATGAAATTTTACTCGACTCTTTTGCTTCTGGTAATTATCTTATATTTACTATCGGTGAACTTACTGCTTTCTTGACTGCCTTTTATATGTTCAGGCTTTGTTTTGTAGTTTTCTTTGGAGAAGAGAAAGGCCATTCACATGAATCTCCGGCCAATATGACCTGGCCATTAATGATTCTTGCCTTTCTTTCCATTACGGCTGGCTTAGTCAATACACCACTATTCGGGAACTGGTTTGGCCGTTTCGTCAGCTCTCCCTATGCCCACCATGCTGAACCAAGCTGGTTTGTTATTTTTATCTCTTCTTTTATGGCTCTGTTCGGTATTTATATGGCTTATTTGGTTTATTATCGCCGTGTTATTAGCTTAAAGAGTATCAAAAGAGTTTTTTCTTTGATTTATAATTTGTTAGCTAACAAATATTATTTTGATGAAATATATAATTTTTTATTTGTTATACCGGTTATCGGGTTGAGTAAAGGGCTGGCTATAATTGACCTTTACTTGATCGATGGAATAGTCAACGGCACAAGTAAGCTTACAGTGCTTTCTTCTAAGCTGTCCGGTATTTTTGACCTGTTTGTTATCGATGGAATAGTCAACGGGGTAAGCGGTGCTTTTAAAATTACCGGCCGGGAGTTTCGTAAAATTCAAGCTGGTTATATCCAGAGCTACGCAATATTGATGATGATTTCCATCCTGATGATCATAGTATTCTTTGTTTTTAGAGGAGGATAAAGATGCAAGTTCCTATCTTGACTGCATTGGTTTTTTTGCCTTTAGCAGGGGCATTAATAATCATATTTATGAATAAGAAAGAGGAGAAATCGATAAAATTACTGGCCTTAGAATTTGCTTCAGCGACTTTTATCCTGTCAGTTGTTTTATGGATACTCTTTGATAGGGAGGCGAGTGGATTTCAATTTGTTGAGAAGTACAGATGGATAGAATCACTGGGCATACAGTATTATATGGGAATTGATGGAATTTCACTCCCACTTATAGTTCTGACGACCCTGCTATCGATGCTGGCAATAATTGCTTCCTGGAAGATTGATCTCAGGGTTAAGCATTATTTTGCTTTATTACTTCTTCTGGAAACAGGTATGATAGGTGTCTTTACTTCCCTAGATTTTATACTTTTCTATTTCTTTTGGGAGATTGTTTTAGTTCCCATGTATTTCTTGATAGGGGTATGGGGAGGGCCGAGAAGAGAATATGCAGCAATTAAGTTTTTTCTATATACATTACTTGGAAGCGTAATAATGCTGCTGGGAATACTCGGCCTCTATTTTATAACCGGACTTAATACCTTTAACATGATTGAACTGATAAGTGCTCCTCTTAGCATAGTCTGGCAGAATATAATCTTCTTCGCTTTATTTATTGGATTTGCGGTTAAGGTGCCTATATTTCCATTCCATACATGGTTGCCCGATGCACACGTGGAAGCTCCGACAGCTGTATCTGTGATTCTGGCCGGTGTCTTGTTGAAAATGGGCTCTTATGCAATTATAAGAATCAGCATTCCCATCTTACCGGAAGCATTTGAGAGATTTGCTTATTTCATTGCGGTCATAGCTATTATAAATATTATTTACGGTGCATTAGTGGCTATGGCTCAGAAAGACCTTAAAAAGCTTGTCGCCTATTCAAGTGTAAGCCATATGGGTTATATAATGCTTGGAATTGCTGCTGGTACCACTATTGGTATAAATGGAGCTGTCATCCAGATGTTTAATCATGGAACAATAACCGGAATGTTATTTTTATTAGTCGGTGCCATATATGATCGGACGCATACTAGAGAAATTTCTAAACTAGGTGGCCTGCAGGGCAAGATTCCTTTATTAGCCGGTATTTTGGCTTTTACCTCATTTGCTTCTCTGGGCTTGCCGGGTTTAAGCGGTTTTATTGGGGAGTTACTAGTTTTAGTAGGAACTTTTCCTGTTTACCGCACATTTGCCATTATTGCCACAATTGGGATAGTTTTAACAGCGGGTTACATGCTCTGGATGATCCAGAGAGTAAATTTAGGTACTTTATCTGATAAATATAAGAATCTAACCGATGTAAACCTGAGAGAGCTGGCCACTTTTATACCACTGATAATTTTAATTGTCTACATAGGAGTTTATCCGGGATACTTTCTAAAGATAATTGATCCAGCTGTATCTCAAATATTGAATATTGTTAGGTTTGCAGGGGGAATTTAATGGATTTTAACCTTAAGTTTGTCTGGCCGGAGCTAGCTGTATTCAGTGCAGCTATAAGCGTATTGGGGCTTGATTTATTTTTAGGGCGAAAGAGAAAAATTATCTTAAGTTGGGTTTCCCTCTCGGGAATAATTATTGCTCTTGGGGTAATTTTGTATTTCAGCGGCCAGAAAGGTGAAATTTTTAATAATTCCTTGATTTTTGATAGCCTAGCCGATTCTGCAAAGCTTATTCTTCTTTTTAGCGTTTCATTAATCTTTCTTGGATTAACCACAGAAAGAACTCTTTCCAGGGGGAGAGGGGAATTTCTGCTTTTACTTCTCTTCTCAGTATTTGGAGCTATGGTAATGATTTCAGCAAATGATTTAATAGTTCTTTATTTGGGTATTGAACTTACTGCATTACCTGTATATATACTGGTTGGTTTTAACAAGTATGATTCACGCAGCATGGAAGCGTCTATTAAATACTTCTTACTGGGAATGATTGCCTCGATAATTATGATCTTAGGAATGTCAATGCTTTACGGATTGAGCGGCAGCACTCAATACGGGAAAATTGCTATTTTTTTATCAGAAAATTTTGACCTTACAATAGCTAGGCTAAGCATGGTTTTGATAGCTTTCGGTCTACTCTTTAAAGTTGCAGCTTTCCCTTTTCACTTTTGGGCGCCTGATACTTATGAAGGAGCACCAACTGCAACAGTTACTTACTTAATTTCCGGTCCTAAAATTGCCGCTTTTGCCGTCTTGCTCCGCTTATACCCTTTTGTATATGCGGCTCTTTCTGAAGACTGGCTTTTATTTTTCGCTTTGATTTCTGCTTTGACCATGACTTTTGGAAATATTATTGCCCTGGCACAAAAAAATGTAAAAAGAATGATGGCTTATTCCAGCATAGCTCACGCAGGCTATCTTTTGATCGCTTTAGGAGTTGGTACAAAGTTTGCCTATAAATCATTACTTTTTTATCTTTTTGTCTATTCCCTGGCAAATATTGGTATTTTCTTGATTATTTTATCTATTGGCAGGGGGAAGGAAGATATAAATATAGAAGATTTTAACGGACTCCATAAAAGAAACGGCCTTATTTCACTGGCAATGGTTCTGTTTCTTGTTTCTCTAGTTGGAATACCACCACTTGGTGGATTTATCGGCAAGCTATATCTATTCGGTGCAGCTATTGATGGGGGAATGGCCTGGCTAGCTTTATTTGGGGTACTTAACAGTGTATTGTCTCTTGGTTATTATATTAAAATAGCAAGGTCGATGTATCTGAAAGATACTAAGAAAGGAACCTTAGTTCTATCGCCAACCCTTAATATTTCGATTATCATCAGCATAATTCTTATTTTGATTCTGGGAATTTATCCGAATTCTTTCCTGACTTTTATAGGGTTATAAATTAATCAAATTATTGCTTTGAATTAATACCAGCAAAAAGACAAGAAAGACCAGAACAATTATGAAGACATTTAAACTAAAATCTCTAGTATATTGATAAATAGCCTTTCTGGTATTTGTGATTTCCTGCTCTGATATATACTTTTCAACTGTCCAAGGAATTCTTTCTTCCATTAATAGCTCGACTGTAATTCTGACCATACCGGTTATCCAATTATCAATTTTTTCAAAAATTGTTTGATCAATTTTATGGTATTTATCACGGGCTCTTCTATATTCTATTTGAAACCTTTCTAAGACAAGTTCTATTTTTTCTTTACCTAAAATACTTGATAGTTGCGAAAAA
The DNA here is from genome assembly GCA_964346985.1 of uncultured Actinomycetota bacterium. Lineage (GTDB taxonomy): Bacteria > Actinomycetota > Aquicultoria > CAYFWW01 > CAYFWW01 > CAYFWW01. The sequence continues at coordinate 5,748 of CAYFWW010000011.1, forward strand.
GTGTTTTGAATAAGCCCCATTTTATCGGATGGTAGTTCCTCATCAAGAGTTAGACCTTTAGTTTTTATAGGTTTTTTTAAAGTTATATCCTGCCTGATTTGGTTGAGCGAGTGTGATAGGTTCAATGATGCCTTTTTAATTACGCTGAGGTCATCTTGAGAAAATTCAGACGATAAAGCATCAACTATTCTATTTGAAATCTCATCCTCAAATCCTTTGGCGTCTCCAAGGATAAAGACCAGAACCATTTCATTGTATAACCTACGCCAGACTTCTATTAGGTTTCTGATTATATAAATATTTAAGCGAATAATGTTGAAAAGTATTTGCGAGATACCCTTATAGACAATGTACAAATGTTCGGAAAACTTAAGAAAACTTCTTGCCAGAAAAGAGTACCAGAAGTCGACACCAAACCATTTTGGGAAATGAAGATGGAATAGGCCATATTTGGTACCAATAAAATATAAAACCAATCCAACTAAAAAACACTCAATTATTCCCATAAAATTTTCAGCAGTAAAAGCTTGAAAACCAACAAGATGCTCAACCGGTTTCTCGGCAAATCCAGATAAATGGAGAACAGGGTAGATAAATGTTTTTAATATCAACTGGGGGAACAAACCCAGGATAATAATAAAAACTACCAGAAACAGCATGGCCATATTTTGCCATAGAGGAGCCTCTTTTACATTACTATATTTATCAGGCATTTTGCCTGTAAAAGTAAAGATGGTTAATTTGATAAAAGAAGTAATTGTACCTGCACCGGTAAGGATAAAAAATATTTCGGTAATATTTACTCCTCCCAAGTTAGCAAAAGATGAAGATTCAATAACAGCATGGTGTAATAGAGATTTGCTTATAAAACCGTTGAAAAAAGGATAGCCACTAATTCCAAAAGCAGCAATAAAGCAGAATAGAGCTGTGAATGGCATTTTTCGCCAAAGACCACCAAGCTTATACATATTCAATTCGCCTGTCCTGTAAAAAACCGCTCCGACGGCTAAAAAGAGACAAGCTTTAAATAAAGCGTGGTTGACTAGATGGTAAATACCGCCTGACCATCCAAGTACTCCTTCTTCACCTAAATATGCACCTATACCAAAGCCAAGTAATATATATCCCATTTGGCTGATACTGTGATAAGCAAGCATTCTTTTTGAATTCTCCTGAAGTAAAGCCATTATAACTCCTAAAAACATAGTAACTATGGCAATCCAAATAAGATATGAACCTAATTGACTGGTAGATGCCCACATTTTCTCAATTTCTATAGATTCATGGTTGGCTTCTGGTGGCCGAAAAATACTGAACAGGACTCGGAAGATTCCATATGCGCCAGCTTTAATCATAACTCCAGAAAGAAGGGCACTGGCCGGAGAAGGAGCTGCTGGATGAGCGTCAGGCAACCATATATGAACTGGAATCATGCCGGCTTTAACCCCAAAACCGGTTATCATTAAAAAGCTTATTATTACTTTGACTGAGATGGAAGCATCTTGCAGTTTCGCTAAACTTGGAACTATTTCAAGTGATAATCCTCCGTAGGAAGCATAGAATAATATCCCAAAAAGAAGGGATAAACCTCCAAATATTGTCATAAATAAATATTTTGTCCCAGCCTTTAATGACTCTTCATTTTCTTCATGGATTATCAATGGATAGGCGGCAAATCCTAAAATTTCAAAGAAGATAAATAGGCTGAATAAATCACCTGTTATAACAACTCCTAAATTGGCGCCCAGGCAGATTAACCAGAAAGCAAAGAATCGATTTTTTTTATGTTCATGCTTCATATAACTTGAAGCAAATATTGAGGCCGTAAGCCAGATAAATGATGTAAGTATGGCAAATAAAAGACTAATTTGGTCAATTTTAAAATTAAGACTGCGTGATAGGAGAAGATAATCATAAACAATAATTTTTTTATTTAGGATTATCGGTTTGTACATTAACCAGGTTAAGATATTAGTCAGGAGGGAACTAACAATAACTATGGGCAGGTATAGTTTTACTTTCCCCCTGATTAGTAGCAAAATCAATGAACCAGAAAAAGGTGTTAATATAATTAAAGCCGGTAAAAAACTCTTAATCGTCTCTACTTGCTCCAAATTAATTACCCCCGAAGAAAATAATTCTGGTCATGATTTTGCTTAACAAGATTGGTTGAAATGGCCCTTCAGCAATTCCTAGAATAATAATGAGCAGGGATCCTACAATAACTGGAACAAGCATAGTCCAGTGAGTCTCAATTTTTGAAATTGAGTTTTGCAATACAGGTCTTTTTTCTTTCAAATCATTTTTGTCATCTTTTTGGAAAAAAGCAGTATAGATTATAGGTAAAAAATAGATTGCTCCAAGCAGCGAACTTAACAGATAGACTAGGGCGTAAATAAATTTTCCATCGCTGATTGCACCAAGGCATAGATACCATTTGCTAATGAAGCCGGCAAATGGTGGAGAACCAATCATGCCCAAAGCGGCAATTGTGAAAGCTGACATAGTCAGCGGCAGTTGTTTGCCGATACCTCTCATCTGGCTGACGTTTTTGATTCCTGTTTCTTTAATTATGTTTCCAGCGCAAAGAAAAAGAGTCCCCTTCATGGTTGCATGGTTGATTATATGAACCATGGCTCCCCAGGTTGCTTGTGGTGTAAGAATTATAGCTCCTAAGACTATGTAGGACATTTGACCGATAGTAGAATAAGCTAATCTTCTTTTTAGATTGTCTTGCTCAATAGCCATAATCGAGGATAGTATTATGGTAATACTTGCTAATGTACCAAGTATCGGTTGGACATCAAGGCTAGGAATGATTTCTGGCCCAAATATATTATAGATTACCCGTAAGATGCCAAAAGCTCCTGCTACTACCATTATTCCGGATAGAATTGCGCTGAAAGGAGACGGGGCAACCGGGTGAGCATCAGGTACCCACCCATGTAATGGCATAATGGCTGCTTTAACTCCAAAGCCAATAATAAATGTCCAGAATAGTATTTTAAGGTAGAGGATATTATCAATACTGTGTAGAATTCCAACCATATTAAAGAGCATAAAATTGACCAAACTGTAACAAAAGACCACAGAAAAAATGATTAAAGAGCCACCGAGCAAAATATAGATTATATATTTTAAACCAGCTCTGAATGCTTCCTTAGTCTCTTCCTGGATAATCAATGGATAGGTAGAGATTGAAAATAACTCATAGAATATGAATAAAGTGAATAGATTTCCTGATAATCCTATACCCAGAGACCAGGAAAAACATAGAAGCAAGAAGAAATAATATCGAAGATTGTCTGGCTGACCCTGAATATAATAGTATGAATGAAGAGTAGATAATGACCACAGAATAGCTGCAGTAAGAGTAAAAATTGAACCCAGCGCATCAACTCTAAAATAAAACCATATATTGGGAATAATATGGATTAATTTGTTCTCTAAAATTGTTCCTTCAAGAGCAAAACTGGTAAGAAAAATAACTAGAAGCAGAGTTAAAAGAACTATAATTATTGATAATATTGCCCGTATTTGATAACTCTTTCTTCCAAATATATAGACAGCAAAAGAACCAAAAAGTGGTACTAAAAATATTATTACCGGAAGCGTTGAGCTTTTTTCCAACTGAGACCCCCTACCTTAGAAGATTTTTTGCAGCTTCATTGGCCAGAGATAATGGAAGCCCTGGAATATCAGCCAGCAAGCCGAGAAGTATAACATAAACAGTAGTTATTAAACCCGAGGAAACCAGAGTCCAATGGGCTTCAGAAGTTTTAACTTTTTTATCTACGGGTTTTTTAAAAAATGCTTTATAAATTATAGGCAGCCAATAGACAGCGTTTAATAAGGAGCTTAATGCCATGACTATTACAAATATAATTTGTTTAGCCTGGAGAGCGCCTAAAGATAGATACCATTTAGTTATAAAACCGGCAAAGGGAGGAAGCCCCATCATGCCAAGTGATGAGATAGTAAAGGTTGCCATGGTTATAGGCATTTTATAACCTATACCATCCAGCTGGCTTACATTAGTTAGACCCGTTTTCCTATAGATGGCTCCGGCGGCAAAGAACATAGTTATTTTCATGAATGCCTGGTTGGCTATATGGACAATTCCTCCAGTTGTGGCCATTTGAGTAACCAGGGCAGCTCCAAGAATAATATAGGAAAGTTGACTTATTGTTGAATAGGCTAATCTACGTTTTATGTTATCCTGTAAAATGGCCATTATAGAGCCACCTATGATGGTAAATGAGGCGATGTAAGCAATAATATGATCAGCTCTCATTGTTTTTATTAAATCAGCGCCAAAGATGTTGTATATGACTCGAATAATCCCGAAAGCGCCAGCTTTTACAACAGCAACAGCATGAAGAAGGGCAGTTACCGGTACCGGGGCAACCATAGCAGAAGGTAGCCAGCTGTGTACGGGAATAATCGCTGCCTTAACACCGAAACCAAAAATAAAAAGAAAAAGAACTAAATACAAGGTTCTTAAATTTATATCCTGGCCAAAAATGCCATTTTGATCAAGGTCTGTCTTTCCTGTTAAATGAAAAGTTAAAACTATGGCCAGTAAAATCATAACTCCACCGGTTAAAGTGTAGACTAAGTATTTACGCCCGGCTTTCATTGCTTCAGGGGTCTCCTCATGAATCACTAAAGGGTATGTGGCTATGGTCAACATCTCATAAAAAATAAAAAGAGTGAAAAGATTACCGGCAAAAGCAATACCGACTGTAGAAGAGACACATATTGCAAAAAAAGTGAAGAATCTCTGTTTACTATGTTCAGGCTCCATATAGCCAATTGCGTAAATAGTTGTTGCTACCCAGAGAGTGGATGATACCAGGGCAAAAAACATTCCTAGTTGGTCTACTCTAAAATTGATGACAATATTTCTTGAAAAAGGGATTAACTGGTAATAGTAAATATTACCTTGAAGTGACCCACTTAACATCGACAGTACAATCAAAAACTTAAAGACGCTGGCCGAGATACTCCAAAATCTTCTAAAATATGCATTTTTACCGGTAAGAGCAATTAAAATAGCACATATTATAGAAATAGTAGGCGCTAGAAGTGGCCGAATATCATAAATCATATGTTTACCTCACTATGCTAAAAGTGCCTTAACAGCTGGATCAATATAACTTATTGGTATGATTGCACCTACACCGAAGACAATACATAATACTGCCAGGATACCTATTGGAATAGTCATTGAAAGAGGAGATTCTTTAACACCTTTTAGTTTATCTTTTGTAAGAGGCTGCTTAAAATAGGCAGTATTTATAATTTTGATATAGTAACCAAATATAAGAAGAGCTCCAAACAAAAGAATAATAGCAAAGAAAATACGATTTGCTTCCAATGCTCCTAAAGCAATATACCATTTGCATATGAAACCACTGGTAGGTGGTATACCAACAATTGAGACAGCTCCAATAGCTAAGCTACCCAAAGTTACTGGCATATTTTTAGCAACGCCCCGTAAATCAGAGAGTAACCTGTAACCTGTCCGGTAAATTATTGAGCCTGCACATAAAAATAGAGTAGTCTTGATAATGGCATGATTGAAGATGTGGATTACAGCTCCGAGAAGGCTGAAATGACTAAAGAGGCCGATTCCCATGCTGATATAGCCGATATTAGAGATTGTCGAATAAGCTAGCATTAATTTAATATCATTCTGGAAAAAAGCAAAGAAAGCTCCCATTATAATTGATATACCCCCAAGCCAGACGAATAGATTTAAGAAGGCTTTTAGATTGATAGCATTATCAGCCATTCTAAAAATCCATAGGATTCTGATAATTCCCAGAATGCCAATTTTAACAACGATTCCGGATAGAAGAGCGCTTACTGATGAAGGAGCAATTGAATGGGCATCTGGTAACCATATGTGAAGAGGAAAAATTGCCGACTTGACACTAAACCCTATGGCAAAAAGGGCAAAAGACATAACTAAGACTAGTTTTGATGGATTAATAACACTAATCTGTCTTCCAATATCGATCATATTTAAAGATCCGGTTATGCTGTAGAGAAGGGCTATAGCTAAAAGAATACATACCGAAGAGAGAGCTCCAACTATTAAGTACTTAAAGGCTGCCATCTCGGCAAGCTTGGTACCGCTTATCGCTGTTAAGGCATAAGAACTCAATGACAATATTTCTAAAAAGACAAACAGGTTAAACAGGTCGCCAGTTATAACAAACCCGTTCATTCCAGTTATTAATAGAAGAACCAATGTATAGTAAGGAGTAATTTTATTTTCAGGAAGTGATTTTTCAATGTACCTTAAGGAATATATAAGTATCAAAAGAGTCAAGCCAGTAATAACTAAAGAAGATGTGCTGAATTGATCAAACCTAATTTCAATGCCATAAGGCCTTGGCCAATTACCAATAATATATGTTATCTCTGTTTTTTTTAAGCTATTGAATGGGTAGGAAAAGACTGTCAGATAAAGAGCTACCATTGCGGTAAGAGAAGTCCAGAAAATTGCCCAGTAGGCAACAAATTTTTTCCGTTTTTTGCCTACTAACGGCGCAATGGTTGCTGCCAATAAAGGAAAAACAACTAATAATATGACAAAATGCTTGGAAGTATTCATTCAAGTTTCCTTATCTCGTTGGCATTCAGCGTTCCACAGTGCTCATAAAGCCGAATAATAAGAGTTAGAGCTAAAGCTGTAGTGCTTACTGCTACAACAATGCCTGTTAAGATTAAGGCTTGAGGAAGTGGATTTACATACTTTATTGCCTCTCCGGTTTTTTCGACAATTGGAGCATTTCCTTTCCTTACCGAACCGATAGAGACTATCAATAAAAAGACCGATGTTTCGATAATATTGAAACCCATAAATTTCTTAATAAGGTTTTGTTTATTAATTATTGTGTAGAGGCCGATCACAAATAGGGTAAAGGAAACGACGTAATTGAAATTTGGTAATATTTTACTTAAATTAATCAATCTTCTTTAACCTTTCAATGGCGAAAAATATCGATGTTATAATGCTACCCCCGGCCAATCCAATACCTAATTCGATAATCATCATCAAAAATCTTCTCCAGAATAAAATTTGGCTTGCCGGGAAAAGAGGGTAGTTGAAATTTAGAAAATTAAGGCCTAGAAAAAGACTTATAATACCTATGAGTAGAAAAGAAAGAATAGCTAGACTTTCAAAACAAAGGCGAAAATTTACAGAGATCTTTTTAACAGAGTTTTCAAGAGAGAAGATCAGGGTAAAAATGATTAATCCTGCACCGATCACAGCCCCACCCTGAAAACCGCCTCCGGGAGTATCCTCTCCGTGAAATATTAAATACATACCAAGCAGCAAAATTAAAGGCACCATGAACCTAACAACAGTTTTAATAATCAGGCTTGAATAGATAGGAGAAGTGTCAACATTGGTGGAGAAACCTCCAGGTCTTTCTCTGGTTAGAATTGCCAGAATTGACCAAAGGGCAGTAAAAATTACTGTTACTTCACCCATCGTATCATAGCCCCTATAGTTAAGAATAATATTAGTAACAGCGTTTTTGGCTCCAGATTCTTCTTCGCCCTGATATAGATATCTCTTGACTATATGCTGATTTGATTGATTGTTAATATTTCCCATTTCTGGCATTTCTAAAGCGACCATAAAGAAAGCTATCCAGATAAGCATTAACAGAAGGAGAATCAATATAAATTTCATTAATCCTCTCTTCTAACAGTCTTGCTGATAGTTATTATAAAAAGTACTGTTGTTACTCCCGCACCAACAGCTGCTTCAGTAATGGCAAGATCTGGTGCTCCAAGTTGTTGCCAGACAATTGCCATAATCAGGCTATAAGCGGAAAAAATAATTGCTGCAGCAAGCAAATCTCTGGTAAAGACAACCGATAGAGCGGTTATGATTAGGAAAAACATCAATATTAAATCAAGCCGAAGAATCATTTTATTCAGCTCCTTTTGTCCAGGGCTTTATGCCTCTTTTAAGACAGGATCGAGATATGGCATGACCTGAAGTAGAACTTGAGATTAATACAAAGATGGCGATGAGCATTAATTTTATAATATTAATAAAACTTGGTTCATATAATGCTAAAGCTAACAATATTGCTCCCGCGCCCAGGGTATCGCATTTAGTTGTAGCATGAAGCCGGCAATATATATCAGGAAATCTCAGTAGACCTAGTGTCCCGACCAGGAAGAAAAATATTCCAATTGTTAATAAAGCTATAAAGCTTATAAATTGAAGATTTTCCAGCATATCAGATACTCCTAGTCTCAATATACCTGGAGACAGCGATGGCAATAATAAAATTCAATAAGGCATAGACTATTGCAGTATCGACATAGAAGATTTGCTTGTAAATGTAAGATATTAAAACTAAGATAATTAATGTTTTAGTGCCTATAACATTTACGGCCATAACCCGGTCGTTTATAGTGGGGCCAGTTACAGCTCTAAAGAGGCAGAGAAAAGCATTTAATATTAGAATTAAGCTAATATAAATTAATATATTTTTTTGCATAATCAATATTCCTTGAAGAGATTTGATACCATGCCTTCGAGCTTGCGGCTTAAAAGTTCTTGCTTATGAAAATTTGTTAAACAGTGAACAAAAAATCTATCATTGGCAATATCGACAGTAAGAGTTCCTGGGGTCAATGTAATCGAATTGGCCAAAAATGTTTTAGCCAGTTGACTACTTAACTTTGTCTTAAATTCAACTATTTCAGGCCTTATGGGCAAATCGGGGTCGAGTACTCTAGTGGCTACATCAATATTAGCTTTGAAAATTTCCCATAACAGGGAAATAAAATATAAGGTTAAACGCAACGGATATAAAAAAGGTTGCTTTATAGATGAAGGTGACGGCCCGATCAGATAAAGGAAAAAATAATTAATCAAGATAACTATTATAAATCCAAGTATTAAGTTAAAAAGGGAAAAGTCAGATGCAAGAATTAACCAAAAAATCAACAAAAATAAAACTCTGGTTGCTGAAATTATCAGCTTTTTCATGGTTAAAAATTCCCTATAACTTTCGGAACTTAACCTTTCCTACACTTATCACCTCAGGACTTTCATAAAACCAGAGCAATATAAATGAATTAAATTTTCTTTTATTTATGTTTTCTATAAACTGAATTAATTTCCTGCATTAAGAATAAAATATTTTTCTCAACAATAAGGGTAATTCTCAGGTTACTCTCAGGTTTTTTAATTAGTATTATGGAAAGAATATTAATAACAGGTATTTGTTTACTATACTGTGAGTTATAATAAGAATTGGGATTGTGATATAGAATTAATTAATTTAAAAAAATTATGTTATTATACTGTTTTAAATTAAATAGGAGGAAAATAAATGAACGAAGAAGAATCTAATAAAATGAGTGAAGAAAATAAACCTTTTTCTGAGGAGAAAATAGATAAGACATCGAATGCTTCACTTGATAATAAACAAGAAAATAAAAAGGAAAGTTCAAATATTTCATCTAGTTTTAAAATTGGTTTTCTAATCTTAATCGTCGCTTTTATTAGCTCATTTATTGGAGGTGTGATTGCGACCTTTGCCGTTCCGGCACTATCTGGATTAGACCCAATGAAAATGCTTCGCGGCGAATATATTATAAATGATGATGTTTCATCGAGAATCCAACCTCTAAAAAAAACACCTACCAAACCAGGGAAGGAAAATGATAATCCTGTCATCAAAGTATCAAGTAAAATTCAACCGTCAGTAGTTAATATAAGAACTGAACAAAAGGGGTCATTGGAATTATTTGAGGGGCATCCGGAGACAGAAGGAGTAGAAGGTGTTGGTTCTGGTGTTATCTACAGAGAAGATGGCTATATTTTAACTAATAATCACGTTGTTCAAGATGCAGATAAAATATATGTTACTATTGGGGATAATGATGATGTATCCGGAAGAGTTATAGGCCGCGATGCCGATACTGATATTGCAGTTATTAAGGTTAACCTGGATAATCTACCTGTTCCGGAGTTTGGAGATCCTTCTCAATTAGAAGTTGGCGAACTGACTGTTGCCATTGGTAGCCCATTTACTTTGGAGCACACTGTAACTTCAGGAATTATAAGTGCCTTAAATAGAAATATAACTGATGCTCAATCTGGTACAACCTTGACTGACTTAATTCAAACTGATGCAGCTATTAATCCTGGAAATAGCGGAGGTGCTCTTTGTAATGCGGCCGGTCAAATTATTGGTATTAATACTCTAATAATCTCGACAACTATGGGAAACCAGGGTGTAGGCTTTGCCATACCCGTTGACTTGGCTATAAATGTTGCCGATCAGCTTATAAAGACAGGTGAGGTATCTCATCCATTTGTTGGAATATCTGGAAGGACTGTTGATAAAAGCTTAGCTGAACAACTAGAATTAAAGATTCAAAAAGGCGCCTATGTTGTCACTGTCTTGAAAGATACCCCGGCTTCAAAAGCTGGAATTAAGAAAAATGATGTCATAATAAAGTTTGATAAAACAGAAGTAGAGAGCATGGAAGAACTGATAAGCTTTATACGACGAAAGAAAGTCGGGCAGAAAGTGGAAGTTGTCATAAATAGAGATGGAAAGATTATTAAATTATCATTGGTTCTTTCAGAAAAACCTAAAACATTACCTGATTAGATGAAGAATTGAGAAATTATAATTTAAACTTTATTAGAAGTTAAATTTATTGATTAAAATGGATCGATATATGTTTGATGAAGATAAAAAGTTTTCTGTAGGTTTTACTGAGCACAAGTTCTTATTGGGGGAACATATTTGCTCGTTCTATGAAAAAGACAAAGAAAGAATGAATGTAATCATTCCTTATCTTATAACCGGATTAGAATCTAAACAGAAGTGCATATGTATATTTAGCAATGATAATGCGGATGTTATTCAAAAGAAGCTAAAGGAAGAAGATTTCGGGGTAGAAGATTATTTAATCTCTAACCAACTGCTCTTCTTTACCCAAGATGATTTTTTTCTAAATGATGAGGGTTTTGATCCTGATAAAACAATAGAAATTTTAAAAAAAGCTATCTTTCAAAGCCAAAAGGAAAAATGGCAAGCTCTTAGAGTAATCGGTGAATGGGCCTGGTTATTAAAGAAGGATAAAGACTATAAGAAATGGATTGATTATGAAGCAAGGGTAAGCTATGATTTTTCTCAATTGCCGGTTATAATACTATGTCTTTATGACCAAAAAAAATTAGATGGTGATTTTCTGATAAATTTGATAAAGACACATCCATTTGTGACGATGGGTTCGGATATATATGTAAATCCATTCTATAAAGCCTCAGGCAAAGTTGCAGACAGGTATAAAAGCAGATATTACGTTTGATAGAGAAAAGATGAATTATAGTAATTGTATTTATCTTTAAATATATTAAATTGCTATAATTTATTCTGAATCTGAGAAATATCATTTATCTGTTTTTATTGGGAGGAAAATGATTGATTAAAAAGTTTTTTATATATTTGGGCATACTTATTACTTTAATTCTAATAAGCCTGATTATCATAAATATTTGGATTTTTCCTGATGGAAAACTAGATCCTAACGATTTTTATTTTGAAAATAGCCAAACAAAAGTCATAAAAGGGTATAAGCTCCACTATCAAATGGATGGAGAAAAAGATGTCCCAGTGCTGTTATTACCAGATTATGGTAATTCCTCATTCTCTTATCGCAACAACATTGATGAGTTAGCTAAAAATTTTACAATTTATGCTCTTGATACTCCACCTTTTGGATTATCTCAAAAAGAAAAATCAAAAGAATATTCTGAAGAAAAAGTTGTCGGACTAATAAAGGCATTCATGGATTCGATTGAAACAGATTGGAGTTTTAATCTTGTTGCCCATGGAGGCGGCGGGAGACTAGCTATTGCTCTGGCAGCACGATACCCAAAGAAAATAGGCTCATTAGTTCTTATAAACAGCTATGGTTTAGAAAACCCAAACGGCTTGATTAATAGAGTTTATGCTATTCCGTTTTTTGGAAAAGCTATATTTAAAACAAAACTTCATCTTATTCCTGGAAGAAGAGAGATTATTGCTAATTATAAAGACCCATTAAAATTAACACCAGGTGAGAAGGAAATACTTTTTCAGAGCCAAAGATTAAAAGGATATTATAACTCATATATAGAGTACAATCTTAATCCTAGGATTAAGATTCCCAAGGAAATAGGTTCTTTAGATGTACCGGTATTAATAATTTGGGGCAAAAATGATCAGTTTCTTTCTGTTGATACAGCTGAGAAATTAAAAGTAAGGATCAAAGATGCTGAGCTTGTCTTGATTAATGGTTCAGCCCATGTACCTCATGAAGAGAAACCAGATGAAGTAAATTTAAGGATTATTGAATTTATTCAAATAAATTCAGCAAAATAATCTTCATTATCTATATAAAAAGATTCAGTAAATGGCTAACGGCTGAAAGCTATTGGCCAAAAATCCAGCTTCCATAATCTTCAAAATAGTACGATGAGTCTTCAGTATATTTCTTAGAAGCAGAGATGAGATTATAGTGAAGGCTTTCCTCGTCCATCAGGAATTTAAAAAATTGACGCAAGATAGGTTCATTATTTTCTTCATAAGCTTGTTTATATAAGTTGTAACCGGAATTTTCCATTTCCAAAGCTGCATCATAGATTTCAATATTGCTTGCTTTTTCCATAATTATTTTTTCTTTGTCTTCAATAAAATCACTGATGAAGCTTTCAATAGACTGATTAAGATTCGAACTGCATTCGATATTTATGTCAAAGTCATCTTTTTCCAAAAGAGATTGATTAAAACGTTCGATTTTATCAATATGCATTTCTTCTTCATCTGCCAGGAATTTTAAAGCTTTTTGAGCATACGGGTCATCAACCTTATTAATTGATTCTCTATAAAATTTTTCACCCTTGACCTCAAACTCAAAAGCAAATTTTAGGGCATCACAATATGATAGGTCCAATTTTGCCACCTCATTTAAGATATTTATAACTTATAACAATATTAAATTATATTATATTCTAATCTTTATGTATTATTAGACAAGCAAATATATTTCCAAATTAAATAATTAGTTAAAATTAATATAAGGAGGTGTAATTATGGAGGAAAATAATGAAAAGAAATCCGAAGAAAAAGAGATTACTACTGAATTAATGAATTTTGGCAAGAAAATATCGGAAATGATCGAGGCTTTAGGTGAAACTCCGGTCGCAAAAAAAATTACTAAGAGATTAAACTTTTATCTAGAAGAATTAAAGCAGGGCGTTAATGAAATAAAAGAAAATCCCTCTGAAGAGATTAGGCTCAAGCTAGCCAAGACCTCAAAGACAGTCTCTAATGAAATGATAAAAGGACTTCAATATATTAATGAAAAAATTGATTCATCGGTAGAGAAGATCAAGAAAGATAAAGAATCCAATTCATAAGATTGAGATATAAAAATTGTATGCTAAACTAACTTTATTTCTAAAGCCCCTGTAGCTCAACGGATCAGAGCGTAGGTCTCCGGAACCTAGTGTGCAGGTTCGATTCCTGCCAGGGGCACTTTTTAGAAATAATAATTAACAGACAAAATAATTTCTAGCTGTAGGCAATTGTAATTTGCCTTCTAAATATTAAACATCTCGAAGTAGATTCAAAGAATATAAAAACAAGCAGTTAATCAAGATAGATAATAAAATCCTGGCTTCCTTAATGACACCATAAAATGGACATGTTAAGCGAGATCCGGGAAAATGTGCTTTTTTTAATAATAACTGGTTAAATAGGCTAGAATAAAATTATTTATAAATATACTAGTAGTGATTTGGAGTATCCTTTGAACAGAGTAATATGGTTATTTACTGCTCATCATCTTGAGCTTGGCAGTTTATGGCCTGATTTTATTAAACAAAATGAAGCACCTTCGGCTCTGCGAAAGATGAAGATCGGAAGTCATGAGATTATTGTAAAGATAACCGGAGTCGGCTCAAATAAAGCTAAGCATGGATTTGATTATCTCTGGGCAAATCTTTCCAAACCTGATTTTGTATTAAATATTGGTACGGCAGGTTGCTTAAAAAGTTGTTCTGCTGTTGGTGAGTGGTTTCTTCCCTCTATGGTCAGGAAGATTAAGAACGATGGAACCCTAACTTCAATAATTGTATTAAACCCGGTTTATACAGAGCTAATAAGCAAAACATTGGAAGAAATAAATATAAAAATTAATTCTGGAAATTTGCTTTCCTCTGAAAAACCTGTAAATTCAACAAAATTAAAAAAAGAGCTCCTAAAAAGGTCAGACTTCCAGCTGGTTGATATGGAAAGCTATGATTTGGCTTATCTCTCAAACCAGTATTGCTTGCCTTTTGTAGCCTTAAAGATTATTACTGATCACGCTGATGATGACGCTGTTAAAGATTATCAATCATATTTAAAGAATAATTATGAGATAAATGGAGAAAGAATAAGAAAGATAATTTCCAGTATCAAGATATGAAAATAAGTGTAATAATTCCAACCTATAACAGAAATGACAAATTAAAAAAGGCTTTTGAATCAGTTCTGAAGCAAAAAGCCCTTCCAGCTGAAATAATTGTTGTTGATGATGGCTCAGATGTCAAAGCCAGTCAAATATTAAAGGGAATTGAGAACGGGAAAACAAAGATTAAAATTATCAACCAGGATAATAAAGGAGTAGCTTCTGCCAGGAATAGAGGAATCAAGGAGAGTAGTTTTAACTGGTTGGCTTTTTTGGATTCAGATGACTGGTGGTTGCCCGATAAGCTCTTAAGACAGATAAACTTTCATAGTCTTAATCCGCATATATTAATCTCCCAAACTGATGAAATATGGATAAGAAAAGGAGTAAGGATAAATCAAAAAAAATATCACCAAAAAAAATCTGGATTAATTTTCGATATCTCATTAGAGCGATGCATGATTTCACCTTCGTCTGTTATGATACACAAAGATATTTTAAATTCTGTGGGTACTTTTGATGAAAGCTTTAAAGTAGTGGAAGACTATGACCTATGGCTTAGGATTACAGCCAAATATCCTGTAGGTTTGATTAATGAAAAACTAATAGTCAAAACAGGAGGTCATAAAGATCAACTTTCACAAAGATACTGGGGAATGGATCGCTTTCGCGTTAAAGCTTTAGAAAAGATTTTAAATACCCATCTTGAAATAGACCAAAGAATAGCAGTAATTAAAAAATTACTTGAAAAGTTAAAGATACTCGCTGACGGCAGCCTTAAAAGATGCAAGGAATCGCAAGCCAAATACTATAGCCAGAAATATGATTATTATCAAAATTTATTAAATGATGAAAAAAGAGATTAAACGAGTAAAATTAACAGAAATTGATTTCAGTGACAGAAGCTTCTGTTATATTGACCCGGAAACTAATTTTAATGAGCTTTTTTCTGCTATTAAATCGACGGGTATTATAAATCCTCCACTTCTTCAAAAACAAGTAAATAAATATCGAATAGTTACAGGATTCAAGCGGCTGGAAATAGCCAAATTGATGGATATCAAAGATTTGTATTCCTGGTTGGCTGATCCGGATTGTAAAGCATCTGACCTGTTTGAATTTTCATTAAAAGAAAATTTATCACAGAGGGAATTGAATATTTTTGAAAAAGTAAGAGCAATTATCTGTCTTGAAAATATCGGAGTAAGCGAGAATGAAATTGTTGATTTATTCATGCCTATGTTAGGATTGAATCCTTCAATTCATCTCAAAGATGAACTGCTTTTTATTGACAAAATCCCAAAGGCGCTTCAAAAATATATTGAAAGAAAAAAACTACCCTGGAGAAGGTTTCAGCATCTGGATAAAATGAGCCAGAGTGAGCTAAACTACCTGGCCAAGCTTATAATTATATTGAATCCCAGTGCCACAGTATTTGAAGAGCTAAGCCGCGATTTACTGGAAGTAGCCAGGAGGGAAGGCTTACTTCTTAATCAGGTTGCCATGCATCTTGGTCTGGACAATATGATAGATGAGGCCGGATTATCAGACCGGGAAAGAATGACTAAAATAAGAAGGGCTGTCAATATAAAAAGATATCCAACTTTAGCTGGAATTAACCAGGAGATTGAAGACAAGTTGTCTAACTTGGAAAAATTGGATTTTTTAAAAATAGACTGGGACAAGAAACTGGAAGATACCGGTTTAACTTTCGAGTTTAAAATTAATAATGCCAATCAACTAGAGGAAGTCATGGATTTTTTTTCAAATGAAAAGAACAAAACTAATATTAAATTGCTCTGGGAGTTAATAGAAAAATATGAACTATGATTTTAAAAATATTTATATCGACAGGGAAGTAAAAGACAATGAAATTCTAGATCAATTTTTACTTAATAAGAAAAATCTCAATTTAAAATATTTGACTGGTTCAGAAATAGACAAAATAGTCTCAAAGATTTCATTTAAAGAAGGCAAAAGAACTCTTGTTTTCACGACTCATCGGGGAAAATTATTTAAAAAATGCCCGGGTATGGTTGAACCTTACCGTTGCTGTAATCTCTGGACCTTAAACCTTATTTCAAATTGCCCCATTTATTGCAGCTATTGTTTTCTGCAATTTTATCTTAACCAAACAGCAACGTTTATATTTTTAAATATTGAGCAGGCTTTAGATGAGCTTCTAAAGGAAATAGAAAAAAATAAAAACCGCATCTACCGAATTACTACCGGTGAGCTTTCTGACAGTCTAGCTCTTGAGCCCGAGGTCTCGATTTCATCACGATTGATTGAATTTATAAGGAAGCAATCCAACTGTCTTTTGGAATTAAAAAGCAAGACCAAAAAAATTGAACATCTTTTAAAAATTAATAAGAGTAAAAAAACTATTTTTTCCTGGTCAATCAATACGCCGGAAATTATCAAGAAAGAGGAAAAGGGTAGTGCAACCCTGGAACAAAGAATTTATTCAGCCCAGGCAGCCCAGGCAGCTGGTTACCTGATAGGAATTCATTTTGATCCGATAATAGATTATCCTGGGGGCGAAACAGACTATGAAGAGACTGTCAAATATATATTCCAGAATATAGATAACCGGAGAATTGCCTGGATAAGCCTGGGCACATTAAGGTTTAATGCTGGAATGGAAAGAGAGATTGCCAAATATTACCCACGATCCAAAGTTTTTTATGGGGAGATAGTCAAAGCGAAAGACGGCAAGAAAAGGTACATTAAACCGATAAGGCTGAAGCTCTACCGTAATCTTTTAAATAGTATAAAAAGATATGGCGGCGATGAGGTTTTTATATATCTCTGTATGGAAATGGAAGAAACATGGAGTAAAGTAATGGATTATATTCCAAAAAGCCCGGCTCATCTCGATTATCATTTTGCAGAAAGTTTGTACCGCAGGTTTCCAGAAATAATAAAAAATAAACCGGATCTTATCGATTACCTAAATAAAGAAGAAGGGAGCAGAATTTGAATAAGATAAAAATATAATTTTTAATATTTATAATCTTGGCTTTGATTATTGCTTCAAGCTGTACTAAAAAAAGTTTAAAAAATGAGTCTTCAAAAGAGGGCGCCTTAAAGGAAAAAGTGTTTTTTGATCTATCACACAAGGAAATTTTTTCACCACTTGATAATAAGGATATGGGTTACTCAAATTTTTTAAATATGATAGAAGAAAGTGGTTTTGAAGCCGATATAGCTGATTCAGCTTTAAATGCTACCATTTTAAGAGATACTCGAATTTTCGTCTATGCTGGTCCGATGACTCCGTTTACTGATCAAGAGATAAGATTTTTAACTGATTATGTTGCACAAGGAGGAGGACTACTTATTTTGCTCCATATCTCCAATCCGACCATAAATCTGTTAGGCCAGTTTGATTTACAGCCAACTATAGCAGTTGTTAAAGAAAGAGAAAATATTATTGATAATCACAATGATAGTTTTTATATCAATGATTTGGATAAAAAACACCTTCTTTTTAACAATATTGAGGAGCTTGCACTTTATGGAAGCTGGGGAATTCGTTCAATCGGTGAAAGGTCAGAAATTATAGCTTGGACAGGTGAAAAAGCCTGGGTGGATATTAATAAAGACAATCAACCAACAAAAGGAGAGCTGAGTCAAAAGTTTGGAGTAGTAGGCGTAAGCGAATACGGGCAAGGAAGAGTAGCTGTTTTGACTGACGATGCTCTCCTGATTAATAAATTCATTAATCAAGCAGACAATCAGCCATTTGGAATGAATTTAATAAAATGGTTAAGCCAAGGTGGACAGAGACTATGAAATTAACTCAGGTAATTTCTCTTCTATCTGATTTATGATTTATTTTAATAAATTTTAATAAAAAATAAATAAAAAAGGGAATTAATTTACGGTTAAAATGTTTTCATAATTAAAGTTCATTAACAAAATTTATTTTTTTGTAAAGTAGCAGGATAAAGGAATTAATAATAATTATATTTTAAATTATTTGTCAGTATATATTTAAAATTGAAAAAATAATTTTAGGCTGAAAAGGTTTTTTTTATATTCTTTTTAAAAAATAGGTTATATAAATCAAAATAAACAAAAAAGGTTTTTATGTTGATAAGTTGCAGTGAATTTTGCCGAAAACAGTCCATGTTACTTGAAAAGAGATTGCCAGATACAAGCAAATTGGCAAAGACCCTAAAGTCTCATATGGAATGCTGCCCGTCTTGCCGCAGTTGTTTTCAGATGAGAATGAGAATTAAGGAATCATTGACAAGCTTAGATGAGTTTGGCCGGCCCCGCCCGGAGCTTGAGCAAGAGGTTAGAAATAAAATTAGAAGTATAATGAATTAATATTTTCTTGATTTTTATGAAAGAAAGAATTCCTCCAGGACAACATAGAGTAAATAAACTTCAAGTCCTTCATGTTGGAGCTGTCCCTGATTTCAATAAAAATACTTGGAATTTCAAAGTATTTGGTTTGATAGATAATCCTTTTGTGCTTAACTGGGAAGAGTTCAACAAGTTACCAATTATAAAGATAAAGTCGGATTTTCACTGTGTAACTTCATGGAGTAAATTGGAAAATGAATGGGAAGGAGTTAGCTTAAAGGAGATTATAAGAATAGCCAAACCGAAACCGGAAGCAAAGTTCTTATTGATCCATTGCTTTAATGAATATAAAACAAACCTTAGCCTTGATGATGCCTTACAAGAGGGTGTCATGTTGGCCAATAAATGCGACGGCAAATATTTATCTCCTGAACATGGTTTTCCGTTGCGTTTAGTTGTACCTCACCTTTATGCGTGGAAAAGTGCCAAATGGGTTCGAAGCATTGAATTTCTTGATAAGGAAGTTCTGGGTTATTGGGAACAACGCGGTTACCATAAACGCGGTGACCCCTGGAAAGAAGAGAGATATTCTTAAATATATGATGTTTCTAGTCAGGGTATAGATCAGGACGCCTATCATTTAGACAAGTTAAAAAAGACCTAATCTTATCTATTTTTACCAGGCTTAATTCTACCTGATAAACTTTTTCCTCATCCAGGGCCTCGAAGGCAATCTCTCCCCAGGGATCAGCTATAAGGCTATGCCCAAAATAAGAGTTATCATAGTCTCTGCCAACTCTGTTAATGCCTACTGTGTATAGTTGATTTTCCAAAGCTCTTGCTGTTAACAGGGTTTTCCAGTGTAGATACCTGGGATTTGGAAAATTGCTTGGAAATATAAGAAATTTGACTCCTTTTACAGTAAGGAGCCGCGAAACTTCGGGGAACCTGAGATCATAACAGATTAAAACGCCTATAGGGCTAAAATCTAATTTAAATAAGGGAAGTTTATTTCCAGCTGAAAAAAAATCTATTTCATTGTTCATGCTGAATAGATGTATTTTCCGGTAAACTCCAACCAAATCGCCCTCTCTGTCAAAAACAGGAGATGTATTGAAAAAATTTCCATTCTTTATCTCTATAAAACTACCGCCAACAAGATTAGATTTAGCTTTTTTGGCTAAATTTGATAAGAAATTCATTATGGTCCCATCAATTGGTTCAGCCATTTCTGAACCAATTTTTGAACTGAAACCGGTTGAAAAGTATTCTGGCAGACAGATTAGGTCCAGATTTTTAGGTAGGGATTTGCACATCTGGCTAATTTTTTTCAGGTTTAACTCTTTTTTTCCAAAAATAATATTGGGTTGGATTATGGCTATCTTTATGTTTCTCATCGTATAAGCTTTAAAGTCAATTATTAATTATATCATTGGCCTAAATTGAAATTTTTAAAAAGGCTGCTAATAGCAATAATTCTGTATATGATATATTAAAAAAAACAAACTAGGGGTAGATGTAAATGAATAGAACTAAATGGGTCTGGTTAGTTATTTTACTGGTTGTTTTTTTAATCCTTTGTTTACTTGGATTTTTAGCAGCTGGTATTTTTTATTATTTAGTTCAAAGTAATAGCGCTTTAGCTGAAGTCAACTTTTCTAATCTGGAAGATGGCCAGACCCTGAAAGTAAAAGAGGATTTCCCTTATGAGTATAAAGTTAAACTTGGGGTCGAAAATGATGAGAATTTGAATAAGATATATTTTCTTGTTAATGATGAAGTAATAAAGATTTTAAAAGGATCTCCTTATGAGTTTACCTGGCTTATTAATAAAGAAGGTAAATATAGGCTGAAAATCGAGGCCTATAGCTATAATTCCAGCGATAAAAACGTTGAGACAATCACAGTTTTGGTTAAACAAGAAAAGATTTCTTCTAAAAGCCCGCCTAAAAAAGAAAAGGATATTACCAAAACTGAAGAAGGGAAAACAGAAAAAGAACCCGTTGTTATACCAAAAGGATACCCTTCTCCCATAATAGCGGTTAAAGCTCAAGTAGGCGATGGCTATGTTTTTAAAGAAGTGAGTAATGATGGTAGCAAAGCCGAAGTCTGGTATGGGCCACCGGAATCAGAATTTTTTAATGGGGCAATCTGTAAAAAACTGGATGATGGAAGCTGGGTTGTTACAGATAATTTTGTCATAGGCGATTAGAATTAAAAACTTGCACAAATAAACACTTATTGTATTATAATTATCAAGCATAAAAAAAAGATTATGTTAATTAGATATAGCAAAGGATATGGATAATAACGAGCGACTTTCGACAGGCATAAAATCTTTAGATAATCTTTTGACCGGCGGTTTGCTTAAATTCAGCAATACATTAGTGGCCGGGCCACCCGGCTCCGGAAAAACAACTCTAGGCCTAAGTTTTATAGTTGACGGGCTTCGTAGAGGAGAACCAGGCCTTATCATTACTTTTGAGGAATTTCCCGAAATGTATTATCGCGATGCAAAAAATTTTGGGTGGGATTTAAAGGCCTACGAAAAAGAAGGCATACTCAAGATAATTTTTACTTCTCCAGAAATTCTACTATTGGAGATGGAGAAAGAGATGGGGCTATTTGATGAGACTGGATATAATAACTTGAATCAACGGGTTTTAATTGACCCGGTTACTTATTTTCACTATCTTGAGGATAAAACTAAAAATTTAAGAGATATTTATAATAGCATTATTAATAGTTTACGACGGACAAATTGCACTTCAATCTTTACCTGTGAATTGAAACAATCATTGGGAAATCTGCGTTATATAGGTAAAAGAATGCCTTTTATTGTGGACAATATCATAATTTTAACTTATTTTGAAAGTAATTCTTCTATTCAAAGGGCAATTAATATAATAAAAACTCGCGGCAGCAATCATCAGAAAAGGATATTAAATTACAAAATAACAGACAAAGGGATAAAGATAGGGTCCTCAATTAAAAACAAAGAGGGCATTATGACAGGAACCCCCAGAACTATTCTGAATAAAATCTTTAAAAAGAGATAAGAATTGTCATAATCCTTGGCTTAATCTTAAAGCCAGATCCAATGGCAACCCCTTCTGGTTCATTTTAAGTTGTGTTTTCTGGATATTATATTCCTGGCGCTGAAAATATAATTTTGCTTTATCAATATCAAATAATATATATGAGAGTCTCGGGTCTCCATCACGTGGTTGTCCTATGCTGCCAGGATTTATTATGTATCTTTTATTTTCGATATCTAAACTAAATTCATTTTCTTTCGAAATATCTTCTTTAATGACCCTTTTATTAGAGTCTAAAGTGAAAATTGCTGGAATGTGTGTATGGCCAACAAAAGCTACCTTTTCATTAAATGATGAGAAAGCTGAACTTGCCAGATGAATATTGAGAATATATTCCCAAATGGGGTCGCTCGGACTACCGTGTACAAGTAAAAAATTATTTTCGATCTTTTTAAACTGGGGAAGGTTTTCTAATAGCCCTATATTTTTTTCTGTAAGTTCATTTTTAGTCCAGATGCAGGCAAGCCGGGCACTGCTATTAAAGTAAGATATATCAATTTTATTTATTGAACCATAGTCATGATTCCCAGCAATTATATATTTTGAGGAGGAAAAAATTTTTTCAATTACCTCATTTGGTTCAGGGCCATATCCGACCAAATCTCCAAGACACCAAACTTGATCTGCTTTTTTAAACTCTTCCTCTATTACGTCCAGGGCATCCAAGTTACTGTGTATATCAGCGATCAGAAGTACTTTCAATTTAATCTCCTATCCTATTAAAATATTTTAAGATGTTTTGACTCTTGACACCAATTTATATAGATTTAATAGAGAAAGGAGGTATTTTAAATGGCTGAAAATGAAGTAGGATTGGTAACTCATTATTTTAATAATATCGGCGTAGCAGTGATTGAACTTTCTGATGTTTTAAAGGTTGGCGACAAGATACATATACACGGTCATACAAGTGATTTTGAGCAAGAAGTAAAATCAATGCAGATTGAACATAAGGAAATTGACGAAGCAAAGGCAGGTCAGACAATTGGTTTAAAAGTTGAAGAACATGCGAGAGTTCATGATACTATCTATAAAATTACAAGCGACAATTAATGCTATCCATGAAATACTGATTTATTTTTGATTCAATATTCATTCTTGTTAAAACCTTAATATAGGATTCCTTTTTTGGAATGGAAAAGAAGATATTGTAAAATATAAATCCATTATGAAAAAGGAAAAAAATTTCAATTATCAAAACCATCTTCTAGGTGTTCTCTCAGGGTTAATATCTGCCTTATTTTTTTATATTTTCTGGAGATGGTTTATTTTCACTTTATTGCCAGAAAGTAACTATTTATACCTTGCCTGGTTGCCATGGTATAAATTTCTAAGTGCCTACAGTTTTTATAAGACTACATTTTTAACGATTCTATTGTCAGTGCTTTTCTTTTATGGCCTTTATGGATTTTCTTTTTCTGTCTATCTTGAAAATAGAAGCGAAGCAAGTATTTATACCAAACTTTTCATAATATTTATTTCCACACCATTATTTTCTTTTGGCTCAAATATTTCCTGGATCATTTTTCTATCTTTGATAAAGTTCTTTGGTTTTAATCCTGAAGGTGCAAACCGAACAATGATGATTATAATTGTAATGTTATTAATTTATTTGGCAGCAAAATTTGCATATCAAAGCTATAATAGGATTAACCAGCAAAAGAAAGAAGTTAGGATAAAGAGGCGCTCTATAGCTACTGGGTCAAATTCAACAAAGAAAAAGACAATAGCATCTAATCACAAAAATGATGTTACGGTAGAAAAGGAAGCTAAAGTTGGCTTGGGGGTTGATACTAAAGAGGTCATTAAAGCCCATCTTGGCATAGAGGCTCAGGCAAGAGCTAAAGATAAGATAAAAAAAGCTGATTGTCCTTCATTGCGCCTATTTGTGGCCAAAGGTTTTACTTATGAAGATGCCTATGAGACTTTGAATGAAATAAAAGATTTTTTAGCAGATGAGATTCCGCCACGGCTTAAGCGTGAGTTAGAGATGGTATATTTGCGTTATCTTACACTAAATGAAACAAAAAATAATAAACCCTCAAAATTAAGCGCTCAATTGGAAATAAAGGCTCTTGACGGCACAGTTTCGTCGCCATTGCTTCGAATTCATAAGGTTATTGATAAATGGAAAATACATAAGGTTCTTTACGGTGAAGAAATAATTAACCAGCGATGGGAGTGAGATTATTTTGGCAAGATTACCAGGTTTACCATATAGAACTGTAAAAGTAGAGGCAGAATCGATCTTTAAGCGCTTATTCGGGGCATTGATATTACTTTTTATTATAGTGACCATAGGTACAATTGGATTTATTCTTATAGAAGATCTTTCTTTACTTGATTCTCTTTATATGACTTTAATAACCATATCCACTGTTGGTTTTAGAGAAGTTGCCCCACTATCAAGTAGTGGTAAAATTTTTACTATATTTTTAATTGTTGCCGGTATTGGTAATGTTGGTTATGCTCTTGGCACAATGGTCGATTTTTTGGTTGAAGGGCATTTAATTGGAATTCTTGGAAGGAGAAAAATGTCGAAAAAGATCAATACATTAAATAATCATTTTATCCTATGCGGTTATGGAAGAGTAGGCAGGATGGTTGCCTCTGAATTTAATGAAAATAATAAGAGTTTCGTTGTTATAGACAACAATCCTGAAGCAATTGAGCAATGCGAATTAGATAACAATCTTTGTATCTTTGGCGATGCTTCTCAAAGTGAAGTTTTATCGGAAGCCAGAGTAAAAAAGGCCAGAGGCCTGGTTGTTGCGGTAGATTCAGATGCAGATAATCTTTTTGTTACTTTATCAGCTCGTCAATTGAATCCTAACTTTTTTATTGTTTCAAGAGCTCTTGAAGAAGAAACAAGAGAAAAATTATTAAAAGCTGGAGCTAATAGAGTGGTAATACCTACTGAGATAGGCGGAAGAAGAATGGCCACTATGTTAATGAAACCATTTGTCAGTGAATTTTTAGATGTAGTTACCACTACAGAGGAAATTGAATATAGGCTGGAAGAATTTAATATTAAACCTAATTCAAAAATAATCGGCAAATCAATTGGCGACGCTGATTTTAGGTCAAAGACCGGGGCTATGATTTTAGCAGTAAAAAGATCAAGCAATAAAGTTATCAGCAATCCATCTCCAAGCACAGTTATAAAAGATGGAGATATGTTAGTTTTATTTGGGACTGATGATCAACTCGAAGAGTTTAATGTATTAATAAAGTAGAATAAAGCAATAATGAATTTTATCCAGACCAAGGGCAATCTACATTAGTCTTAAGATTTGTAAATTTAAAAACCTTCAATCTATTAAATTATTTCTTTCCAATCCGTTCCTGATAAATCCAAAATAATCTTTATGGACTTTTATATATAATTTTATTCAGAAAGATTTACTTGACAGAACTTTCTTCCTGTTTATATTGATTAATCATAATTGAAAAAATCTAAGGGATGAGCCTTCTGTTATGAAATTAACCAATTTTATCTTTATTAACTACCTAAAATAAAAAAAGAAAAAAATGTTAAAATTTTATGTAACTAATCAAAGGAAATTTATGTTCAAACGCAATTTAAATCAAGATCTTAGAAAAAATAAGCGGAGAAGAAAAAATGCCAGAGCGGTTTAAAACTATAATAATAACTGTTGCAAGTTTGCTTTTTGTTATCTTGCTCTTAGCCCTTTTATATGCAGGTTATATTTTTTTTATTAAAGCTGACCAAGATGAAGGTTCATCGAAAGAAGATATTATACCAAGAGTAACTATTAATAGGCCTTCCGATGGAGATATATTTTATTTAAGTGGTGACGGAGATAGTTTTATCGATGTTAGGATAGATATTGAAGTGAAAAGTAAAACTGATATAGATGAAGTTATACTATTTATAGATTCAAAGAAAGTTAAAATTTTTAAGGAAGAACCTTATGAATATATCTGGAAAGTTGCCAAGACTGGCAAATATAAGATTTCAGCAAAAGCGGGTACCTCAAAAGGAATAACAGATGTTTCAAAGATTGTTGAAATTAATGTTAAAGAAAATTTGAATGCAAACCTGTCTGAAATAAGCAGCCCAACTATTAACTCTCAGTCAGGCAAAAGTAAAATTACCAAAGATATTTCAGTTTTTGCATCTTCTGTATTATCTGCGGAGGATGAAAATAATTATGAACCAGCAAATGTAGTAGATAAAAAAGATGATACTTGCTGGAAAGAAGGTGTTGCCGGATACGGATTAGGTGAATGGATTGAAATTGATTTTAAAAAGAAAAAGATTGTCAAGAGATTAGGAATTATAAATGGTGACAACAAAGACGCTGAGCATTTTTTTGGAAATAACAGAATAAAAAGGTCAATTATCGAGTTTTCAGATGGCAGCCACAGATTAATAAACCTTGAGGATACTCGCCAGATGCAATATATAAATATTATACCTAAATCAACTTCTTCGGTAAGATTGTATATAGATAGAGTTTATAAAGGCGATAAATGGAATGATACAGCTATTTCAGAAATAAAGATTTATGGAGAATGATTATCAGATTTTTTTAAAGGTTTTTAAATGGATGTGAAAAATATTAAGTTAAGCGCAGAAGAAGAAGCAAATATCTTTTCCCAGATAACCAGGCGCCACATTTCACTACAAAAAAAATACAGATTGATTCTGCTCTTAATCCTTATAACCTTAATTTCATATTTTTACATGTTAATTAGAGGTCCTCTATTTAATGCCAAGAGTAAGGTTCCAAATCTTATCGGTAAAGAGATTAAGGAAGCCAAAGAGATTGCCATAAATAATAAATTAGAAATAAAAGTGGTACAAAGCGAATATCGTTTTGACGTTCCTAAAGGGAAAATAATTAGACAAAGACCTATATCAGGAGAGTATATTGCAAAAAACGGATTTATTGAGATTGCTCTGAGTTTAGGAAAAAAACAAAAGCCTAATCCGGACCTGATAAAGGTTCCAAACATAGAAGGCATGAGCTATAAAAAAGCCATATCTGTTTTGAAAAAAGCTGGACTTTCAATCCAAAAGGGACCTCCTCAAAATTCAATGATTATAATTCAATCACCACAACCTTGGGAAAGAGCAACTAAAGGATCTGTGGTCAATGTAATAGTTGACCAGCCTTTTAAGGTAGCCTCTTTGCCAAAGCCAAATAAGCCGAAAAAAGCAGCTAATAATGAGTATAAAAAGACAACTGCGGCAAAGATCAAAGTCATAAGGAGAGGAAATCCCTTCCTGAAAAGAGTCGCCCTGACTCTAGACGATGGATGGAATTATGATCCCAGAGTCTTAGATTTACTTGAAACCTACAATCTTAAAATAACTGTTTTTATAATCGGGGGCAGGGGGGTGGCTAATGAGAATCCGGATTTTATTAGTAGAATGGACCAGGCTGGATTTGAAATTTCCACTCATACCTTTAGCCATTATTACTTGAGCAATTTTTCAGACAAGTGGATCAAAAAAGATATTCAAAAAGGACAGGAAGTTATAACAGCAATAACTAATAAAAAGTTTCCTTACATGCGTCCCTCAGGTGGCTATATCGACCAAAGGACATCAAAGATAGTCAATGATCTTGGCTATAATGTTATTCTATGGTCTGCAGATTTAGGCGATACTAACCCTACTTTAACCAATGAAGAGAGGAAAAATAGGGTTCTTAACAAGCTTGAAAATGGTACGATAATAGTTGGCCATTTTGGCGGATACGGAACATATGAAACTTTAAAAGAGTTAATTCCAGAGATTTTAAAGAGAGGATATGAAATAACAACCATAACCAGAGTAATCGAAGGTATTGGATAATAGAAAAAACTCTTCTTTTTTAGATGGGCAAAACATCTATAAATATTATCCTAAGTGACTATTTTGGTTATATTAAACTCAAGTATATCTTCCGCCCCCGCCTCTTTTAGCTTGGGGATTAAAATATTTACTTTGCCTTTATCGACAACTGTTGATACTTCGTAATAATTAGCTTTATAGAGTTTTGAGATTGTCGGTTTTTTCATTGCTGGCAGAAGATTCATAATAGAATCAAGTTTTTTCTCAGATACATTCAAACTTATTAGAACTCTTCCTCTAGCTTCAATCACCCCTAAAAGAAGAAGCTTAATCTCCTCTATGGCTTTTCTTTTTTCTTTATTATTCCATGAATCTTTATTGGCGATAAGTTTGGTATATGATTCATACATTACACCTATAATTTTAAGTCTATTCTTTCGTAGGGTTTCTCCTGTTTCGGTCAGGTCTACCACAACATCCATCAAGTCCGGAATTTTGGCTTCGGTTGCTCCATAGGAAAAGAATATTTCAACCGGGATATTTAAGCTATCGAAATATTTTTTTGTTAGATTTGGATATTCGGTTGAAACCCTGCTTCCAGGAGCAATATTCTCGGGTTTTTCAATATTTGAACTCTCATGGACAGCCACAACCATTTTTACTGGCTGGCTTGAGACTTTGCTATAAGGGAGTTCAGCAACTTCAATAACATCAGCATCTGATTCCAGAATGCAGTCCTGGCCGGATATTCCTAGGTCAAAATAACCATCTTCAATATATTTTGGAATTTCTTGAGGCCTTAAAATTTTAACTTCACTTATTCTCGGATCATTAATGGATGGTTTATAACTCCGGCTGGACCCAATAATTTCGAGGTCAGCCTCTTTAAATAATTGCAATGTCTGGTTTTCAAGGCTACCCTTTGGCAATGTTATTTTAAGCAATGTAATCTTCCTTTCGTTATTTAAATAAATAATATTTTAAATTAATAAAGAAATTATTCAACTCTTGGTTTTTAACTATATCTATTTTATCTATATAGAAAGATTTATAAATCATAGTTGTCTAATAGACGATTTGTTGTTAAAATGTATACAAATTTGTGCACATATTAAAACCAGGAGTGAAAAAGTGACACAATTATATAAAGCATTTAATCAGGACGATTATACAAAAATAGAAGAACTGGAGAAAGTAAAAGAATTCAATGAAAGGCTTGTTAAGACAAAGTCAATAGACAAATATTTTTATTTACAAACAATTGAAAGCTCAACTGGCCCAAGAGTAGTCATAAATGGCCAGGAGATGATTATGTTGGCTTCTTATAGTTATCTTGGGTTGATTGAACATCCGAAAATCAAAGAAGCAGCAATAAAAGCTATAAATAAATATGGAACTGGAGCCGGCGGAGTCAGGCTTTTAGCTGGCACGACAGACATTCATAAAGAATTAGAAGCAAAGATTGCTGATTTTAAAGGAGCCGAGGATTCAATCGTTTTTTCCAGTGGCTATGTAACAAATCTGGCTACAATCTCATCTCTTTATGGATCCGGAGATTTAGTTATAATGGACAAACTTGACCATGCAAGCATTGTCGATGGATGTTTTTTATCTGGTGCCCATTTTAGAACCTATAAGCATAATGATATGGAAAACTTGCAGAAGATTTTGAAAAAATCTTCTGCATATAAGAATATTATAATAATTGCTGATGCTGTTTTTAGTATGGACGGTGATATTTGTAATCTACCTGAAATTGCCAATCTAGCCGAAAAATTTGGAGCTTCAATTATGATAGATGAAGCTCATTCGGTTGGTGTTTTGGGAAATAATGGTACTGGAATAGAAAGCCACTTCGGCCTAGGAAATGTTGTGGATTTAAAGATGGGAACTTTGAGTAAAGCAATTCCAAGCATTGGCGGTTATATTGCTGGCAGAAAAGAGATAATCGATTTCTTGAAACATAATGCCAGGGCTTTTGTCTTTTCGGCAAGTTTGCCGCCTTCCAATGTCGCCAGCGCTATTGCTGCTTTTGAAGTCATGAAAGAGGAAAGTTGGCGTTTTGAAAATTTAGAAGAGAACTGTCGTTATATGAGAGAGGGCTTACAGAGCATAGGTTTTGATACATTAAAGAGCGAAACTCCAATTTTGCCGGTGATAATTGGTTCTGATGACCATACACTCGATTTAACAAAATTCCTTTTTGAAAATAAGATTTTTGCCAGTCCAATACTTTATCCAGCTGTCTCAAAAAATACGAGCCGCATCCGCACGCATCTTATGGCTACCCACACGAAAGAAGATATCGATTATGTAATCGATATCTTCAAAAAAGCCAAAGAAAGATTTGACTTTCTTCAATAATTTAAACCTGCCTGTTATAATCTAACTTCAGGAGGAATTGTCATTGTACCAAGTTTCACTTCAATCTTGTCTTTCATATGATGAATATGAAGTATATAAAGCTATAATAAAAGCACTCGACTCACTTGGTGGAATATCTAAATATGTTCATAAAAAACAAAAAGTCTTACTGAAACCCAATCTATTATTAGGCAAAAGTCCAGACAAAGGTGTAACAACTCATCCTTCAATAGTAAAGGCGGTAGCCCGTATTGTGGAAGAAGCAGGAGGTCAAGTATTTATCGGAGACAGCCCAGGAGTAGGCTCCACATCTCGGGTTGCCAGAATATGCGGCCTCGATGAATTAATTGAAGAAAACGGTTATAAATTATTAGATTTTAGCGGGAAAAAAGAGTATACAGTCGAAGAAGGAAAAATAGTCAAGAATATTGTCTTAACTGATGCTTTAGAACAAGCTGATGTATTAATTAATCTTCCCAAATTCAAATCTCATGGTTATACTTCATTAACTGGAGCAGTAAAAAACCTTTATGGATTAGTTCCTGGAATTGAAAAGAGTAATTTTCATTTCAAGATGCCTGATATAAATAATTTCGTAAATCTTTTATTAGATATAAATTTAATTGCCAAACCAGCCTTGAACATAATGGATGGAATAGTTAGCATGGAAGGCAATGGTCCCCAAAACGGGGATCTGGTAAAGATGAATTTGATTATGGCTTCTGATAACACTATGGCCATGGATGTTGTTATGGCTATAATTGCTAATCAAGATCCACTAGGCATACCTCTCATCCACCAAGCTGCCAAAAGAAAGATTAAGCCGGTTATTCTGGAGAATATCGAAATTAAAGGAGAACTTCTCGAAGATTTTGTTCAAGAAGAATTTATTGTTCCCAGAGCAAATGTCCATATTTCGAAGGAAATACTACCGCCTTTTTTATATAATTTTATAAAAGATAAAATGAATGCCAAACCGGTAATTGATGCCTCAATATGCAATGCATGCAAAAACTGTAAATCTATTTGTCCAGCTAAAAGTATAACCGTTAAAAGTAAAAAAATGGCTGAAATAGATTATTCTAAGTGTATTCGCTGTTATTGTTGCCAGGAAATCTGTACTCAAAACGCTGTCAAGCTTAAAAAGTCAATATTAAGACGAATGTATGATCTAGTTTAAGTAATCAAGCTTGTTATAATATACATAATCTTTATTTATGATTGGATATCAAATTGGGAAAAGACGCCTACTATTATTTTCAGAAAGGAAAAGAGCTGGTTTCTATGGGAAATTCTGCCCAAGCAGCTCTAATTCTGGAAAAGGCTAAGTGTATCGAGCCATCCAAGGGATCAATAAGAGAGTTATTAGGCAGAGCCTATTATAATTATGGCCAGTTCAGAAAAGCTGCCAATGAGTTTTTAGAAGCATTAAAAATAGACCCCACCAACCATTATGCACATTATGGCTTGAGCCTTTGTTATTTAAAAATAAAAAATATTACAAATGCAGAAAAGCACATAAAGATAGCAAATGCAATGATGCCAGACGAAGAGAGATATCAAAAAGTTCTTAACATAATTTTAGCTTTGAATGATTAAAAGTTATTTAAGGCTAGTTATTATTTTAAGTCTGGTAATTGAAAAAATATTTAATAAGCAATATTATTGCAGTTAAAATATATTACTACGATCAATAATTAGATATGCAGAAATCATTAAAGTTATTTCTCATAATATTATTGTTTCTAACTGGGGGCTGTAAACAAAAACCTCCTTCAACTATCGATAAAGGGAAGATCACTTTTCTTAGATTCCAATCGGCAGCTTTATCAAAAGATGACAAGACTGAAATTTATACCATAAAACCAGATGGGAAAGAGGAGGAAAGGATTACCCAAAACTCAAGGATGGAGCTTTTCCCAGAATGGATTGACGGAGGGAGAGAAATTATTTTTGCAGTGGATGAGCTGGGTACTAAAATTACTAATGATAAAGAAGAGATAAAAATAATAAATGTTAAAAATAAGAAAGAAGAGTCGATCAGTATTAATTCAGGAGCTCCAAGAGTATCGAATGATGGAAAGAAAATCGCATTTATTAGAGACGGAAATATTTGGATAATGAATATTGATGGTAGAAAACAAAAGAGGATTACCAAGTTTCCGAAAAATTGCCAGTTGTCTCCTGTATCCTGGTCGTCAGATAACAAGACTCTTTTTTTCGCTTGTAATCAAGATAAAGTATTAAAGAAAAAAACAGGATTTGATATTTTTAGGATAAGCATTAACGGCAAAGCTATGAGAAGATTGACAAAAGAAAAGGCAGATGAGATCGATCCGGCAATTTCCCCCAATGGTAAAGATGTTATATTTTCTAGAAAGAAAGAAAAAGAATATGAATTAGTTAAAATGAAGCCCGGCGGCAGTGAACAAAAAGTCTTTTTACCGTCAACTAAAGGTGGTATTCAGGCTAGCTGGTCTCCAGACAATAAAATGATAGCTTTTGTAAGAGATGATTCTATTCATCTTGTTAGTATCGATAAGAGATATAAAAAAAGATTAACTTCTGGAATTTATCCTAATTGGATTTTTTAATTTATTTGTGCTTCTTCTTACCTTGCCCCTTGTTTTGCTTATCCTTTTTTGGTTTTTTCGGGCCTTTATCATCAACATCATCTTGGTCAGTGAGCTCTTTGTTTTTATTCTCCATTTTTTCCAGTCTTTTTTGTTCTTTTCTCTGGAAATTAACTTCACGGACAAAAGAGCTAATTATTTTTCCATGGTCTGGTCCGGCAGGAGCTACATGAGCAAGTTCGGAAACTGATTCACCTAGAGTACCACCAAGCGAGAAAGTTATAATTGGTTCTGGTTCTTGGCCTCCGGTTGAGTCTTCAATCTTGAATACTCCAAGCGTAACTGGGTTTTCATCATCAGCAGGTGTGACTAGAATAAGATATCCATTAATTTCGATGGTCTTGATATTTTCCTCTTGAATAGGTTCCTCAGGTTCGGGGGTAACGTCTTGTGCATAAGCAGTTGCGGGAAAAGCAATAAGCAAAGCAAATAAGATAAGAAAAGTAAGAATTTTTTTCATCGTATCCCTTCAGTCTATACTCTTTACATTATCTAATATAATTATCGGAAGGAAAACATAGTTACTTAACTGAATTATTGGAATGATTTATTAATTATGATTTAATAAGTGTAAGGTGAAATAATCGTATGTTTGCTAAATATCTTAAAAGATTAATCACATATTTCAGTGGTACATTAGTTTTTTTAGCCTCAGGATTTTTAATTGGCTGGGCTTTAGGATTAATCATCGGTGTTTTTGGAAGTCTTATGTTTGCTTCTCATACAGGCATTGAGACCAGGGAAAGCTTGAAGGAAAGAGCTATGGAGATTAAAGATAAAGCAATTAAAGCCGGCAAGGATACATTACAAAGAACTAAAGATATTGCCCAGGAGGCCAGGCAAGCAGCTCAAGAAAAAACAGATGAGCTCAGCAAGAAATACAACCTTCCCATCGATTAAATTTCTATAACCTTTATTATAGATATATTTATCAGGGTTAGAAAACTTCATAATAAGCTGTTATCTAAACCAAGTCCAATTTAAACTTAATATCCCAATTTATTATTAAATTTTCCCGGGTAAAAATGGTATTTGCAAAGTTCAAATTTCTGGTTATAATTGTCTTTACCATTTGGGCACATATATTTAAAGGGCAAATATATAAACTTAAATCAATTTAATAAGGAGTTGTAATGGAGGGAAAAAACATATATAGAATTTTGATTGAAAAAAAGACTGTCCGGTCGCATCAATTAAATGGGGAAAGCGAGATAGAAAATAGTTTAGGATTCATTGTTAAAGTTTATAACCAATCAGAAGATAAGCTTGAAAAGACTTATTCTTTTATACGACCTTGGGAAGCTAGACGGCATAAAGAAGAGATGGAAAGAGATCTCAGTATCCTTAGCCTTAACAACTTTGAGAAGAAATACCAGATTAGATAATGAATATTTAGCTCTTTAGCCCACTTAAAAGCCTGCCTTGAGGCAGGCTTGTTTTTTTCACCAAATCCTTGAAAAAGGGAACATATGTTCGTATAATAAAAGAATGGCTCAACACAACACAGTCTACGGCAATGATAAAATAAACGAGATAATAGGTTATTTAGATTCATGGGAAGAAGATGAAAAAATCCTAATAATAGAGCGAAAGCAGGAGTTGGAAAGAGTACAACAAAAGAGAGCTGAACTGGATATAAAAATTGACGCCTTAAGGCAGGCCCCGGTTGTATTAAGATCTTCTAAAGAAAAGTTTTTTCAGGACTTCGGGAATCTAAATAATCAAATAAAAAAACTTCATAAAGACATACATGAGTCTAAGTTAATCATCAAACAAATTGGTATATACAGGAAAAGGATAACAAATTGTTTAAAATAGGCACTTCGGGTTTTTCATATCAAGATTGGGTGGATCAATTTTATCCAAAGGGAATGACCAAGAAAGAAATGCTTGGTTATTATAGTAGCCATTTTGATTGTGTTGAAATAAATTCAACTTACTATAAGATTCCGCATCCTGCTGTAATGTTTCAGATGGGGAAAAAAGTTGGAGATAATTTTGAATTCGTGGTTAAAGCTAATCGTCAAATGACTCATGAAATAAAGAATATTGGCCAAATCTTTCAAGATTTCAAGGAATGCCTCAAACCCCTGCAAGAAGTAGATAAGCTGGGGGCAGTTCTTGCTCAGTTTCCCTGGAGCTTTAAGAAAAACTCAGCAAATATTAAATACTTAAGGAAATTACGTGAAATAATGGAAAACATACCTATGGTAATAGAATTTAGGAATATAGAATGGTTTGACCGAGAAGTATTTGACTTTCTTCAAGAAAACAATCTAGGTTTTTGCAATGTTGATCAACCTAGGCTAAAGGGTTTATTGCCGAATACCAATGTTAACACGACAGCAATTGGTTATTATAGATTCCATGGCCGAAATGAAGAAAAATGGTGGAGTAAAGGTAAAGAGCCTTGGGAAAGATATGATTATTTATATCAAGAAAAAGAGTTGGCAGAGCTGCTTCCATTTGTTGAAGAGGTAATTAAAAATAGCAGGAAAACCTTTCTTTTCTTTAATAATCACTACCGCGGACAAGCTGTAAAAAATGCAAAGATGATGAAGGCTTTATTACTTGTTCCTGAGGAATAATTAGGCGTGCAAATCTGAAGTTTTTATTTCAGAAATTATCATTTTTAATATGTTGCCCATTGCTTTTTCGGTAATTCCGTCT
Organism: uncultured Actinomycetota bacterium; assembly: GCA_964346985.1. Lineage (GTDB taxonomy): Bacteria > Actinomycetota > Aquicultoria > CAYFWW01 > CAYFWW01 > CAYFWW01. The sequence goes on from CAYFWW010000011.1 coordinate 41,135, forward strand.
TTAAGCTCATGGGCAAGATTTTTAGCTTCTAAGGCAAAGAAATAAGCATCTTCAAGAAGGTCATTATCATAACAATACTTAGCTGCATCAGTACATATTTGAAGTTCACCGGCTATATCTCCAGCCTCTCCATAGTAACCGATAGCTTTTCGGTATTGCCTGGCTATATACTGAGGAGTTTGTTTTTTTTGCATCAAGCTGGCTAGCCTGTTATGAACTTCGGCTCTTTCTCTAATTTCTTTTTCTCTTTCAAGCAGGGCGTTTGCTTTTCTAAAAATTTCAAAAGCTTCAAAAGAAAGACCTTCTTTTTGCAGCTCTTCACCCATTAAATTTAACTGGTAGGCTGATTCAGCCAGCGTGCCTCTTTTTTCATAAAGATTTGCTGCTTTATTAAAATGATTAGTTGCCTTCTGTCTGCTTCCTTTGGCTATAAAATTAAGCCCCATCAACTTTTCTATCTTAGCTCTTAAGTTTGGATCTATTACTCCTGCTTTTCTCACAATTTTTTCAGCATTTTTCAATCGCTGAATTGATTTTTCAATTTTATTCTGTTTGTAATAAAGATTTGCCAGCTGTAACTCGATGTTTGCTGTTTCTTCAGGCATATGGAGTTCTTGGAATATACTTAGAGCTTCAATATATTTAATTTCTGCTTTAGAATAATTAGATTTTTCATATAAAAGCTTTCCAAAATTTTCTTTGATTATAGCTTCTGAAAAAATATCCTTACTTTCCTTAGCTTTTTTCAAGGCTTTTGATAACTCGTTTTTTGCATTATCATAAGATTTTAAATCAATGAGATTCTTAGCGAAGGTTAAAATAAGGTCTGTTTTTGTTGGATAATCCGATTCTAGTTCGGGAAAAAAATAAATTAATGGCTTGCCTACACGCCCGGCAATAGTTCTTAGTGATTTTAAAGATGGATTAATTAGACCTTTTTCCACTTGGCAAAGAAAACTAGTCGTGAAATCATCCCGAGCCACATCTTTTTGTGTCATACTTGCTTCTTTACGGGCTTTTTTTATTCTTTTCCCAATTTCAGGTTGGAGAATCATATAAGTATTTATCGTCAAAAAGGATTATTTCTTTAATTATTAGTAAAAATATAGGTCTATATTACCAAAAATTAATTATTTATGCGAAATTTGAGTTCAAAAACTACAAATAGTAGTATATATTATCTAAAAGTACTTAATTAGCCTGGTTGATATATAAAAAGTAAAAGGATATCATTAAATAAATTAGAACGATAGTAAATATTAAGAATCTGATTCTATAAATAATTAAATAGTATTTTTTCTGTAAGTTGATAGGTTTTTATTATAAAATAGCTACAAAATATCGATTTTGATAAAAAGGATTATATGAAATGGATCAGAAAGAATTTAGCCAAATCTTATCGAAAAATGAGTCAAAGTTTGTAGAAGCCTGGGAGGAAATCTGTAAAAAATGGGATTATTATCCTAAAAGAAAACAGGAAAACGAAGCTGACCGAGAATATTATTTTAACAAACTCAAAGAGTTAAAAGGAGCATTTGAAAAGGAGGAAGTAGAAATATTTCTCCAAGGCCTGAGGCGAGAAGGGGGTTTTTTAGCGGATTCTGGAACTACACTTGAAGACTTATTAAAAGGTATATCAATATTTACCGAGATAATTTATGATTTTGTTTTGGAAGATTTTAAGGAAAACCCTGATGAGCTTTATGAAAAAAGTAAAGATTTATTCGATCTGAGAAGTAAGATTTTTATTGAAAGCTCCTTGGGTTTTGAGATTGCTAAAGACGATATAATCCAGGATCAAAGGGTAGAGCTTGAACATTTAGTTGTAACTGACCCTTTGACTGGGCTTTATAATCATAGTTATCTTTATCATCAGATTAAAATCGAAACTCTTCGTTCGGAACGGTATAAGCATAAACTGGTGGTCTTAATAGCAGATATCGATGATTTTAAAGAATACAATGACATTAATGGCCATTTGAAAGGCGATGAAGTTATTAGAAAGATTGCTTCGATAATGTTTGAAGAGTCAAGAGCCTCTGATCTGGTTGGCCGGTATGCCGGGGAGGAATTTATAGTTCTTTTACCCGAAACTAATTTAGAGCAGGTAAAAAAATATGCTGAAAGGGTACATAAAGTGATTAAGCAGACTCATTTTGATGGTATGGAAACACAGCCCAAAAAAAGGATCTCTATAAGCATTGGTTATGCAGTTTTTCCCGACCACGCTAAAAATGTGGATGAGCTTCTTCATAAGGCAGATTTAGCCGTTGATTTAGCTAAAGCTCAAGAAATTGACGGCACTTCCTCTCCATAATGGTGAAGCAGTTTTGAATTTTCTGGATAATAAAATTAATTATCAATCCCCAAAGAGTTCAATTTTTTTTGACGTTGGAAACACCCTTCTTTTTCCATATCCTTCGATAACCGATATATGTTTAGAGATATTGAAATCTGAAGGCATGAACGCTGAAAGGGAAAAAATAGATTTAGCACTTCGGAAAGCCGAAGATTTTTATGATAAGCAATATTTTCAGGATGATACATTCTGGGCGTCTGAAAAAAGAATATCGAACCTATGGGTAGATTTATATTCAATGGTTATTCGGGATGTAGGATTCAAAGTAAAGGCTAACTCTGTAAGTAAAAAAATTTATAATGAGTTTGGAAAAACTTCACGTTGGAAATTATATGATGAAGTCATTGAAGTGTTGAAAATACTAAAGAATAAAAATAAAAAATTAGGTGTTATCTCTAATTGGGATTCTCGGTTAGTAGATATATTGCTTGGACTTGGCTTGGGAAAGTATTTTGATTTTATTATTTCATCTGCCAATGTAAATAATCATAAACCAACACCAGGTATTTTTGAATTGGCATTAGAAAGAGCAGGAGTAATGGCTCGGGAAGCAGTTCATGTTGGCGACCATTATTATGCAGATGTAATAGGAGCTAGGGCGGTTGGAATAGCTCCGGTATTAATTGATAGGTTCGAAAGAATAGATAAAGCTGATTGTCCAATAATAAATAACCTGGGCCAACTTAAAAATGTAATTGTTCTTTAAATTTTGTATATAATAAATTAGTCAGATTTTTGTTTTAATACCAATGGATATAAAAAATATTACCGTAAGTCTATCTGAAAAAATAAGAGAAAAAGTATTTCCAAAATTGGGAAAAGCTGTATCCAGAGAAGCGATTGGTACTGGAGCAAGCGGAGATACAACCTTTCAGATAGACGAAATCGCCGAAAATGTAGTAAAGGACTTTCTTCAACCGTTTTCAGACATCGCTTATTACACAGAAGATGTAGGGCTTGTTATTAATGGCCAGCCTGAGATTATGATGATTATTGATCCCATAGATGGCACAAGGCCAGCTGCCGCTGGTTTTGAATCTGCTTGTATTTCTATTGCCGTATGTTCATATTCAATTGACCCTGTAATTGGGGATCTTTTTTTAGGAGTGGTACAGGAGATAAAGACAGGGAATATTTTTATAGCCGAAAAAGACAAGGGTATTGAAATTAAGAATGGCCCAATAAATATAAAGCTTTCACAAAATGATGATTTGAAAACATTATTCTGGACTCTTGGTTTCCGGGGAAGGCCATCTAAGGTTATCGTCGATTTTTTAGGTGAATTAATTGATATATCTAGCGTAGACGGAGGAGTTTTTGATTTGGGAAGTGCTTCTTATGCGATGACTCGTTTAGTTACTGGACAGCTAGATGCCTACCTGGATGTTGGCAAAAGATTAATTGACGAGTTTCCTGAATTAAAAGAAGATTTTTTAAAGACAGGCTACGGCAAGGTTTTAAATAATAATCCCTATGATATTGCTGGTTCGTATCTAATTTTAAAAGAAGCAGGGGCTCAAGTAACTGATGCTTATGGTCAACCATTGGATAATTACAAATTAATTGGGAGTGGAGAGGAGTTTCAAATTTCGACTATAGCATCCTCAAACTCCAGTATCCAAAAGAAGCTTTTTAATTATATTGAAAATTCAATAAAAGAATACAGATTAAATAAGTGATATTCTTGTTTGACAATTGGTTTTATTGTGAAATAATAAGCTCGAATTTGTGGAGGAATAGTTTGGCAGAAAAGGAGCAGAAAGAGAAAAAAAATAGCCTAATAGACCAATTCATAGATTTAGCAGCAACTGTGCGAGCTTATATTCGCCAGGAAACAAGAAGAACTGTAAAAGATACAATTATTACCCCAGTTGATAGATTAAAAAACAGAGCAATACTGGCCATTATAGGGGCATTTGCAATTGGATCAGGTTTGATTTTCTTTTCAGTGGCCTCATTTCTCTTGCTGGCAAAGATTTTAGGTTCATATTGGGCTGCCTTTGGATTAGTGGGCTTAATTTTATTAATTTTAGGTGCAATTATATTAAGGTTGATGGTAAAGTTAAAATGAAAGATATAAATAAAAAGAAGAATATAACTTTAGAAGATATTAAACGGAAATCAAAAGATATAAACAAAGAAATTATTAACAGAACTAATCTTTTTCAGGAATCTTTGCGGGATATATCTTTTTGGAAAAAGAACCCAATTTTATTATTACTTGTTTCATCAATTTTGATATTATTAAGTTCAATAATTAGTTTTTTATTGGGCAGGAAGAGTAAATCTGACTTAAACTGATGGCACGGTGTGATGAAAATGATTGATAAAAAATCTGAAGAAAATGAAAAAAATAGTTTTGATGTCCTGGAATTCTTTGGCATCAAGCTTAAAGTAAGCAATAAAAAGCTAGCGGATCTTCTTACTATGGACGCCAAAGAAGCTTTTACTGAAGATATTAGGGTTCTTAAAAAGAAATATATTAACGGAGAAAGTGAAAAATTAGCACAAGAAGGAGAATTAGTTAAAAATAGGGAAGAAATAATTGATCAGGATGAATATTTAGAGAATGTTGTGGCTATCGGAGAGCTTATAGGCTTTGATATACAAATGGGAGGAATCTGGAAATCTCCTACCGGAGTTTGTATTATTACCAAACCATTGCTGAAGATTAACAACCTGGAAAAAGCTAAACATTTAATTGAAGAAGTCTGGAAATCACATACTAGATTAAAAAATGAAAATACTGGCTTATTTATTGTTGGGGACCAAATAGGTTGCGATATTATTAAAGCATCAATCAGAGCTGAAGGCTATTATGGGTCGATGAGGGTAATTTCTTATGAAAACATGGTTGAACTCTTGCGCTTATTTGATCAAGGCTATGTCGGCCATCGGGAAATTGCTACCTTATTGATTCCTCTGGATAATGTTGATGTTGGTGAATTAATAAATATTGTCAAGGCTGCGGCCAGCCCTTCCTCACTTGAAGAATTTCTAAAAAGAAAAGATTAGTTTTTTAATAGGCCCAAACTTCAGAAGATAAAGAATTATTTTAAAATTACCCCAACAGAATTAGTGTAATTATTCAAGCCTTTAAAATGTTTATTTGATGAATTTGGCAATAAGCACTTTAGGTAAAAAAACAGACTATTGTAATCCTCTTAATATTGGATATGGATTTATAGCTGATCCTCCGCCAGGATGTATTTCGAAGTGGAGGTGAGGAGCAGATGATGGGCAACCGGTATTCCCGACCGTGCCGATTTGTTGTCCAGCTGATACTTGTCCGCCGCTGACAGTAAATGTATCTAGGTGAGCATAATAATAAAGATTGCCGTCATTTCCGCTTAACCAGAGTGAATAACCACCACCATAACTTGTCCTGCTTCCGTATTTAATACTAACACTGCCACTGACACAGGCTACAACAGGTGTTCCTTTTGCAGCCATAATATCGGTTCCTTGGTGTAAGTGGCCAGGGCGTGATGCTCCAAAACTATCTGTGAATCCGTTTGGTCCAGCAACGGGAAAGACAAAATTTGGACTAACAAAACGAACTGATACTTTACCGCTTCTGGAGGAAAGAGTTTTGCTATTCATTGAATAGCTTTTTTTCTTGATTAACTCAGCTTTTTTAATCTCTTCATTGACGTCTGCCAGAAGGCTCTCAGCTTTATCAATTTTAGCTTGCATTTTCGACTGTTGATTCTTTAGCTCGTCTACTAACTCTTTTTCCTTGGCCTGGACTTTATCTAATTTATCAATATTTTCTTCGATTTCTTTCCTCAGTTTTATTACATTAAGTAAGATCTCGGTATCTTTTTTGGCGATTTTCTTCAACATGTCTAGCCGAAGCAAGAATTCATTGAAATCTTTGGAGCCGAAGAGGACATCAATAAATGATAGAGCTCCATTTTTATAAATATGAAGAGCCCGGCTGTTAAGGATTTTTTGGTCTTTTTTAAGTTCTGATTTTGCAATCTCTAGTTTGGTGCGGTATTTATTTAGCTCTTCAGTAGTCTGAAAGTATTCACTGTAAGCTTTTTCATAATTGGCAGCTATTTTATTAAGACTTTTGTTTAGACTACTAAGCTGATTGTTAAGACTTTTAGCTTCTTGTTTTTTGCTGGTTATTGAAGCTGAGGCTGTTGTAGGATATATTACTGTGACTATTAGAGCGATTGTAGTTAAAATTACTACAAGTTTTCTTATATTTACCGCCTCCCAGACTGGCAGGTATTATCAAGTCGAAATGTTATCCTATTTAAAATTCAATGTCAATGATTTGGCAAACCTTTGTTCGACAAGATTTTTTATATATTAAAAGCTGTTTTAATCTTATAGATTTCATGGTAAAAAGAGAATATTAATCTCTTGACTTTATTATTTTGATAGAATTTTCTTGCCAGCATATATTTGTCTGGTATAATACTTTCCTATTTAATTTTTATAGGAGAATAAAAGTTGAAAAGAATATTAGCCCTTTTTTTTCTGATTATTGCCCTTGCTGGCTGCGGAGATGTTCAAGAGGGTGAAGAAAAATTAAAGCCAACAAAAATTGAGAAGCTGGGAAGCATAGATTTTAACCTTAAATCTTCAAATCCGGTAATTAATCAAAATGCTGAAGAATCGTTAGTTAATCAGCGTTTCCAAAATGACTCTGATGATTTATTAAATATTTTACAAGAATATTATTTGGATAATTTTCTAAATCCGGCTGCACTGAAATCAGATAGAAAAAAGGATGAGAAGCTAAAGTTTTTTAGTCAAGAATTGATTTCCGGGTTAAATGAGGGCGAGAAGAAAGAACTGTCTCTGGATGTCAAAGGGGCAACCATTATTCGGACCAATCTTCAAAAATCGGAAATTTTAGAGTTGGCAATTTTTTACAACAAAGAATCGAAACCAGAATTCAGTGCAATAGATATAGACATACAAGCTTCTTTTGAGCTGGAAAATGGCCAACAAGCTGACTTTTATTCAAGTGGAAGATTGGTCTTCGAACTTATTGATGATAACTGGAAAATAACTGGCTTTAAACTTGAGAATGGAGTGAATACACAATAGATTACGGCTTTATTAAAAGAAAATATAATAGATTTTTTTTGATTTTATCTATTCTTCTATTCGTTGTGGCTATACTAATATTTTCTGCTCAAGGATGTATTGAAAAAGATATTCCTATCGAAGAAAAGCCTCTGCCTGAGATTAAAATTGAAAAGATAACTTCTAACTCTTACAACCCGTTTTCAAAAGAGCCGGTTTATTTCTTACTGCTTGGCTCAGATTCACGTTCTGAAGATTTTAAGGGACTTTCTGATTCAATAATGTTGATTAAGGTTGATCCCCAACAGAAAAAGATTAGCCAGGTAAGTTTCCCCCGGGATAGCCGTGTTTATATTGAAGGAGTAGGCAATCAGAAAATAAATACTGCTATGTACTATGGTGGCCCGGAACTAGCTGTTAAAACAGTTGAAAGATTAAGCGGAGTTGAGATTGACTACTTTATGGTTTCTACTTTTGCCAGTTTTAAAAGGGCGATTAATGAAATAGGTGGTGTGCGTATAGTTCTGGACGAACCATTATATGATCGTTGGGCAGGAGCTAAATTTGATGCTGGTGAACTGATAATGAACGGGGAAAAAGCTCTTGCTTATAGCAGGGCTCGACATATTAAAGACGGTGATTTCAGGCGGGCAGCTCACCAACAGGAACTGGTTGAAGCTGTATATAATCAAGAAAAAGAAAAAAAGTCACTGGTTGATATAGTTAACCGGGTTAGAATTATAAACGATCAACTTTCAACTAACTTAAATCCAGTTGAAAGTTTTAAGCTGGGGTGGTTGCTATTATCTTTGGATAATGTGACTTTCGAACAAGTAGTTCTACCTGGTTATACCAGAACCATAGGGGGAGTCAGCTATGTCATTCTCAATCAGGGCCGTGTTGACCTTATTTTTCAAAACTTAAAAGATGGCAAACCGCTTAATTAAGGCATTCATCCGGATTTATTTTGAAAATTTATCCGTAGAACTTTAATATAAAATTTAAAGCCCAGGTAATCCTCAAAACTTTTTTCATGTTTAAGTAAATAGATAAATAATTTGATTTACAGTAAAATAATCGAGAAGTTTTGAGGGAGAAACTCAATGGCTAATGATATCAACGAAAATGAAATAACTATTGCTCAAAGACCAAAAACCAAGAAAAAGACCTGGATTCTTGTTTTAATCGCCTTTATAATTCTTGTTTTTTGTTGTCTTATAATAACTGGTTTAAGTATTTATATATATTTATCCCAAAGAAATGATGCTGCTAATAAAAAGCTTGATGAAGCAGTTGAATCATATGATGAAGCTTGGAATAAGCTATCAGATTTTAAAAATGAGAGTTATCTTGATAGTTCTGGTTTAGATTTCCTAGATACTAATTTTGTTAATAAAATAGATGCGGATATAGAGAAGCTACAAGATATTGAAGAACAATTTAATAAAGCTGACAGTGAATTTAACGAGGTCATTAAATTCAGGGGTCTTGATTGGGAATATGATTATGCATATTTTTATATTGAAAGCATTGACCAGGCAAACAAGTCACTGAAAGAAATGATCGAAATTCTGGATGATTTGAAATTGATAAGTTCTGACTTGAAGGTCTTAAGCCAAGCCGAGAAGAGTTATAATCTTGGCATCGACTCTTTAAATCAGGCAGTTGAAAATGGCAATAAAGGAGAGTACAGCAAGCAGAAGGCCAAATCAGGTGAAGCCAAGAAAAATTTCGAACAAGCTAATGAAAAATATCAACAAATAAGAGATAAAGACCCAACATATGATTTAGACCCTTATGTTGTAAATACTTCAAAGGCAATTGAATTGGCCGATTTATGGATTAAAGCTGCTGATGCTGGAGTTGCTGGAAAATTAAGTACATTTAATGATTATGTCAAGCAATTTAATAACCTGAAAGGCGAACTTTCTTTGAGCCTAAAGTCAAAATTCTTTGATAATCCTGAAGCGTGGTTTAAAAATAATTATAAAGATCAAACCGAAGCAATAGATAAGTATATAGATAAAGCAGAGAAATTACGATTGAAAGCAGAGGCTCTGAAAGAATAAGTTGCAAATATTAAACTTCAAAACCTCTGCCTATTTATTATCTCTTTTTTCTATACCAGATTAACCGGACAATCAGCAAGAATAATAATCCCAAAATAAGGAATGGCAACAGGCCACCTGTTATAGCAATTAAAAAATTAATTACATTAACAAAGTTACGTAGAGCTTGGCGTATGGCACTGACTACTCCCCAATCTTCTCCAGTTGGAGAAACTATTGCTTCTGGTTCGTATAGGTGCACTGTAATAGTCGACATGTCCGCTGATTTTTCAAGGAATTCTATTCTGGCCTGGATGGATTCTATTTCTCCCCTGACTCTTGATATCTGTTCTTCAATTTTCAATAAGTCATCGATTTTTTCTGCCCGGTCGAATAATTGTAGATAGCGCTGTTCTTGAGTTTGAAGGTTTTTTAACCGAGCTTTATAATCGATATATTCTTCGGTTACATCTTCTTCAAGTTCTTTTTCTGAAGTGACCTTGCCAATCTTTTCAAGCTTTTTAGAAGCAGTTTCAAATTTATTAGCTGGAATTTTTATAGTTATATAAGCCTCGGAAATATCTTCGTCCTTTTTAAGCTGGGAAGGCAAAGCTGATTTTTGATATTCATCTTGACCTTCAACATAGGGGCTTTTATCCTGGTAGGGGATATACGGCTGGTTTTTTGAAAAAAGGTCGGCTGAAACTACTTTTCCTGAGAGGCTCAAGGCTATTTTTTTAATTTCCTTATAGCTTTCTTCGGCATCCTTGACTCTTATAACCAGATTCTTATTTCGAATCACCAGCGGATCGGTTTTATTCTCTTTATCAACGGTAGTTATTAGAGGGGCAACCGCCTCTTCAGTTTCTGCTCCCTTATTTTCCTGAGGGCTAGTTGAGGGGCTGACAGCTGATTTTTGCTTACTTCCTTCTTGATTGGCAACATCTTTCAATGAAGTGCAGGAAACAGAAAGAATAGATACCATGATTAGCAAAATACATAAGGCTGTGATTTTTGATTTCATAACTACTCCTTTCCTTGTTTGCTTTTTAGACGTGGATAATTAATATTCTGTTCCCAAAAAAAAATAAAAAAAAATTAATAAAAGTGTTGCAAAGTGTCATAAAGTGTAGTAGAGTGTAACGAAAGTTAATCGAAGCTATTGTAATTATACTATTTAATTAAAGAAATGTTTTTGGGCCAGTATACTCATACACTTGATTCAAAGGGAAGGATTGTCTTACCTTCAAATTTTCGGGACTCTTTGATCGATGGAGTCGTAATAACTAAAGGTTTTGAGAATTGTTTATTCATTTTTCCTATAAGTGAATGGCCTGCAATCGAGGAAAAGATCAATAATCAATCTACCTTAAAAGTCGAGTTTAGAAAATTAGCTCGTTTTTTCTTTGGCGGAGCTGAAAGGCAAATACCCACTAAGCAAGGCCGGATTCTTATCCCGCTATATCTTCGTCAATATGCAGATCTTGATAAAGAAGTAGTCATTTTAGGTGTATCTAACCGAATTGAAGTTTGGGATAAGGAAAAATGGATTAAGTATGAGAAAGAAGGAGAAGCAACCTACGCTGAGGCAGCGGAAAGGTTAGCTGACTTAGGATTATAATTCTTTGACAATGGAATACAGTCATACTCCAGTTTTGCTGGCTGAAGTCTTATACTATATTCGACCCAGGAATGGCAGTATTATTGTAGATTGCACCTTAGGCGGGGCAGGACACGCAGGGGCTATAGTATTTTCAATCAAACCAGACGGACTTCTTATAGGAATCGAACTAGACAATGAAGCAATTGACGAAGCGCACAGAGTCTTAGCTCGCTTCAGCCAGCAAATAAAAATAGTTAGAGGAAACTTTGCAAATATTGACCGGATACTTACTGATTTACAATTAACTAAAGTAGATGGTTTTTTACTTGATTTAGGAGTTTCCTCTGCTCAAATTGATTTTGCCAACCGAGGTTTTAGTTATCGTTTGGAAGGCCCGCTGGATATGCGGATGGACAGACGCCAGAAGAAAGTAGCCGCTGATATAGTCAACTCTTATTCTGAAGCCAGGTTAAGCAAGATCATTAGTCAATATGGTGAAGAGAAATGGGCTAAACGTATTGCCCATTTCATCGTTGAAAGGAGGTCAAAAGAACCTTTAAAGACAACAAAAGATTTAATAGATTGCATCAAGAATGCAATTCCGGCTTCGGCTAGAAGAAGTGGCGGACATCCAGGTAAAAGGACGTTTCAAGCTTTAAGAATTGAATTAAACAATGAACTGGATAACCTGTCAAAATTCTTGAATGATAGTTTGAAATGGTTGAAATCCGGGGGAAGAATGGTCATTATAACTTACCATTCTCTGGAAGACAGGTTGGTGAAAAGGACTTTCAAGGATTGGGCTAGAGGTTGTATTTGCCCACCGGATTTTCCAGAATGCCGATGTGGAAATGTTCAAAAAGTAAAGATATTGACTTCTAAACCAGTTAAGCCGGGCGAAGAAGAATTAAAGAGCAACCCTAGGGCTAGAAGTGCAAAGTTGAGAGCAATAGAAAAACTATAATCAAAGCAATAAATTCATTATGGGACAATCTGTACTAAGAAAACAAGTAAAATCAAAGCAAAGGCCAGCTCATAAAAGACAAAAGAGTTTTAGGGTCTTTGAAAATACTTATGCCATCTCAAGTTATCCATTTCGTTTATATCTTTTAATATTATTTCTAGTTGGGCTTGCCCTTTTTATAAAAGTGTTTTTATTGATTTCAATTACTCGTGATTCTATAAAGATCGAAGCTGTCAATCAAAAAATTGAAAAACTGGAAATGAATAATGAAAAGACTCGGTTGGAACAGGCTCAACTAAAAGCACCAGCCAGGGTTCAAAAGTATGCCATTGAAAAGCTTAATATGATAAATCCTGAAGAAGTAAACTATATACACCTCCCTGAAGATGTTATTCGGAAAGATATTGAATATAAAAAAGAGATTAGAGAAAAAGAAGAGATTGAAAATAATAAGGCTGAGAAAATCAAATTCATCACATTTCTATCCACTGTTACAAGCAGGATTGGAGTGGTCGCTTTAGGTGACATCTTGTTGTTTAAAAATTAAAAAGAATTAGACGAGAGTGGGTTATGGTTGAAGCTAGAGTACGGATGGCCAAAGGCAAAAGATTACTTGCTTTACTTGTTCTAATTTTAATAATGTTCATTATATTAGCCTCACGGTTAATTTTGGTTCAAGCCGTTGAGGCTAAAAGATTCTCTGAGCTTGCTAAAAAGCAACGCCTTCGAAAAGAATTAATCAGTCCACAAAGAGGTAGAATCTACGATAGAAATTTTCAAGAACTGGCAATCAGTGTTGATTCAGCGACTGTTTTTGCCAACCCTTATTTTGTCAAAGATAAAAAAGAAGCTGCCCACAAGATAGCACCGATATTGAAACTTTCGGAGAAGGATATATTCGAAAAACTATCTCAGAAAAAAGGTTTTGTCTTCCTGGCCCGTAAGATTTCCGTTAAAAAAGCAAAAAAGATTCAAGACTTAAAGATTGAAGGAATAGCTCAAGTCAATGAGAGTAAACGCTGTTATCCAAATAAAAGCTTAGCTGCTCAAACTATTGGAATAGTCGGGCTTGATAACAGTGGCCTATCTGGGCTTGAGTTGTTCTATGATAAATATCTGCGCGGGAAGCCAGGTAAATTAATTGCTGAAAAAGATCCTCTTGGCCGGGTAATGCCTGGCGGGGTAATAAAAAAAGAAAGTGCCGACCAAGGATTGAATCTTATTACTACTATTGATAAAGACATCCAGTATATAGCTGAGGAGAAGATTAAAGAGACAGTAGAGAAATACTCAGCTAAAGCCGGGATTATTATTGTCATGAATCCGAAAAATGGTGAAATATATGCTCTGGCTAATAGTCCAAACTTTGATTTAAATGATTTTTCTGATACTCCAAGAGAAGTCTTACGCAATAAAGCTGTTACCGATACTTTTGAGCCGGGTTCCACCGCTAAAATTATCATAGCTTCCGCAGCTCTTGAGGAAAAAATATTCAATCCTGATTCGGTATTTCACTTGCCTTCTCAATTAAAAGTTGCAGATAGAATAATTACAGATTCGCATCAAAGACCGGCAATGGATGAAACATTGACTGAAATCGTTTCTTCTTCATCAAATATCGGAGCAGTACTTATTGGCCAGGAGTTAGGCAAAGAACTGATTTATAAATATATAAGTAATTTTGGGATGACCAAAAAGACGGGTATCGATTTTCCTGGAGAAACTTTTGGTTTTACACCGTTGCCAGCTGACTGGTCTGGGTCGACTATCGGAAATATACCTTTCGGGCAAGGTTTTTCGGCAACTCCATTACAGATGGCCGTCGCAGTCGGAATAATTGCCAATAATGGGATGAATTTGAAGCCGCATTTTTTAAGGGAAATCCGTGATAATGGGGGAAGAGTGATTAAGAAATACCAGAAGGATATCCCGGAAAAAATTATTTCTACTAAGACTATCAATCAAATGAATGAAATATTGAAAAAAGTATCAGAAGAGGGAACTGCTGAAAATGCTCAAGTCAAAGATTACCAGGTTGCTGGAAAGACCGGGACTGCTCAAAAACCACTACCTAATGGTAGAGGATATGGTGTAGGTATGTACATGTCTTCATTTATAGGTTATGCTCCAGCATCTGATCCAGAAGTTCTAATTGCTGTTTTTATTGATGAACCGAGAGGAGTATATTACGGTGGAGCTGTGGCAGCTCCGGTCTTTAGCCAGGTTGCTGAGTTTAGCTTAAATCGTTTGCAGATCAAGCCTGACAAAATAAAATAAGGCAAAGTAATAAGCTTTCCATTCTAGCTGAGGAATTGTGTCTATGTTAAAATATACCAGATTATACTGAGGCTTTTATGATGAAGATAAGCCAACTGTTAAAGAATGTAGATATTATTGACAAAAAAGGTAATATCGAAAGTGAAATAAAAGACCTAAAGATTGATTCTCGAGAGGTCGTCCAGGGCGACCTTTTTATTTGCTTAAAAGGATTTCAGTCAGACGGGCATCAATATATAGATGAAGCCATCCAAAAAGGAGCAAAAGCAATTATTTCTGAAAATTGGCTTCATGTTAAGCAAGAAGGCCTTTTTGAAGCAGCTGTTCCAAATTCAAGGCAAGCCCTGGCCATAATTGCTAATAATTTTTTCAACTTTCCTACTACAAAAGTATCTCTATATGGTGTTACCGGGACCAATGGAAAAACTACAACAACCTTTTTGATTGAGTCCATTCTAAGATACTCAGGCCAGAAAACAGGTTTGATCGGTACTGTTAAAGGCATGATAGATGGCAGAGATATAAAATTAAAAAATACAACTCCTGAATCGTTGGAGCTGCAAAGGCTCATTGCGGAGATGGTCAATAAAAAGGTCGATGCTGTAGTCATGGAAGTTTCTTCGCACGCTTTAGATATGAGCAGAGTTGACGGATGTCAATTTGATGTAGCTGTATTTACTAACCTAAGCCAGGACCATTTAGATTACCATAAGGATATGGAGGATTATTTTAGGGCTAAAAGATTACTTTTTGAATATCTGGATCATCAGGATATGATAAAGGTAATTAATTCTGATGATGTTTTTGGACAAAAGCTTCTGCAAAAGAACAAGGAGAGAGCCTATACTTATGGCCTTAATAAGAAGGCCAACTTTCAGGCAAAGAATATTAGTCTAAGCCAAAAGGAAACTGAGTATATATTCCAATCCGAGAATGAGGAATTCAATATTAAATTAAAATTACCGGGATTATTTAATGTCTATAATTCTCTGGCAGCAGCTACTGCTTGTTCATTGAGAGGTATTTCAAGCGAGTCTATAATTGGTGGTTTAGCCGGAGTAACCAGGGTACCCGGCCGCTTCGAACTGGTTAGCGCCGGTCAGGATTTCTTAGTGGCTGTTGATTATGCCCATACGCCTGATAGCCTGGAAAAAGTCATAAAAGCAGCGAGAGAGATAACAAAAGGCAGGGTTATAACAGTATTTGGCTGTGGCGGAGACAGGGACAGAAGCAAACGTCCTCTGATGGGCATAGCAGCAGTTGAAGGCAGTGATTTATCAATTGTTACCTCAGATAATCCTAGAAGCGAAGGCCCACAAAGTATAATCAAAGATATCTTGGATGGCCTAAACTTGCCAGAATATAAGAATAAATTTGAAGTTGAAGCAGATAGAAGAAAAGCGATTTCGAAAGCTATTAACCTTGCTGAAAAAGGAGACATTATTATTATTGCCGGCAAGGGGCATGAAGAGGGCCAAATCATCGGAAATGAAATAGTACCGTTTAATGACAGGAATGTTGCCGAGGAATTGTTGAGGGAGATGCTATCATGCTGCCACTAACTGTTAAAGAAATATTAACGGCAACAAAAGGCAGTCTTATGGCCGGAGGAAGCTTAGAGAAGATAAAGTCTATCTCAACAGACAGTCGCAGCTTAAAGAGAGATGAATTCTTTATTCCCCTCAAAGGCGATAATTATGATGGCCATGATTATATTAGAAGTGCGCTTAGCGGAGGGGCTTCCGGTTTTTTGACCGATAGGGATTTAAAAGATCTAAATCTGAGGAAGGACAGCCTAGAAGATATTAATATAATCAAGGTAGATGATACTTTAAATGCTCTTCAGGATCTGGCTGCCTATATTAGGGGAAAGTTAGATATTACATCAGTTAATATTACAGGAAGTACAGGAAAGACATGTACCAAAGACATACTAAAATCGATTCTGTCCAATGAATTTAAAACAGTTGCCACAAAAAAGAATTACAATAATGAGATAGGTGTGCCGCTGACTTTGCTTGAGGCTGAACTAGATACCGAGGTGCTGATAGCCGAACTGGCTATGAGGGGAAGAGGTCAGATTGAAAGCCTGGCTCGGATTACAAAACCGGATATTGGAATTATTACTAACATCGGATTAACACATTTTGAGTTGGTTGGCAGTATTAAAGAGATAGCTTTTGCCAAGGCTGAGCTAGCTAGATCATTACCTAAGCAGGGAACACTATTTCTCAATGTTGATGACCCATGGAGTGAATATATCGCTAAAAAGTCAAAAGCAGAAGTAATATATTATGGTCTAGGCAATAAGGCTGAGATAAGGGCCGAAAATGTTTCTATCGATGAAAAAGGAAAACCATCCTTCAAGCTAATTATTGGCCGGGAAAAAATCGATGTTAGACTGGGAATATTTGGCCGCCATAATATAATAAATTCTCTGGCTGCTGCCGGCGCATCTTGGAAACTGGGACTAAATCTCGACCAAATAAGATTTGGTATGGAAAATGCTGAATTAACCCCTTTAAGAATGGATGTAAAGTTAACTAATTCCGGAGTAATTATTTTAAATGATACTTATAATGCTAATCCAACTTCCATGTCAGCAGCACTTCAATCTTTGATTGAAATTTATCCTGGTAAACGTAAAATCGCTATCCTGGGAGATATGGCTGAATTAGGATCTGTTTCATTAATATCTCATAAAGAGATAGGCAGCCAAGCGGCAAAACTGGGATTAGATTATTTGATAACAATAGGAAGTTTAAGCCGAGCTATTTATAATGAAGCAAATACAAACGGCCAAAGAAAATTCGACTCTTACCATTTCAATACCAAGAAAGAAGCCTTCGATGCTTTAAAAAACTTAATAAAGAAGGATGATGTAGTTTTGGTAAAAGCATCGAGGTCAATGGAGATGGAAGAGATTGTTAATTGGTTGATAAGCCATGTTTAGAATTAATTTATATCCAACTTATCAAGTTTTTAGCACAGCGGTAATTGCTCTGATTATGACTGCTATTCTAGCCCCGTTGTGGATTAAAATCCTAAAGAGCAGAAGGATAGGGCAGATGATAAGGTCTGACGGGCCGGTTTCGCATCAGGTTAAAGCTGGTACTCCAACTATGGGTGGTGTTCTGATTGTCTTTGTCGTAATTATTTCTTACTTAATCATGGCTGATGTGTCTATCTATAGTGTCCTGGCGGTTTTAATTACCTATTGCTGCGGGGCGCTCGGTTTTATTGATGATTTTTCAAAGGTTGTTAACGCCAGGTCTTTAGGGCTAAAGGCGAGAACTAAGCTTGGTTGGGAAGTAATTATTGCTTTAGTAATAGGAATTGTAGCCGTCAAATTTGCCGGTGTCTCTACAGACGTGGCTATTCCTTTGACTAATATTAATCTTAAAATGGGCTGGTTATACCTGATTTTTATATTTATTATTATCAGCGGGACTTCTAACAGCGTTAATCTTACCGATGGATTAGACGGTTTGGCTGCCGGCACGGTGACAATTGTCATGCTAGCTTATGCCGGAATTGCTTTTAGGCAAGATCATCTAGATTTAGCAATATTTTGTGCAGCAGTCGGAGGAGCATGTGTGGGTTTTCTCTGGTATAACTCTTACCCGGCTGATATTTTTATGGGTGATACCGGATCACTTGGTTTGGGAGGAGCAATTGCCTCTCTTGCAATTCTGACGAAAACAGAATTTTTGCTGGTTTTGATTGGAGGCATCTATGTAATAGAGTCACTTTCAGTGATAAGCCAGGTGGCTACTTTCAAGCTCTTCAATAAAAGAATCTGGAAGATGGCTCCAATCCACCATCATTTTGAGATACTTGGTTGGTCAGAGACAAAAATCATGATCAGGTTTTGGATTGTAACCGGTATTATGGCTGGAATAGGTTTTGCATTATACTTTCAAGCTTCACTATAAGGTGAAAAATGTTTGACTTTAAAGGCATAAAGGTAATTGTACTTGGACTTGGGGAAAGTGGTTTAGCTGCTGCCAAGAGGTTGAACCAGCTTGACTCAAATGTATTGGTTCTAGAGATTGAAGAGAACGAAGAAAAAATAGAAAGAGCTTCTGAGTTGGATAAAATAGGTGTCAAGACTATTTTCGGTGAACATGATAGCGATTACTTGGAAGGCATTGAGCTGATTATCGTCTCGCCGGGAATACCTAACCATATTCCATTTATCGAAATTGCCAGAGGCCGTCATATAAAAATTTGGAGCGAAATAGAGCTGGCTTATAATTTTATATTCTGTCCCATAATAGGAGTAACCGGAACAAATGGAAAAAGCACAACAACTTCAATGATAGGCCAGATTCTTAAAACTGCCGGTTACCATACAATTGTTGCTGGGAATATTGGCAATCCTGCTTGCTCAATTATTGATGATTTAAAGAGTGATTCTTATTTAGTTTTGGAATTAAGCAGTTTCCAGCTTGAAAATATCGTTAGTTTTAAACCTCATATTTCGGTTATATTGAATATTACGCCGGACCATTTAGACTGGCATCAGGACTTTGCCGGATATTTAAAATCCAAAGAAAAGATTTTTTTAAATCAATCCTTTTTTGATTTTGCTGTTTTAAATTATGATGATCAGAATATCAGGAAAATAAGCCCAATAAATAAGACTCAGATAATTGCTTTCACCAGAAAAATGCAGCTGGAAAACGGTATTTATCTGGAGAATGGATCTTTGGTTTCACATTTTCACAAAAAAGAAACTATTTGTTCAGTAGATGAATTATCTTTGAAAGGCATTCATAACCTGGAAAACGCAATGGCGGCAACCGGTGCTTCACTTGCTTGTGGTATTCCGGTAAATCCAATTGCTGAAGTTTTAAAATCCTTTAAAGGATTGGAACATAGGCTTGAGTTTGTTTCTACTATTAATGGGGTTGATTATTATAATGATTCAAAAGCGACAAATCCAGACTCGACGGAGAAAGCTTTATCTGCCTTTAAAAATCCGATTATATTGCTGTTGGGCGGGAAGAACAAAGGTAATTCTTTCCAATCTTTAAATGAGGAAATTAGCAGGAGTACAGTTAAAGAAGTTGTGCTGTTTGGAGAAGCGGCTGAAAAGCTGAACGAAGAAATCACTGATATTGAAAAGAGTTGGATAAAGGAAGGCAATTTTAAAGATATCCTCAAGAAAGCTCAAAAAAATGCTGAAGATGGAGATATAATTCTGCTTTCTCCAGCCTGTGCCAGCTTCGATATGTTTAAAGATTTTGAAGAAAGAGGAAAAATATTTAAGGAGACAGTAAGAAAAATGGGTTCCAAAAATGAAGTCGCCTAGAATTAAAAAAGGTAATGTAATTTATCTAAAGAAACCAAAAAAGATCAGGGTTTCCAAGGTCGGCAGCAGATATTATTATTATCTTCTTGCTTGCACCATTACTTTACTGGCGATAGGGTTGATTATGATTTTAAGCTCCAGTTCTATTTGGGCTTATAACCAGTATAACGATATGTTTTATTATTTAAAAAGACAGATAGTTTATGCCCTGTTTGGTCTGTTTTTTATGTTTATATTATCCAGAGTTAATTATCATAAACTAAAGGATACAGCTCTTTTATGGTTAGGCGGGTCTATATTTCTACTGGCAATTGTTTTATTGCCTGGAATAGGTAGATTGGCGGGCGGAGCTACTCGATGGATAGAATTGGGGCCGATAACCATTCAACCTTCAGAGGTTGTAAAATTAGCAATAATTATCTATCTGGCAACAGCATTATCACGTAAAAAGTTCAATATAAATGATCTCAATCATATTGGCGTTCATATATTACTCCTTCTTGTAATAATTGGACTTGTTTTTATTCAACCAGATTTGGGAACTGCTTTTGTCATCACCATTATAGTCTTTATAATCTTTTTTCTGGCCGGTATGGATTTAAAAATTTTAGGTACCTCTTTTATGCTTGGCTCTATATCTCTATTAATAGCCATAATGAGCGAAGATTATCGAAGAGAAAGGTTATTATCATTTTTAAATCCCTGGAAAGATCCTCAGGATTCAGGATTTCATATTATTCAGTCTTGGTTGGCGCTTGGGACGGGAGGCATAACTGGAGTCGGCTTGGGTTATAGCCGGCAGAAATTTTTATATCTTCCAGCAGCTCATACAGACTTTATATTCTCCATAATTGGCGAAGAAACAGGATTAATCGGGACACTATTAATTACAGCTCTTTTTCTCTTGTTGATTTATTTTGGTTTGATGGTAACTTTTCGTTCTAATGATTTATTTGGCCAGCTTCTAGCCGGCGGGATTACCTCCTTGATTGCTCTGCAGACATTTATTAATATAGGCGGGGTAGTTGGTATATTGCCGATAACTGGCATTCCACTTCCTTTAATAAGTTTTGGCGGAACATCTTTATTGTTGACATTATGTGAGATTGGGATCTTGTTAAATATTTCTCTAAACCTAAGAGAGGAAAGGCGGATTAGAGTTGTCCATAAAGTTAATAATCAGCGGCGGGGGAACAGCAGGCCACGTACTTCCAGGAATATCTCTAGCCGAAGAACTTCATTCAAAAGATAGCCTTATTGATATTTTATTTATAGGAGCAAGCCACGGACAAGAAGCTGTTTTAGTTCCCCAAAAAGGCTTTAAGATTGAATTGGTAGACATCGAAAGCTTTCAGCGGAAGCTCTCTTTTAATAACCTTAAGAGTCTTCAACAAATGTATAAAGCTTATAAATTCTGCCTTAATATTATTGATCAGGTTGAGCCGGATGTAATCGTTGGAATGGGTGGATACATTTCAGTACCTATAGTCATGGCTGCTCGCCGGCGCCTGAAAAAAATTATCTTACACGAGCAGAACTTATATCCTGGACTAGCAAACCGTTTTCTATACCGGTTTGCAGATAGCATAGCAGTCTCTTATACTTCCTCCTTAAGCTATTTTGCAAAAAAAAGTAATGTAATTATCACTGGCAACCCGATTAGGCCAGAGATTGTTAAAACAAGCCGGACTGAAGGCTTGCTTCAGTTTAAACTGGCACAAGATAAAAGAACAATTCTAGTTTTTGGAGGCAGTCAGGGTGCCCGGAGTATAAATAGAGTTATGTTAAAAATCTATCCTCTGATGAAAGCAAGAAAAGACTTGCAGATTATACACATCACAGGAAAGATGGACCACGATAAAGTACTGGAAGCTTTAAATAAGATAAGAAAAGATGCCGATGGCCTGAATTATATATGCCTGCCCTACACCCAGAAAATGAACGCTGCTCTAGCTGCTGCTGATTTAGTTGTGGCCAGAGCTGGAGCTACCTCGATTGCTGAAATTACAGCCAGGGGGCTTCCGGCGATTTTTATTCCATATCCATTTGCCACGGATGATCATCAAAGAAAAAATGCTGAATTGCTGGTCAAAGATGGAGCAGCCTTGATGATATTGGACAAAGAACTTGACGGGAAGATATTGCTTGAGAAAATATTTAGTTTAATTGATAATGAAGGTTTACTTAAATCTATAGCTTCAAAAGCTAAGAAAATAGGAAAGCCTGATGCGGGCAAATTGCTCGCAGAAGCTGTTTTAAAACAAGTTGATAGATTTGATTGATATGAATCTTGAGGATTTTCAGAGAATACATTTTATTGGAATCGGAGGAGCTGGTATGAGCAGTATCGCCAGGGTATTGCTTAGCCGTGGTTTTCAGGTTTCTGGCTCTGATATAAAAAGATCGAGAAATACGGAATTACTTATTGAAGAAGGCGCTCAGATCAAAATCGGGCATTTGTCTGAAAATATTGCCGAAGCTGATTGTATTGTTATCTCATCGGCTATTCCTGATAGCAATGTTGAGCTGCAGGAAGCGATTAACTTAAAAAAACCTATTTTGCCACGGGCAAAAATGCTGGCTATGTTAAAAAAAGACTGTTGTTTTATAGCAATAGCTGGAACACATGGCAAGACTACGACTACTTCAATAACCTCGGTACTTTTTGAAAAGGCTAACCTAGACCCGACCTATTTAATTGGCGGAGAACTTAATGATATCGGTTCTAATGCCCGAAGCGGCCATGGTAAATATTTAATTGCCGAAGCAGATGAAAGTGACGGTTCGTTTCTTTATTTAGAACCTGATTGGGCTATTGTTACCAATATTGAAAATGATCACTTAGATTATTACTCTGATTCCGAGGAAATAAAAATTTCCTTTCTTGAATTTTTAAGGAAGATTCCTGACAACGGACTGGTTTTAGTCTGCGGTGATCAACCGAATCTCCAGAGACTTAAATCGGAGTTTGGCCGAAAGACATATACCTATGGCCTTGACATGGAAAATGATGTTAGAGCCGAAGATTTAATTCTGGAAAAAAGCAAGAGCATGTTTAATCTGATAATTGAAGATAATAATATGGGCCAGGTTGAGATACCAATTCCGGGCAAGCATAATGTATATAATGCTCTAGCTGCAATCTATTTGGCTTACAGAGCAGGCATAACAATCGAGACTATACAGAAGAATATTTTGCATTTTAAGGGTGTGCAGAGAAGGTTTCAATTGATTGGGAAAACTCCTGATAAAGTTGGAGTAATCGATGATTATGCTCACCATCCTACTGAGATTAAAGCTACTCTCGAGGCTGCTAAACAAGGTGGGTGGCCAAAGATTTGGACAATTTTTCAGCCTCATAGATATTCCAGAACAAAATTTTTATGGAAAGAATTTGGGAATTCTTTCCATAATTCGGACGTATTAATACTCACCGATATATATAGTGCCGGTGAAAATCCGGAACCCGGAGTAACCGGAAAATTAGTTGTCGATTCAGTTTTGGGTTTTAATCCAAATAAAAAGGTTATTTATATTCCCAAGAAAGATAAGATATTGAATTTTCTGACAAAAAATGTTAAACCAGGAGAACTGGTGATTACAATGGGGGCAGGA
This sequence comes from uncultured Actinomycetota bacterium, assembly GCA_964346985.1. GTDB lineage: Bacteria > Actinomycetota > Aquicultoria > CAYFWW01 > CAYFWW01 > CAYFWW01. Next base: position 64,367 of record CAYFWW010000011.1, read on the forward strand.
GATATCAATTTAATCGGCAGGGAATATCTTGAATATTATTATGATTGATATTAAATTCAATGAATGATAATTTATTTGACTTGATATATTTAGAACTTCAAAAGAGTATAGAGAATAAACCTATCAAGAACGAACCACTTCTTAAGCATACATCTTTTAAAGTAGGTGGAAAATCTAAACTATATTTGGTAGCCGAAAAGCTTAAAGAGTTGAAAACAATTTTAGAAATCACAGCAAAGTATAAAGCTGATTTTTTCATCATAGGAAGAGGAACAAATATTCTTGTCAGCGACAAAGGTTATAATGGATTAGTTATTGAACTTGGCCAGGAGTTTAAAGATATAATTATTGATGATAATTATATTAAGGCTGGCTCTTCTGCCAGACTGCCAACTTTGGTCAGGAGTGCATACGAACATAACTTGGAAGGTTTGGCCTTTGCTACGGGGATTCCTGGGTCAGTTGGTGGTGCATTGGTGATGAATGCTGGGACAAAATCTGGTGAAGTCGGGATGTTGGTCAAGAGTATCACTATTATGAACAATGAATATAATCTGGAAATATTAAGTCAAGGCCAGTCGGGTTTTGGTTATAGATCCTCAGGAATAAAGAAGAAAGGAATAATTGTTGAAGCTGATTTCATATTGAAACACGGAAAAAAAGATGAAATAAAATGGGAGATGGAAAGAAATTTTATGAACAGAAAGCAGACTCAACCTTTAAATCAACCATCTGCTGGCTGTGTATTTAAGAATCCATCTAAGGAAGTAGGGGCAGGATATTTAATTGAAAAAGCTGGATGCAAAGGCTTAAGGGTAGGTGGGGCTGAGGTGTCAAAGCTTCATGGGAACTATATAATTAATAATGGCAGAGCTTTGGCTGCAGATATTTATGGGCTTATTTCACTGGTTAAAGAAAAAGTCTTTCAGGAAACGGATCAATTATTAATTGAAGAGATTGAATTCTTAGGAGATTTCGAGGAAGATATTTAACGGTATTCTATATGGTTGAAAGACATAAAAGATCAAGAGATAGAGTCAAAGAAAAAAGAAGAAAGAAAAGGGCATCTAAAAGAAGAGGAGATTTTAAATATTTACTACTTCTTTTTCTAGTTTTATTTTTAGTATGGTTTGGTTACAAGATTGTAAAATCTGATTTTTTTACACTTGCTAAAATCACTATTCAGGGAAATAAACATCTTTCTAAAAAAGAGTTAGTAAAAATGGCTAACTTAAAAATGGGTTCAAATTTGTTTACTTTAAATAGTCAAAAAGCAATTGATAATATAAAAAGTAATAACTGGGTCGAACAAGCAGGGCTTCAGAAAAGATATTTCTCTGGAGAAGTAGTTATTAAAGTTAATGAGAGAGTTCCCCTGGGTTTAATCAATTCAAGCCAGAAAGAAGATACCTTGTATTTAGTTGACTATGACGGATATATTATTGAAGAAGTAAAGGATATCGAAGAGTATGAGCTTCCGACGATTCTTGAATTTGATTCCATAAAACTTTCCCAAGGAGAAAGGATAAGTAATAATTCTTTTAATAATATGGTAAAGTGCCTCAAATCCCTTGATCCATTTATAAGGAAACAGATTCAGGAGATTACTATTGAATCAGTTGACACCCTGCGCTTGTATACAGGTGATGGAGTTGAAATATTATATGGCAAGGCTGAAGACATGCAGAAGAAAAATTATGTTTTATTGAGGATTCTCAAGGGTGAAGATAGTGGAAAAATAATATTTATTGACCTGAGGTCTATTACCAACCCAGTGGTAAAAAAACTTGGGGAAGAATAACTTATCAAAATAAACACCTAATTTGTCGATTATGTACTTAATATTTTAATTTATTGATTTATATATCAAATTTATACTAGTAAATTCTTGAATTTCTCCTTAAATATGATTATTTGCAATTTCAATTAAAATAGTATAAAGTTTCTCTTTAGGCTGTAAGTAAAAAATAAAGTCTAAACTTATACTTTAGAGTTTAATAATAGGATAAGGAGGTTTTAATGATCGATACAGGAGCAAATTACTTAGCCGTTATAAAAGTAATTGGTGTTGGCGGTGGTGGTACAAATGCGGTTAACAGGATGATTGAGGCAGGACTAAAAGGTGTAGAATTTGTTGGAGTTAATACTGATGCCCAGGCATTGTTAATGTCAGATGCGGATACAAAAGTTCATATCGGAGGAGATATCACCAAAGGATTAGGAGCCGGTGCGGATCCAGAGATTGGAAAAAGAGCCTCTGAGGAAAGCCGAGATTTACTAAGAGAATCTATTCAAGGTTCAGATATGGTCTTCATAACTGCCGGAAAGGGTGGCGGAACCGGCACAGGAGCAGCTCCAGTAATTGCTGAAATTTCAAAAGAAGTCGGGGCACTGACTGTTGGGGTTGTTACCAGACCCTTTAGTTTTGAGGGAAGAAAAAGAGCTGTAGTTGCCGATGACGGAATTAAAAATCTAAAAGATAAAGTAGATACTTTAATAATTATTCCTAATGATAGGTTGCTTCAAGTAGTAGAAAAAAAGACATCGATTTTGGATGCATTTAGAGTTGCTGATGATGTTTTAAGGCAAGGAGTTCAAGGAATTACAGACCTGATTACGGTACCGGGCTTAATAAATTTAGACTTTGCTGATGTCCGAACTATAATGAAAGAAGCCGGTTCAGCATTGATGGGTATTGGTATTTCGAGTGGTGATAACAGGGCAGTAGAAGCAGCCCAAGCAGCCATCTCAAGTCCATTACTGGAAGCTTCAATAGAGGGAGCCAAGGGTGTTTTATTAAATATATCAGGCGGTTCTGATCTATGTTTACATGAAGTTAATGAGTCGGCTGAAATAATTGCCAAGGCAGCTCACCCGGAATCTAATATTATTTTTGGGGCTGTTGTTGATGATTCCCTTGGAGAAGAAGTAAAAGTTACAGTTATTGCTACGGGATTCGATAGTGAAATAAGAGTTCAGGAAGCGATGGAGTTTGCTGGTGGCGAGTTAATCGATGAAGAGGTCAAGTCTTTTGAGTCTGAAGAACTTGATATTCCTTCATTTCTACGTCGCCGGGCTACTTAATTCAAAGGCTATGAATTGATATTTATTACTTTTGAATGGATAGTAAAAGATTGACAACGATTTTAAAAAGTTGTCAATCTTTTTCTTTATTCTTAATTTCATCTAGCAGAATCTTCTGGAGCTCGGCATTACTGCTTCTTTCTTGTTCCTTTAATCTGTTATAACGGATAGCGAAAGCAATAATTGAAATTCCTATTGTCACTATTGAAACCAAACATATTAATGTAAAAATAAGTCTTACGGAAACTGTATTCATGCTTTCTTTTTCCTTTGATTTGAAGTATCTTTATGAAATTCACCTTATTATACACTTATTTTGATCTATATTTAAAAATACATTAACTTGAAATTGTGTTATATTAACATCAAAGATCTGGATTATAAATAAATGGCCAGGAAAGAAAAGAAGAAAACGCAGTCAAAAAAAGCAAAGAAAAAAAAGAGTACTTCAGCCAGTCGAAATGCTAAAAAGAAAACTTCTGCAAAGAAGAAAAAAGAAAATAAATATAAAGAGCGTTTGGTTCTGGAAAGTAAAATTAATCAACTTTTTCGATTAATCTATAAGTCTGATCAATCAAAAGATTTACGAGAAATAGAGGAATATAAACGACAATTTTATTATCTTATTGGTCTGGAAAGCGGAAAATTGGAGGACGATAAAGTTGATTTAGACCAGAAGATGCAGGGTCTTATTGTCATGAGAGTTTTGTATGAAGACTTTATTTATGACCGAGACCAAACCTTTACTTTTAGTGAGTTCCTGGAAATGATAAGGACCAAAAGATTAAAGATATTCTATGACAGCAGTGGCCAAAACATGACCGTAAAGTACTGGTACGAACAATTTGAAATAGATAGCAGTGTAGATGAAGAAAGCAACAACGATTAATATAAATGATGTTATAATAGAGTCTGTTTTTTATACTGAGATAAGAGGAGTTGAATTTCCGGAAATGGCTAAATTCTGTTTTGAAATAGTAGATTGTGATGAGGATATGCAAAAAAATTGCGCAGTTTTTCAGGGCGGAGATAAATGTCTCTTAAAATGCCATTATGCTCAATGTTTCAGAAAACAAAAAAAAGATATATCTAGCCCCACTATGATATTTAAGTTTGCATCAAATGAAAACTTTGATTCAAAAAAAGAAATCTGTATGACCTGCCAGTATTATTATGATTCGATTGAAAAGCTTTCCAAAAAAAAGGAAGGTTAAATTAGAAGTTTTATTAAGTGAAATTGATTAAAGCAAAAAATGGCATAAAATATTTATGGCTTGAACATTTATGGCGAGAGAGCTCTCTGCTTATAATCTTTTCATCCCGTCTTGGCGGGTTCAGCCAGCCTCCTTATAACTCGCTGAATATGGCTTTTCATGTTGGAGATAAAAAGAATATAGTTATGCAAAACCGAAGGCATCTCTGCAAAACACTAAATGTTAGCTTGAGGGATATTGTATTTCTTAACCAGGTTCATGGAACTGATTACCACATAGCTGAGGAGAAGGATAAAGGCAAAGGAGCTGTTAATAAAAGCACAGCAATGGATGGAGATGCAATTATCTTAAACTCAAAAGATATTGGCTCGGCCCTTTTCTTTGCTGATTGTGTTCCAATATCAATTGTTGAACCAAAGTTAAAAGTCGTTGCTTCAATTCATGCCGGTTGGAAAGGAACTCTTAACAATATTTGCCAAAAGATTATCAAGACATTGATTACAAGGCTCAATTGCAATCCAGCCAATCTTAAAGCATATATCTGGCCATCAATTCGTGGTTGTTGTTACAGAGTAGGCTCTGGGAGATATAACACTTTTTTAGAAAAGTTTCCAGCGCCCATAAATGATTTTAAGTCCGGGGCAATAGACTTGGCTCTAATTAATCGTCATGAAATATTGAAAACCGGAGTTAAGCCGGCAAATATTTTTATTTCTGAATATTGTACATCTTGCCAGAAGGATCTTTTTTATTCTTATAGAGCTGAAAACGGTAAAACCGGAAGGCAGTCTTTGATGTCATATATTTACTAATCGTTTAATTTCTGAGTAAATATGAGTATTAAAAGAAACCTGGAAATATTACAAAGCAAGATTGAAAAGGCAGCCATAAAAGTTGGAACCAATCCAGATGATATTATTTTAGTAGCTGCTTCAAAATATGCAGATATTGAAATGATCATGGAAGCAAAGAAAGCCGGTATTAATATTTTTGGAGAAAATAAAGCTCAAGATTTTTGCCAAAAATATAAAATTCTAAATGGAGAAATTAATTGGCATTTTATTGGACACCTTCAGAGAAATAAAGTTAAATATATAGTCGGGAAAGTTGATTTGATTCAATCCTTAGATAGTTATAGGTTAGCTTTAGAAATCGACAAAAGAGCAGATAAAACCGGGATTATTCAGAAAGCATTAGTGGAAGTAAATATATCGGGAGAAAAATCTAAAACTGGAATAAAACCCCAAAACCTGGAAAAATTCATTTCTGATACCTCAAACCTGGCAAATCTAAAGGTTTGTGGTTTGATGGTTATGGCTCCATATACAGATGATAAGATTCTCATCAGGAATATTTTTTCCAAAGGAAGAATTGTATTTGATAGTATTAAGGAAACCGTTATTCAAAATATGAATTTTCAAATTTTATCAATGGGTATGACCAATGATTTTGATATAGGGATTGAAGAAGGATCAAATATGATTAGAATTGGAAGTGCAATATTTAATAAATAGAAGGAGGGAGGGCCCGAATCTTCATGAGCATTTGGAAGAAGGCATTAAATTACTTTGGATTATCAGAAGAGGATGAAGTTGAGGAGTATGAAGAAGTCGGCGACGATACAAACAGTCTTTATGACGAGGCTTTTCAACCGGAAACAAGAGTTAAAAAGATAGAAAGAAGAGAAATAGTTAAGGATGGGGAAAAAGACAGAGACAGAGATAGAGATAGAATTGAAGCTAAAGGTGATGTAACAAGGCTGAGGCCTGTTCCTAAACCGTCATCTCGAGTTCATATTTTCGAACCAAGTATCTATAATGATGTTCAACAGATTGGGGATAAGATAAAAGCAAATATTCCAGTTGTAATAAATTTGAAGTATTCAAAGCCAGATGTCTCGAAAAGAATTATCGACTTTTTTAGCGGGCTGATCTATGGATTAAACGGAAATATTCAAAAAGTTGGAGAAAAAATATTTATTATTACTCCAGAAAATATGATAATTTCCGAATCAGATAAAAGAAAATTAAGGGAAAAAGGTCTTTATAAACCTTTATAGGGAGATTTTGTGTTAGATAATAGAATCACGTTTATCGGTACCGGCAGAATGGGCAGTGCTTTGATAAAAAGTCTTGTTAATTCTAATAGAGTAAGGCCTGAACAAATAATTGCCTTTGATATCGATCAAAAAAAATTAAAAGAGTTATCCTTTGACACAGGTGTTAAAACAGCTTTGAAAAGCAGAGAAGCTATTGAAGCAGGAGAAATAATCTTATTAGCTATTAAGCCTCAGAACATAGACGAGGTTCTAGAACAAATCAGTCCGTATCTTGATAAACAAAAGTTGATTATTTCTATTGCTGCTGGAATTACTCTTGAGCATATTTATTCTTTTTTGGGCAAAGATAAAAAAGTTGTAAGAGTAATGCCTAATACTCCTGCTCAGATAGGGCAAGGTATTTCAGTAATCAGCCCCGGACAAAATGTTGATGAAGAATCAAAACAAAAGGCCAAAGCAATTTTTAAGACCGCTGGCGAGGTTGTTTTTTTGGATGAAGAATGGCAAGCTGTTGCTACCGCTATTTCAGGTTCGGGACCAGCTTATTTTTTTCTTTTTGCAGAAACTTTAATCGAAGCAGCTATGGAACAAGGTTTGACTCCAGAGGTTGCATCTAAACTTGTCATCGAGACCATGTTAGGTTCAGCCGGTTTATTAAAGGAGACTTCTCAGTCTCCGAAGAGTCTTAGGGAAGCTGTATCTTCACCTGGAGGCACGACAGTAGCAGCAATTAAAATATTCGAAGAGGCTGATTTTCAGAAAATTGTTTCAAAGGCTGTGGAAGCAGCCATAAAAAGAGCTTATGAATTAAGTTAACCAGGAGAGATGATTTGGGTTTAGAAGCATTTATATTATCTTTTATTGATAGATTATTTACTATATATTACATATTAATTATTGCTAGAATTCTAATGTCCTGGTTGAGATTTAATCTTCAAGGGGTTTTTAAGCAAATATATGATTTTGTTTATGTGTTGACTGAACCGTATTTAGCTTTATTCAGAAATATTTTACCGAACTTAAATCTGGGGGGAATGGGTCTGGACATTTCTCCCATTATAGCTTTATTTGTGCTACGATTTATTCAAGGTTTTACATTCATGATTATTAATTTTATATTTAGTTTAATTTAAGTGAAATAACTACTATAATTGAATCAAGGAGGCTGGTGAAATGAAACTAACACCACTCGACATACATCATAAAGATTTTAAAAAAGCGATTAGGGGCTATAACGAAGAAGAAGTAGACGCATTTTTAGATGAGGTAGCAGAAGAATTTGAAAGGCTTTTTAAAGAGAATGTCGAGATGCGAGAAAACCAAGAAGCCTTGGAAGAAAAGATGAAGCAATATGAAAATATTGAGGCTACCTTGCAAAACACATTATTATCTGCTCAAAAATCTGCGGAAGAGCTTCAGTCAAATGCTAGAAAAGAAGCAGAGTTAATAATTAAAGATGCTGAACTTAAATCAAAACAGATGATTCAAGAAGCCTATAATCAGCAAAAAGGAATCAGGTTAAGTTTTGAGCGGATTAAACAAGCTGAGAATGAGTTTAGAATGAAGTTTAAATCACTGCTTAAATCATACTTAAGTGTTATCGAAGAGACTGAAGCAAATCAAGTTGATGATTTTAAAATGGAAGTCTCAGAAGAGCTGGAAGAAATATCAAAGATTGAAGAAGAACCTGAGCTTGAAATCGAAGAGCCGGAAACCGAGGAAGAAATAATTCTTAAAGATGAAGAGAAACCTAAAGAAGCAGAGGAAGTAGAAGTAAAGACCGAGGAACCTGCTCAAGTTGCAGAGGATAAAGAACCAGCTACTAAGAGAGAAGATGAAGAAGAAGAAGTATTAATCAAAATCAGCGAAGACTTAATAGGTGAAGAAGAAGATTCACCAAAAAAAGAAAAGATAGATGAAGATGATAACTTGGAGATTGAAGATAATAACTCTGAAATAGATATCGAAGAGATAAGCTAAAGATTGAAACTTTGCTTAAAAAAGCTATTCTTAAAGTAAAAATACAAACCAGATCTTCAAGACGGGAAATAATTGGTTGGCACGATGACGAAGTCAAAATAAAGCTGACCAGCCCTCCAATAGAAAACCAGGCCAACAGGGAACTTCTAAAATTTCTTTCTTCAAAACTTGGGATTTCTAAATCGTCAATAGAGATTGTTTCCGGCCAGACTTCTTCTCATAAGAGGATAATGATTGAAGGGCTATCTCAAAGAGAAGCCATCGATAAACTAAATATTAATAAATAGAAGGCTGTTGGCTGTAAGTTTAAATAATTATTTGGAACTAATCAGTTGATTTTAATAAATTAAAGCGGGAATTATCATCACTATTTTTAAAAAAACCTCGAGTGGCCATGGCCTTCTTTACAGTTTAAACAATAATAGACTTCTTGGTTAATGTTTGACATCTACCATGCCCTATGTTAGTTTTACCTGAAAATATAGACAATTCTTTATAAATGCGATGACAGGGAAGAGTAGCTTTGATTCTTGATAACAGCGAGTTAGGACAAACCAGGTGGGAGCCTAATATCTAAGGCCAAGGCGAAAATCACCCTTGAGCAGCAGGCTGAAATCTAGTAAGCTGTGCCGGAGCTAACCGTTAAATATTTAAGTGGTCATATTAGGGTGGTACCACGGGCTAATCTCGTCCCTAGGTCGAGATTTTTTTATTTTAGGATCGAAGCAGGATTGAGATGAACTATAAGGAAACTTTAAATTTACCGAAAACTGAATTTCCGATGAAAGCCAATCTATCAAAAAACGAGCCTGGCCTTATTAGGTTCTGGGACAAGATCGGCCTTTATGAAAAGCTAATTCAAAATAGATCTGAACAAAAAACTTATATTCTTCATGATGGACCACCATATGCCAATGGAGATATTCATGTTGGCCATGTCTTTAATAAAGTCTTAAAAGACCTGATTGTAAAGTATAAGTATATGACCGGCTATTATAGCCCTTATGTCCCTGGATGGGATTGCCATGGCCAACCTATCGAACATGAAGTTGAAATAAGATTGGGTAAGGAAAAAGAAAAAATCACCCAGGTGGTACTGAGGAAAAAATGCCGGGATTATGCATTAAAGTTTGTTAAAAGACAGACTGAACAATTTAAGAGAATCGGAGTTATAGGTGATTTTAAGAATCCGTACTTGACACTTGATCCAAACTATGAAGCTGTAAACATCGAAGTATTCGGAGAACTTTTTGAAAGGGGATTAATCTATAAGGGCAAAAAACCGATTCACTGGTGTTATTCATGCATGACAGCACTAGCTGAAGCTGAGATAGAATACAGCGATGAGAAGTCTCCCTCTATTTATGTAAAATTTCCTATCAAAGAAAAAATTAAAGATTTAGAGAGCTATGCTGAACCAAAATTTATCTTAATCTGGACAACTACTCCCTGGACTCTGCCAGCAAATGTAGCTGTTGCCCTACATCCAAAGGCAACTTACAGAGCCGTAAGTTTAGATGGAGAGATTTTTATTATGGCCTCTGACTTGGTTGAGAGAGTTATGGAGGAAACCGGATTTAAGGATTATGAACTTTTGGTTGAAATAAAGAGTAAAAAGCTAGAAAACTTAAACTGCAGGCAACCTTTACAGGATTGGGATTCTAGAATAACCCTGGCTGATTTCGTATCACTTGATCAAGGTACAGGATGTGTTCATATTGCCCCTGGACATGGCCAGGAAGATTATATGCTTGGTTTAAAATATGATTTATCTTCGCCGGTCCCGGTTGATAATACAGGCCGATTCACAGATGAGGCAGGGATTTTTGCCGGTAATCATATTTTAAAAGGCAATGAATTGATAATTGATTATCTGGATAAGCAAAGACTATTATTCTATTCAAGCGATACAGTCCATTCATACCCTCATTGCTGGAGATGTAAAAAACCAGTTATTTTTAGGGCGACTGAGCAGTGGTTTGTCTCAATGGATACCGATAATTATAGATCTGAAAACCTGTCTGCAATTGAAAATGTTGAATGGATACCTGAATGGAATATCAAAAGAATTTCAGCAATGATAAGCGAACGCCCTGATTGGTGCTTGTCTAGACAACGGGCATGGGGTGTCCCCCTGCCGGTCTTTTTCTGCATTGAATGCGGTAAAGAAGTTGTAAACAAAGAAAGCATAAACAGAGTTGCTGAGCTTTTTCGTAGAAAAGGCGCAGATAGCTGGTTTGAAATTCCTGCAGATGAAATACTTCCAAGTGATTTCAAATGTCCATACTGCCAGGGAAGTTCATTTGAAAAGGAGAATGATATTCTCGATGTCTGGTTTGAGTCTGGCGTGAGCCATTTTGCAGTTCTCAGGGGCAGGCCTGAATTAAGGTGGCCGTCAGAGCTCTATCTGGAGGGTAGCGACCAGCACCGTGGTTGGTTTCAATCTTCACTCTTAACCTCAGTTGGAGTTGAAGGCATTGCCCCGTACAAGTCTGTCCTGACTCATGGTTTTACTGTGGATGAAGAAGGGCGCAAAATGTCTAAATCCCTGGGTAATGTCATTGATCCTTTGAAGGTTATTGAAAAATCAGGAGCTGACATACTTCGTTTATGGGTAGTATCAGCGGATTATTCATCTGACATCGCTATTAGTCAAGAAATATTAGCCCGAATATCTGAAGCTTATAGGAGAATAAGAAATACTATCCGTTTTCTGCTTGGCAATACTTATGATTTCGATCCAGGAAAGAATTCAATTATCTACGAAGAACTAATAGAAATAGACAAATGGGCTTTACACCGCTTGCAGAATCTTATTATGCAAGTTACAGACTCTTATGAGAATTATCAATTTTACCAGGTCTACCATACTATATATAACTATTGCGTTACCGAGTTAAGTTCTTTCTACTTGGATATACTGAAAGATGTTTTATATACTTCAGCTTCAGATTGGAAGATACGGCGCTCAGCTCAAACTGTACTTTATCAAATTTTATATTGCCTAATAAAGGTTGTTGCTCCTATTTTAGCTTTTACGGCAGAAGAGGCCTGGCAACAAAGAGATGAATTTAAATATGAGTGTGAATCGGTTCATCTTTCTGACTGGCCTAAAGCGGAGCAGAAATTTATTAATCAGGATCTGGATGATACTTGGAACAAATTGATTGAGGTTAGAGGAGAAGTTTCGAAATGTATTGAAAGCTTGAGGGAGAGTAAGGTTATTGGAAATTCTCTCCAGGTGGAAGTAATTATCTATGCCGGTTCTAACCTTTATCCGTTTTTAAAGGAATATAAAGATAGATTAGCGGGAATATTAATAGTTTCTCAAGTAAGCTTGGAAAAATATACTCCGGATTTTTTTACAGAAGATGTTCATATATCTTCTCTGGATGAGTTAGCAATTTTATGTCGGCCTTCCAAGAATAAAAAATGTGAAAGATGCTGGAATTACTTTCCTTCTGTTGGTGAGATTAAAGAACATCCTAATATATGTGAAAGGTGTGCCCGGGCAGTAAAAGATATGGACTAAATATTAAAAATGAATCTATGTCTTTTGATAAATAAAAATAAACAGGCTATAATTCAGAAAGAATATATGTTTGGGTGGTAAAAGTGGATAAAAAGAAGATCAACGAATATAAGAAAAAATTGCTCGAAGAAAAAGAGAGATTAGAAAAAGAGTTGCATGAAATTGAGGAGAATAATTTAAAAAGTTCCCAGTCAGAATCGAGTGGTGAAAATAATTATTCTGACCACTTTGCTGACTCAGGAACTGCAACTTTTGAAAGAGAACGTGATCTTTCGTTAGAAAGAAATATTAAAGACATATTAGGAAGAGTTAATTCAGCTTTGGAAAGAATAGATAAGGATACTTATGGTATATGTACCCACTGCCATGAGGAAATTGACCCGGCAAGACTAAAAGCCCTGCCCTATGCCGACCTTTGCATTTCTTGCAAAAAAAAGGAAGAGAGTCTTTAAAAAAGATTGAATTGGAGGCCCCCTGAAGAGGTGACGAATATTAAAAGGGGTTATAATTTAAGCTTGGTACTTATCGCTGTACTGGTTGTCATAATCGACCAGCTAAGTAAATTTCTTATCAAATTATATTATGAACCTGGCCAGACTGTACCATTAATAAAAAATTTTTTACACCTTACTTATGTTCGAAATCCGGGCGCTGCCTTTGGTTTATTTCCCGGGTCACAAACTATCTTATTGATAATTACAGTTATAGTGTTTGCTTTTATTATTTTTTTTCAAATAGAAATAGGTAAAGATGATATCTTTATCAGGATTGTTTTAGGTCTTTTTCTTGGCGGAACGCTTGGAAATTTTATTGACCGTATTCAATACGGTTTGGTAGTAGATTTTATTGATTTTAGATTCTGGCCCGTATTTAACTTTGCTGATGCTTCAATTGTTATTGGTTTATTTCTTTTAGCTTTATATATATTAAATATAATAAAACCTGCGAAAGAAAAAGATGTATCCAATATTAATTAAAATCGGGCAGTTTACAATTTATTCTTATGGTTTTTTTCTAGCTATAGCTTTTCTGGTCTCCTTTTTTCTAGTCAAAGCAGAAGTTAAGAGGAAAGGGTTTAAAACTGAAATTACTTATGACCTTATACTTCTTGCTATTATCGGCGGAATAATTGGAGCCAGGTTAAATTATGTCTTAAGTGACCTGAACTTTTTTAGGCAAAGGCCTTTGGCGATTATAGGCATTGGAAGCACAGGTCTTTCCGGATTGGTCTTTCTTGGCGGGGTAATCGGTGGAACGATAGCTATCTTAATATATATTTGGATAAAAAAGTTACCGGTTTGGAAGATTGGGGATATTGCAGCTCCGGCTTTAGCTATGGGGGCAGCTATCGGCAGGGTAGGTTGTTTTTTTAATGGTTGCTGTTATGGTGTTTTGACCACTCTGCCACTGGGAGTTAATTTCTTTGACCTTCCTCGCCACCCGACTCAGATATATAGTTCTATCTATAATCTGTTTATTTTTTCTGTCGTCTGGGGGATAAGGGAAAAAGTTGAAAAAGATGGTTTTCTTTTATGGTTATACATTCTACTCTATTCATTCTTCAGGTTTCTAATCGAATTTATCCGGGTAAACCCTGATTTCATCTGGATTTTTTCCCGGTCACAACTGGCCACAGCAGTTCTTTTTGTTATCGCACTCTTTGTTTTAGGTAGAATTTATAAATTTAATTATCGCAAGTAGTGTAGCTAATGAGAAAAAGACCAGACAGGAGATTAAAAATCCAAACTGGTTTGGAAGAAATAGGGCTAAGGATTGATTTATTTCTATCAAAAAATCCTGAGATTAGTTCCAGGTCTCAAGCCCAAAAAATGCTGAGGCAGGGAATGGTAAAAGTAGATGGAAAAATTGTGGCTAAAAATTTTATTCTAAATAAAGACCAGGCTATAGAAGTAGATTTGCCAGAAAAGGATGAAGTAATATATGAACCAGAAGAAATGCCGCTTTCTGTTGTTTATGAGGATAAATTCCTTCTGGCTGTCTCCAAGCCAGCTGGATTAGTTGTCCATCCTGCAGCTGGTCATAAAAAGCACACGCTAGTAAATGGGTTGCTATATTATTTTCAAGAGACTTCAGGCAAAGATATTCCTCCAAGAGCTGGTATAGTCCACCGTTTAGACAAAGACACCTCTGGCCTTCTCCTGGTGGCTAAAAACTTAGAAATTCATCAAAAGTTAGTCAGAGCGCTAAGAGAAAGAAAGATAGAAAGGTCATATCTTGCTCTGGTAAAAGGTAAGTTTGAAAAAATAAAGGGGAAGATTGATGCTCCTGTGGGCAGAAGCATGCGGAATAGAAAAAAAATGTCTATTACAGGTTTGAAGGGCAGACAAGCAGTTACTTATTTTGAAGTTTTACGGGAATTCAAAGACTATTCACTCATTGAAGCAAGGCTGGAAACAGGGCGCACTCACCAGATAAGGGTTCATTTTGCTTATATTCAAAGGCCTGTGGCCGGTGATAAAACTTATGGCCGGGTTTTAAAGATAGATGGTTATAAATTGAAACGGCAATTCTTGCATGCTTACAAACTTGAATTGACGCATCCTTTTCACGGAAGGAAGTTGATTATAAATGATAAACTTCCTGCTGATCTGGCTGAAGCCATAGCTATTTTAGAAGAACATGACAGGCAATAACCTTTCAGGCAAACGGAAGAAACGGCATATTATCAATTCTTCTTTCATCATACTGGCCTTTCTGTTATTTATGTTTGTTTCTCAGGAGGCAACGGCCTCGGTTTCTATTAGAACAGAACATTTTCAAATAATTTCCGAAGATGCGGGACGGGCTGAAAAGTTTAAAAATATTTCAGAACAGATCTATGAAGATATTTCAAAAGATCTTGGGCTCGATGTTGAGGGCAAGATTCAACTCAGGATATATTCCAGCAAAAGAGAGTTTAAAAGATTAACCGGTAGTGGAGATATAGCAGGAATTGCTTTTCCAAAGGAAAAAAGAATCGATGTTCTTTATAATCCTCAAACTTTTAATACTGTTTTACGCCATGAAATAAACCATATAATCTTTTTAAGCGGTTTGCCGGAGATTAGCAATATTCCAATCTGGTTTTCTGAAGGGCTTGCTATCTATCATTCGAAACCTGGGATAGAAGCTATAAGCCTTGAATCGGCTGCTTTTAAAGTTGACCGTTTTTATGGAGATTTCTATTTAAGTGAAAATGAAGTCTCACAAGAAGAGATTCGGGATATTTCAGCTTTGGGATATTTCCGGGTTAGGTTTCTAGTACAGGAGTTTGGCGAGGAAATGCTGTTCAGCTTGGCGAGAGAGATTCACGAAGGCCAGGAGCTAAATGAAATTTTAAAGGAAAAAACAGGCTTGAGCAGTTCTGAATTAGATAAAGACTGGGATAAATATTATAAAAAGGAAAAGAAAGCCAACCAGCTTAATCTTCTTCGAAACGCCGGTTATATTTTAATTGGCATCTTGGCTTTCATGGTAATAGCAGTCTTTTGGATTAAAAAGAAGTTGGCTCTGCGCAGAATGGAAAATGAAGAACTTGAGGAAAGAGAATTGTTTTAATAAACTAGTGTAAATTTGGAGGTTATTAAATGCCTAAATGTCCCTATTGTGGTAAAGATTGGGTTGAAGGCAGAACAGAATGCCAGTTTTGCGGCCACCAACTGGTGGCTGAGCCGACCTTGATAATGCAGAAAGAAGAAAAGGAAGTAAAGCAGCCTTCTCGAAATAAAGTCCCTCCAAAAAAAATCACTATCATAGTATCCTTGATTTTGGTTTTCTTAATCTTTGTCGGGTGTCTGGGTGTAGCAATTTTTCTTCTTGTTGGAAACAGGGATAAAGCAAGGCTGGAAAAAGATATTCAAAGTATTTGGCATGAAGTGATTAGCACAAGTGAGGTTATGGTCCACTCGGCCGAGGAGGGAGACAGTTATGACAAGTTGAACGAACTTCAAAAAGATGTCTCAAGCCAACGTGATATCGTCAAGGAAAATATTGGAAAAACCAAAGCTCTGCTCTCAGACAGAGAAGATACGGATGACCTGCAAAAACTCAATAAAGCAATATTGGATTATGATGAATTCTTAGAAGAGTTAGAGGATTTCCTTAATCAAGCTAAAGATGTTGATATCAACAAAGGTCTTAAAACTTTAAACAAGAAAGCTGAAGCAGCAAATGATTCAGCTCAAAAATTAATAAATACGGTAGACTATATAAAGCGCAACTTCGATCAAGATGTTTTTGATATTCCTGATACAGTAGCTGATATTATCGCCCAACATAGGACCAAGGAAGCTAAAAGGCAGAAAGAAGAAACCGAGAAGCAGGAAGTGGAGCAAGAAAAATTAGACGAAAAAGCGGTGGAAGAAATTGTCATCAATTTTATGATAGCATTTCGCGACAGGGATGAACTTAAAATGAAGATATTGATGACCAAGGCAGCCAAAGATAGGTTTAATCCTGAAGATGAATTTGAAGGAAATTACTATATTCGTGACTTTGAAGTGATGACCAAGGAGCACATAAGTCAGCTTCAATTTCAGGTAAGGATTAGAGAATATGATGAAGAGATTATCTCCGAGAGTGAGACGGAATCTTTTACTACTGACAGGCTTTTTATCATAGTCAAATCTGATCAGAAATGGCTGATTGATGAATGGGGTGTAATCGAGTAGAAGGCAATAATTAAAAACCGGCCGAAAAGCATAATAGGTATAAGATATTTATATCAAAAGGCAGAAGCTGCCAGATCAGAGCCGAGTAGTTTGCTAAACAGAAATAAATATTGGGAATTTTGCCGTTACTTATTGACCATGTCTGATTAGTCTGCTAGTATTTAGAAGGCCTTTAAACTAGTCCAGCGAGGCTAGCAAGGAGCGAAAAGAATATTTGCTTTGACCTTCTTGCTGAGAAAGAAGGTTTTTTTTAAACCAAAATGGATTTTAAGAAAAAAAGCGAAGTTATGGATAAAGCGGCCATTAACCGCGCTTTAACTCGAATCGCTCATGAGATAATTGAAAAGAATAGAGGAGCGCAAAACCTTGCCTTAGTTGGAATCAGGACCCGGGGAGTGCATTTAGCCAGAAGGTTGGTTGAAAAGATTAACCAGATTGAAGGCACCGAAATCCCTATCGGTATTCTAGATATTACATTTTACCGCGACGACCTAGATACTAATGCCAACCCCCAAGTTTTTAAAACTGATATCCCCTTTGATGTTAATGATAAAAATATAATCCTTGTAGACGATGTCCTATATACCGGTAGAACAATCCGGGCAGCCATGGACGCAATAATCGATTTCGGACGTCCTAAAACCATCCAATTGGCTGTGATGATAGATCGGGGTCATAAAGAACTGCCCATAAGGGCTGATTATGTTGGAAAGAATATTCCGACTTCTAAAAAAGAAAAAGTCAAAGTTTTTTTGAAAGAAGTAGATAAACAAAAAGACTCAGTCGTTATCGGCACTGGGAAGGAACCAGATAAATTAAAATAATAACATTTTTTAAAAAATATGGCTCTAAGCAATAAGAACTTATTAGGCATATCAGAATTATCTAAAGTTGACATAAGTCTTATCTTAGATACAGCTGATTCATTCAAAGAGATATCTGGCCGGGCCATTAAAAAAGTACCAACTCTTCGTGGCCGGACTATTGTCAATCTTTTTCTCGAACCTTCAACAAGGACTAGGATATCTTTTGAGATTGCGGCAAAAAGGTTAAGTGCAGATGTCATCAATGTTTCTGAAAAAGCAAGCTCGGTTGTTAAAGGTGAATGCCTTAAAGATACTGCTAAAACCCTGGAAGCTCTCAATGCTGACATGGTTATAATCAGACACAGGGCAGCCGGGGCAGCTCATCTGCTCTCAAGAAGTATTAATTCAAGGATTATAAACGCAGGAGATGGTGTTCATGAGCATCCAACTCAATCTCTACTTGACCTTTACACTATTAAATCTAAACTCGGTAAAATAAAAGGACTGAAAATTGCTATTGTCGGAGATATCTGTCACAGCCGTGTCGCCAGATCGAATATACAGGCTTTCCAAAAAATGGGAGCTGATGTAATTTTAATTGGGCCGCCTACTTTGATCCCATTGGAGATTGAGAGACTGGGTGTTTCCGTTTATTACAATCTCGATGAAGTTATAAATAATATTGATGTTATCTATCTTTTAAGAATACAAGCTGAAAGGATAGAAGATAATAGATTTCCCTCAATAAGAGAATACATATCAAGATTTGGAATAAATAAGGAAAAATTGAATAAAACAAAAGATAATATGATTATTATGCACCCGGGCCCGATGAACAGGGGAATTGAAATAACTTCTGATGTTGCTGATTTACCGCAATCATTGGTTACTGACCAAGTAGCCAATGGGATAGCAGTTAGAATGGCTGTTATTTTTCAAATGCTTGGAGGCGGAAAAGTTGGCTAAAACCTTAATCAGGGGAGCCAGAATTGCTAACCCTGGCCAAAAACGCCTAAGGGAAAGCGATCTCCTCATGGAAGACGGAAAGATAGGAAAAATAAGGAAGGGGCTTACAGCTAAGGGGGCAACGGTTATTGATGCTGCCGGTAAGATTATACTACCCGGTTTCATCGATATTCATGCTCATTTCCGGGATCCTGGCCGGGAGGATGAAGAGAATATATTAAGCGGGAGCCAGGCAGCGCTTGCCGGAGGATATACAGGGGTGGCAATCATGGCTAACTCTAAACCGGTTTTGGATAATTTATCAGTTTTGCAATATATAAACGATAAAGCTAAAAAGTGCAAGATTGAAATCTACCCGGTTGCTGCTCAGACCGTGGGCCTCAAAGGAGAATGTTTAACCGAGATGGTTGAACTGGCGGAAAATGGAGCAATAGCCTTTTCGGATGACGGGAAATGTGTCCAGAATAGCCGGGTAATGAGAAGATTGATGGAATACTCTTTAATGGTAGATAAGCCACTGATTATTCATGCTGAAGATAAAGACCTATCCTTGAATGGAATGATTAACGAAGGTTATTATTCAACCCTACTTGGGCTGAGGGGAATTCCATCAACTGCAGAAATTGCAATAATTGCCAGGGACTTGTCTT
This sequence comes from uncultured Actinomycetota bacterium, assembly GCA_964346985.1. GTDB lineage: Bacteria > Actinomycetota > Aquicultoria > CAYFWW01 > CAYFWW01 > CAYFWW01. The sequence goes on from CAYFWW010000011.1 coordinate 83,328, forward strand.
TGGCTGAACTTATAAAAGGTGTAAAGTTACATTTTACTCACCTAAGCACAGCCAGGTCTGTCGAATTGATCCGTCAGGCAAAGAGGAGAGGCATACAAGTAACCTGCGATGTAACACCCCATCATTTGGTTTTGACAGAAGAAGCCTTAGTCAGTTTTGACTCTACCTATAAGGTAAATCCTCCTCTTCGGACAGAGGGCGACAGGAATGCTTTAATTGAAGGATTGATTGACGGAACAATTGATGCTATCGGGACTGACCATGCTCCCCATGCTTTACACGAAAAAGAAAGAGAATTTGATTACGCACCGTTTGGGATGATTGGACTGGAAACAGCTTTTCCAGTACTCTACTCGGAACTTGTTTTAAAAGGCGTTATTTCATTGAATTTATTAGTTGAAAGACTTACTACCGGCCCGGCAAATGTCATTGGCCTTAAAAAAGATATAGTTAAAGAAAAAGCTACAGTTGACCTGATATTAATTGATGCTGATTCTGAGCATAGAATTGAGCCTGAAAAATTCTATTCTAAAAGCCAGAACTGCCCCTTTAAGGACTGGATGGTTCGAGGAAAAGTAACAGACGTATTTAAAGGCAGAAATCATTTGGTTGAGAGGGGACGCCTTAAGTGAAAAAATCCTATCTTGATTTCAAATGGACCAGGAGATCTGGCCACTATGGATTATGCAGTCAACGCGGATACGTGATTTGCTGGGCCGAAAACCAATATTTGGAATCTGCTTGGGGCATCAACTGTTGTCAATTGCCCTGAGGGCAAAAACATCTAAATTAAAGTTTGGGCATCATGGCCGAAACCACCCGGTTAAGAATCTTATAAAAGATTCTGTTGAAATAACAGCGCAAAATTATGGGTTTGCGGTAATTGAGCAAAGCCAAAATAAAAACAGTAATCTTTTGCTTAAAGTAGAAGTAACGCATGTTAACTTAAACGATGGTACTATCGAAGGCCTGAGGTTTTTGGATTTTCCTGCTTTTAGTGTTCAATACCATCCGGAAGCTTCCCCGGGGCCAGACGACTCTCGTTATTTATTTGATATCTTTTTAAAACAGATGGATGAATACAAGGAAAAGAATTGAGGACAAATGCCAAAAAGAGAAGATATCAATAAAATTCTAATAATTGGATCCGACCCGATAGTCATAGGGCAAGCTTGTGAAGTGCTTCGGCAGGAAGGCTATTGAAAAGATAAACCTTGAGATTCCGGCATCTGGTTATGTAAGAAATGTTAATGAAGCATTAAAATTGATTGAGGAGCACGGGTTTCAATCGAAGCTGTGAAGGCGGTAAAAG
>CAYFWW010000012.1:0-59574 GCA_964346985.1 uncultured Actinomycetota bacterium
TTTTTTACGTTTCAGTACCTTTGAGGGGTATACCACTAGGAAGGGGTGGCCTAAAAATAAATAAACAGTCTAACTCTGGAAGTAATAACAGCTTATGCCCTCTTTTTTCTCTCCCACAAACCTATGTTTATTTGATTAAGCGGGTCGCCGCCTTTCTGAAAGCTTTAAGTCATAGGCTGTAAGACTTAAGATCGACTCCAGACCTCAGACTTCAGTGTTTTAAGTTTTGAAGCAATTAACAACGGATATCAGTCATCGGATATCGGACATCACTTCAGTAAGAAAGTTATAGGTTCAATCCTCATGTAGCTTTCGCTCTTCAGGATGATATTTCAAGTTGTCGCTCTGAGCGAAATGAAGTGAAGCGTGGGAGATTCCTAAGTAGCATATTGCCAGAGTTTATGTTTATATCTGATTTTATATTATTTAATAGTAGTATTTATTAATTTTCTACTGACAGTGGTTCTTTCCAAACATAGATATACCAATAGAAAGGCATCGTAAGAATTCCGCCAACAAATATTATTATTATCCATAGCAATTGTTTATCGCCTACAAGTCTTTCATTTCTAAAAATGATAATCACATATACAATAAGTAAAGCAAAAATCCATATCATAGTTATTAAATGAAGTGGAAATATCAATAAGAATATATTATCTAAATTATTATTTGCTGAGCTGTTCGTCTGCGATGAGATTGCAAAAGAGTAGAAAAGAAACATAAAGAAAACGAGAAAAACAATTAAATAAATTAGTGGCCAAAAAGTTGCTAAACCTAAGAGTATTTTTTTATACCTTTTCATAACATTTGTTTTCCTTAATTAACCTTAATTAATTATTTCATATTAAATTTTTGTTGAATATAGGAAATTTGGGCTATTTTCTAGGATTTTCCAGTATGGGATAATAATTATAAATATCAACTGTTTATAATAACTGTTTTCACCTTGGGGAGAGTAATGACTATAGAGTCATTGTTAATGTGGTCGCCATTATTGGCATTAAATGTTTATTTAATTATTACTACTGGTTTTATAATCGCAAGCTTCTTGAATAATAAAAATATTGAAAGAAAAAATTTCTTACTAGCTTTATTGCCAATATTCGTTACATCGGGTGTGATATTAACAATTATTACCTTAGTTTTTTTCAATTATGTATCTTTACCAGAGAAAACATTTGATTCAATCATTAGCTTCTTTGGGTATTCTAATATAGTCATGAGATTTATCGGTGCATTTCTTATTTATTGGTATGCACCTAAAATTGAACGTTCTAAAAGTTGGTCTATAGCAATGATATTCATTAGTATCGCTATTCCATTAGCTGTCTTTATTGTGCTTTTTATTATTTCATATTTAGAACCAAGAGATGAAAAACCTAAGAATTGGAAGCAGATGTTTTAAGCTTAATTAATCAAATTATCACAAGTGGCTAAGGAGAAAAAGCAGAAGTGAGACTTAATATAGGAATAGTTATGTCAATATTAATGCTCATAATCGGAACAATTGGGTATTATTTTGGATATAAACAGTCGATAAAAGACAAAGATATGGAGCATAGATTTAGTACTGGAATGGTATATGCTCAAGTTTTTATTACGTTTGCCATAGCAATATATGCAATCATCTTTACGCTATATTTATTAATCACTGCTTTAATAAGATGACAGTAGCTATCTATGTAAGGGTATCAACTGAAGACCAAACCTTTATAATATCCCCTCCAAAGGTGAATGCTTGAAATAATCTGTTCTAGACTTCACTTTCAAACTTTTACTTTTTCAACCTCTTCAAGAATAATTGTTTCAGTTTGCCCGATAATACCAGCCTGCTTCATCGATTCTTTTACTTCTTTTGTCTCTGTGGTTTTAAGATACTTTCGGGCATTGTCAAGATTATCCCATTCTCTAAGAACAACTACATTATTCGGGTCTTCACTTGGATGAAAAATATAGGTAGATTTTACACCAGCACTTTTATGAATGTTTTTTCTTCTATCAAAAGCAGTCTTCCACCTATTATAATCTTCGATTTTGAATTTTGATACTTCATATAGCATTTTATATCAACTCCTTTCAGACTTATCTGATTTTGCTCCTTCCTTTTTAAGCCAATTAATTACACTCTCAAGATATATTTTTAAGAACATCTTAATAAGTGGATTATTCCTATATCAAAGAAATATCTCTTTATTAATTAAGACAAATATTTATATCTTAGAAAAAGTTATATTCTTCCTAAATACCTCAATACCCAACTCTAACTACTTATAAAATCAGATCTGATTTTGCCCCCCTTGGGGGGTCTAATTTCAAAGCCTAATTTTTTATTTCTTTTCAAAGTGTTAGATATTTGTTAGAAAAATGGGGTATATATAGAATATAATCTATATAAAACAAAGACCAGATACAGATTTACCTGGTCTTTATCCTGAGCGCCTGGGGAGACTCGAACTCCCGACAACCGGATTCGTAGTCCGTTCCTCTATCCAACTGAGGTACAGGCGCATGCTCATATTCATTTCTGACAAACACTATTATACTGAATTAATTTCTTATATTGTCAATACCTGTTTGCTATTGGCAGTTAGCTTTTGGCTATTAGCTGACACTTGCCTAAAGTATTTTGTTGGATATGAAGAATATTTATTTGTTTAAAGCTAAATTAAATAGTAAAACGCTTAAGCGAAGGTGTTCGGAATATAGCGAAATAGGTGGTGATCTTTTATCTGGTGTTAAAGTTTTCCAGGTCAGTAGGACAGTTTGATCCAAGAAGTTGAGCAGAGCTCACTTCTTGGTGAGTTCCAGGCTGATCTGATGAAAACTTTTAAGTCAAATCAAGGACACCGACTTTGAGCGTTGTCCGGACACTTGAGCGACCTTTGCGGAGGGAGAGGGATTCGAACCCTCGATCCCAATAAAGGGATAACTGCTTAGCAGGCAGCCCTGTTCGTCCACTCCAGCATCCCTCCTATCTACTAACTAATATATTAAACTATCAATAAATTATTTACTATCTGTTTTCATCCAGCCATTGAAAATCTAAAATAAAAACAGGCTTCAAATTAGCTTCCACATCAATCTGATAAAACAGCTTATTTAAAAGTCAGCTATCAAATAATTTAAACAGACACTTTAACGTACTCTGCGGAGGGAGAGGGATTCGAACCCCCGGTCCCTTTCGAGACAACGGTTTTCAAGACCGCCGCATTAAACCAGACTCTGCCATCCCTCCAAATATCAAATTATCAATTGACAAAAAGAGATATTAGCACAGGTGTCAATGACTGCCAAATAGATTTCTATGATAACTTTTCCAAATCATCCATATAAGTGCGTAAAGCTTCGGGGATAACTACGGAGCCATCTTCTTGCTGATAATTTTCAAGAATTGCCGCCATTGTCCGGCCAATTGCCAGCCCTGAACCGTTTAAAGTATGAACAAACTGTACTTTGCCTTTATCCTGAGGCCGGAAACGAATATTAGCCCTTCTTGCCTGAAAGTCAATAAAATTGCTGCAAGAAGAGATCTCCTTATAATCCTGATAACTTGGCAACCAGACCTCCAGATCATAACATTTAGCAGCAGCGAAACTTAAATCTCCGGTTGATAAAATCACTACCCGATAAGGTAGTTCCAATAACTGCAATACTTTTTCAGCATCATTTACAAGAAGCTCTAGCTCATTATATGATTCTTCAGGTGCGGTCAACTTAACTAATTCGACTTTATTAAACTGATGCTGCCTGATTAAACCCCTTGTCTCTTTACCATGAGCCCCCGCCTCTCTCCTAAAGCAAGGAGTAAAAGCAACATATTTCATCGGCAGTTCTTCACCTTTTAAGATTTCTTCACGGTGAATATTTGTAACCGGAACTTCAGCGGTCGGAATCAGCCAAAAATCGTCATTCCGGCAGATATACATATCCTCTGCCAGTTTAGGCAATTGCCCTGTTCCTTCCATAGCACGGCTACTGACAATAATAGGTGGATATACTTCCTTATAATCATGCTCCTTTGTATGTAAATCAAGCATAAAGTTTATTAGCGCTCTTTCCAAACGGGCACCTAAGCCTTTAAGTAAAACAAATCTTGTCCCGGAAATCTTGGCGCTTCTTTTGAAGTCTAAGATATCAAGGTCAACCCCGACATCCCAGTGCGGTTTTGGCTCGAAAGAGAATTCAGGTATCTTTCCCCATTTTCTTACTTCTTTATTGTAGCTTTCATCTTCTCCAACCGGTACAGTCTCATGTGGAATATTGGGCACAGTCATCAATAATTGATCAAGCTCTCTATCTATGACAGAAAGTTCTTGATCAAATTCCTTTATCTTAGATGATATCTCACGCATATCGGTAATCTTATTTCCAGCTTCTTTCCCTTCTTGTTTTAAGCGACCTATCTCTTCCGAAACAACATTTCTGGTATTTCTTAATTTTTCAACTTCAACCAAGATATCTCTTTTTTTCTTATCATATGCAAGAATTTTATCTAAATCAAAATCTACTCCTCTGTCTATACCAGCCTTTCTGACCAGATCAGGATTATTCCGGATATATTTAAGATCCAGCATTTATATCTCCTCTGGGATATGAACCCAATAATTTTACATTTCTAATCTTACATTCCAGGCACTTTACGGCCGATGAAACTTCTTCGTCTTCAATATGGCCTTCAAGATCAATATAGAAACAGTATTTTCCTAATCCTTCCTTGGTTGGCCTTGATTGAATCTTGGTCAAATTAATATAGCGGAAGGCAAATTCCTGAAGGATTTGCAGCAACATACCGGGCCGGTCTTCATAGATAAAACAGATAAGGGTAGTTTTATCATGTCCGGTTTTTCTCATCTTTTCCTTGCCAATCAATAAAAACCTGGTCTTGTTGTCCTTGAAATCAGCAATATCTTCCTCAAAAACTTGTAAATTATATATTTCGGCTGCCAGTGAAGTTCCTATAGCTGCAAATTCTGGCTTACCTTCAGCTGTTTTTGCCACCGCCTCGCTGGTACTATTAGCTGCTTGATGGGGAATATCCTTAAAATATCTTTGCAAGTATTTGCGGCATTGGGCTGTAGCCTGTGGATGTGAAATTATCTTCTCGATTTTTTCTATTTCAATACCAGCATGAGTTATCAAGTTATGTTTTATCGGCATAATTATCTCTTTTTCAATCAAAAGGTCTGATTCAAAAATGAGCATATCAAGAGTAGCATTGACAGAACCTTCGATTGAATTTTCTATTGGCACAATACCTTTGGATACTTTATCTTCTTCCACAGCACGAATAACATCTTCTACTGTTCCATATGGAATTAAATCTTCTTTTTTAAATCCTGCTATGTACAAGAGAGCTTCTTCAGAGAAAGTACCCTCCGGACCCAAATAACCATATGTATCAGCCATATTATTCTTCTCCTTAAAATACTTAAGCAATTATAACAAAAAGCGAGTAATTGGACTGAGGGAATACTCTATCTTTTGATTGCTTTAATTATAGCCCTGCGTTCTTCTCCAGATAATTGATGGGAAGCTTTCCCGTCTCTAATTGTCTTGGCATAAATCCGGCTTTCCTGCCTGCCGTTTATGACACTAATTACTGCCCCGTCTCCTATTTCATTTAATAGAGCTAAAGCAAAACTTAGTTCTCCTCCCACATCATTAAAGGCATTAAACCGAACCATGCCTATCCTGGAAATATTATTAGTATTTATCTTTTCTAATTTCTCATGTTTACCTTTTAATTCATCCAAGGAATTAATAGCTCCGTTAAGGTCTGCCCTAATAAGCTCCATAACTTCATCAAGCCTGTTTTCTTCTATAGCTTTAACCAATTCCTTCTTTTTTAATTGAAGTGTAGATGTCTTTTTATTCAAAAATAATAACCAAACAAAAAGGATGGATATGAATAAAAATGTTAAAACAAAATAAATTTCTGTCATGTTAAATCATTTTCCTTGTTTACCTGTTTTCGCTATATAATTAAAATTAGCTAAAATTAGAATATACCAATTTGGTTATATAATAGAAGAGTATTTTGATATTTTTTAGAATAAATTGGAAGAAAAACACTTAAGAGATTTATTAGAAAAATTAAAAAATAATGAGATCAAGGTTACCGAGGCCTTAGAAAAGTTAAAGGAACTTCCTTTTTCGGACCTAACTTTTGCCAAGGTTGACCATCATCGCACCCTAAGAAAAGGTTTTCCAGAAGTAATCTATTGCCCAGGTAAGACAAATCAACAAATTACTAAAATATCCCGCGAAATTTTATCAAAAAGTTTAACTCTTGTCGCTACTAGAGCTGAGATCGATGATTTTGAAGCAATTTCAAAAGCTGCCGAAGATGCTGTCTACCATCAAGAAGCAAAACTAGTCACTGTTGACCGAAGAGAATTCAAGGAAAAAATTGGAATGGTTGCTGTTGTCGCCGGTGGTACATCAGACTTCCCGGTGGCAGAAGAGGCAGCTTTAACTGCATCTATGATGGGAGCTAATATTGAGAGAATCTATGATGTTGGTGTGGCTGGCCTCCACCGGCTATTAAGCTTCACAGAGATAATTCAAAAAGCAACAGCAATAGTCGCAGTTGCCGGAATGGAAGGAGCTCTTCCAAGTATCATCGGAGGTATGGCCGAGGGACCAGTTATTGCAGTCCCGACAAGTATAGGCTATGGTGCCAACTTAGGTGGAATTGCCCCACTTCTGGCTATGCTGAATAGCTGTTCGCCAGGAGTAACAGTTGTCAATATTGATAATGGTTTTGGAGCAGGTTTTACGGCCGGTATTATTAACCGGTTAGCTTCAAAGAAAACTGTCAGGAGTGTAGACAAAGAATGAAAATTGCATATTTTGATTGCTTTTCAGGCGCAAGCGGAGATATGATTCTGGGAGCTTTAGTAGATTGCGGACTACCATTAGAGCATCTGCAGAGCTTATTGAAAAAAATTCAGCTTCCATCATTTGAAATTAAATGCAAACAAGTAGAAAAATCTGGTCTGCCGGCAATAAAAATTGATGTTCTGGTAAAAGAAAAGGGATTAGTTAGATATTTTTCAAATATTACTAGCCTAATCAATGAGAGCCACCTTAAAAAATCAATCAAGGAAAATGGAATCAGAATATTGGAAACTTTGGCCAGGGCTGAAGCTAGTATCCATCGTCAAAAAATTGACCAGGTTCATTTTCATGAAGTTGGGGCAATTGATTCAATCATAGATGTAATAGGTGCTGTAATTGGATTTGATTATTTTGAAGTAGAAAAAATCTATTCGTCACCATTAGCAACAGGTTTGGGGCAAGTTAAAACAGACCATGGTGTCCTACCTATTCCAACACCAGCAACATTGGAAATTTTAAAAGATGTACCTATCTATTCCAAGGGAATTCCAGCTGAACTGGTTACTCCAACAGGAGCAGCAATTATAAAAACTCTTGCTTCCAGCTTTGGTTCTCTACCGTCTTTAAAGATTAAAGAAGTCGGCTATGGAGCAGGCTCTAAAGATCTTGAAATGCCAAATGCTTTAAGATTGATAATTGGAGAGTCAGAGTCCGTTCTAAAAGAACAGGATGAAGTCATTCTTCTTCAGACAAACCTTGATGACCTCAACCCTGAATTTTATGAATATATTATTGAAAAACTTTTTATAAATGGTGCATTAGACGTATGGCTTGATAATATACAGATGAAAAAAAACAGGCCCGGGATTATTTTGTCAGTTTTATGTCCTCCTAACCTGATAGATAAATTAACAGAGATAATTTTTCAAGAGACTTCAACTCTAGGTGTCAGGCAACAAAATATTTTCCGCCAAAAAGCCATTCGAAAAATATTAGAGATAGAGACTGAATTCGGCAAAGTAAGGATTAAAGTTGGGAGATTCGGTTTAAAAGCATTCATTATCTCTCCAGAATATGAAGATTGCGCAAGAATAGCTAAAGAGCAAAACAAACCGGTTAGAGAAATTTATGATTATTTAAAAGAACTTGCTATTTCCAAGATAGATCCCAAGGAAGTATTAAAGAATATTGATAATTAATCCAGCCATTCTAACTTATTCATATCCCTTTCTTTAACATGCGGAGTTTCATCAGGATAACCTAAAAGCATTACGGTAACAATCTCTTCATCATCCGATAAACTTAGATAAGATTTCAGTTCATCTTCGACAAATAGAGAACTTGTCAGACAACAAGTACCTAAGTTTAGTTTATAGGCTGATAACTGTAAATTTTGAATAGCCGCTCCATTGGCAATTAAGTTTACTTTGCGGTTGTAATCTTCATAAATCTTAGGCATTACTACAACAATTAAAACTGGGGCTCCTCCAAGGTTTTGAAAGAATTTAGTTACATATTCTTTTTCGCTTTCATCAAAACTCTCAATGATATCGTCAAGAAAACGGGTACAATGGCTGATAATATTGATAGTTTCTTCTTTCTTCTGCCCAGTAATAACAATAAATCTCCAAGGTTGAGAATTTAATGAAGAGGGAGCAAGCATTGCGTTTTCAATTACTTCTTGGACCTTTTCTTTTTCAACTGATTTTGGTTGAAAAGACCTAATTGTCCTTCTTTCTTTAATTGCTCTATTCAAATCCACAGTATCCTCCTATTTTTTTTACTTTTTTAGATTCTACTAGATATTGCACTTATATTTCAATACAAAATCATATTTTACATACTAATATTAACCAAAAAATAAATAATCCAGAGCAAACCATAATATTATAACTGTTATTAATATTATACGGCCTGTTGAAAAAATAAACTGTATATTAGAAAATTAATAAGTCAACCGGGCGAGTGGCGGAACTGGCAGACGCGCTGGGTTCAGGGTCCAGTGAACAATATGTTCTTGCGGGTTCGAATCCCGCCTCGCCCACTTCTATCTTAAGTTTTTTAAAAATATATAGCGGTTATTGATAAAGATCTTATAAACATCAAATAATATTGTTGATTAAATTGGCAACTAGTCTAAAGTGATAGTAAAATATTGAATTGACATAATGAAACTTAATTCGAAGGAGAAAATAACGTTTGGCCCCAGAACTTTTGTTTAATCGTTATGATATTCTGGAGCTAATTTCCAGCGGTAGATACTCTGAAGTACATAGGGCTTTTGATACCCGCATGGAAAGGGAAGTCGCCATAAAAAAAATACGGCGGGATGACGAGCCTACCCCTCGTGCTATTCGTGAAGCAAAAACTGTTGCTTTATTAAACCATCCAAATATTGTGACCCTATATGAACTTGAAGAAGATAAGAATTATTATTACCTGATTATGGAGTATATCGAAGGGATAAAACTTTCAGATTTACTTCTTGAAAATGAAGCATTAGATATAGATTCGGCATTAGCTATAGCTATCCAGGTATGCCATGGATTGGAAAATGCTCACCTTAATCAGATAATCCATCGAGATATAAAACCTCAAAACCTAATGATACTTCCTGATGGCCGGGTAAAAATAATGGACTTTGGTTTAGCTTTACTTACAGCTCAAAATGATATAAATAAAAATCAAACCATTGCCGGTACCCCGGCTTATATGTCTCCAGAACAAGCTAAGGGAAGCTATATAGATGTAACAACAGACATTTATTCCTTAGGCGCAGTCCTATATCGCCTTGTTTCAGGCTCACTACCTTTTGAGGGAAATTCAATAAAGAGTGTTCTCTTAAAAATCCAGAATTCTGAACCAATCCCAGCAGAAAGAATCAATCCGGAGCTTCCAGAAGATTTAGCAAATCTTATAAAAAAAGCAATGCTCAAGAATCCGGCTGACAGATTCCAAACAGCAACAGATTTTCGTTATAAATTAGAGAGGTGCCTACATGAAAAAAGTTCTCCTCAAGATATTCTGGCAGACCTATATGAAGAAATTTCAGAAATTTATGCAGGTAGTAAACAAAGCCTCGGTTTAGGCTTTAACCTTCCTTTTTCTTCTTTTAAGTCAATTTCAAACAGAAATTTCGAACTGGTTACTCGTTTAATATCTTCCATAGTAATTATGGCAGCTGTTTATATATCATGGCCGGCTAGTCTTAGCGCAGTCACCACATTTCAGGCAATTTTAACATTAATAATTGGTATAATTAGTATCTTTGCGCCGATTATAGGTGTTGGGTTGATGTGGCTCCTTTTAGCAATAGCTGCCTTTTATGAATCAATTAGTCTAGGAATATTTTTACTTTTTACCTTCATTTTATACATGCTGCTCTATGGAAGACACCATCCCAAGAGGACACTTTGGCTTTTATTGGTTTATCCATTAAACTTACTAAATATAATATTTCTCTACCCTCTAATTATAGGATATGTAGGAGGATGGATTACCGCTCTAGTGCTTTCTTTAGGAGGATTTTTCTTTTGGGAGTCTCTGTTGCTCTTTAGCGATTATACAGGTTTTATTAAAATGTCAAACTGGATGCCTGCTGAATTTGTAAATAATCTATCATCATCGGTCAATCCTCTTTTTTTACCTTTAGCTTTAATCAGTAATCTTTTTAAAAATCCTTTTCTTTTCTTTTACTTATTGCTTTTCATGATGACTGCCCTAATAGGTAACCTGTTCTCAGGTAACCAGACAAAAAGAAAGGTTTTTATCAGCTATCTAATAAGTTCAATAATCTTAATCTCAGGAAGCTTAGCAATAAGCAATGTCTATACAAATATCGTCTTTATTGAAATGATGAAATCTATATCTATATCGCTCATAATAGGATTTCTTTTAATACTCCTCTTTCCTTTTTGGGGAAAAAGTGATAAAAAAAGATTTCTGGAAGATACGGATGAATATATTGGAAATGAATATATCTAATAATTATGGGTATTTTACGTAGTTTTGAAGAAAGAATTGAAAATATTTTTGAAGGTTTTTTTAGCCGATTTAAAGCAGGAATCCAACCTATTGAGATAGCACGTAAAATAACTAAAGAAATGGATACTCATAAGACAATTAGTATTTCGAGAGTCTATGCACCAAATATATATACAATCTTCCTCAACAAAGAAGATTATAAAAATTTAGAACCTTTTCAAAGTAACTTCAACCATGAACTTAAAGAATTAATTAAAACTAAGGCACTTGAGAAAAAATACAGCCTAGTCGGAGAAACAAAGATATTCTATAAGATCGGGGATAACTTAAAAATTGGACAATTCAGGTTAGAGACCAGCTTATCTGAAATTGAACCAAAAGAGGAAGAACAAAAAGAGGAACCTGAGGATAAGACTCAAATTATTAATAAAGAAGTCATTGAAGAAATGGAACCTTCAGCTTGGTTAGAGCTGAAGGGCAAGCAAAAGAATATAATTCCATTAATTACAGAAGAGTTTAAAATCGGGCGCCTTCCTGAAAACAATTTAGTCCTGGATGATCCTAATGTTTCAAGAGTTCACGCTATAATTTATAATGATCCCTTAGGCCAATATTGGCTTAAAGACCTTAACTCAACTAACGGCGTTTTCGTAAATGGTGAAAAAATAGCAAGAAAAAAGTTAGCTGATCGTGACGTTGTGGCAATAGGTAATGTAATCATTTCCTTTAGGCACAAATAATATGTTCCCTTTTTATATGCTTATAGCTAAGATATCATTTTTAATCTTTATTTATCTCTTTCTGTTTATTACTGTAATTATCATCTATCTGGATCTTCGAAAAAGATCTTTATTATCAGCTGGCAATGGCGCTATTGGAGAAATAAAGTTGAAAATTATTGACGGCCCTTCAAATATAAGAGGAAAAATCTTTTCTTTTCAGGAAAAAGTTGAAATTGGTCGTTCGGTAAAATCAAATATAATTATAGACGACCCGACAATCTCAAATCATCACGCTTCATTAACTTTTCAAAAAAATCATTTATATTTAGAAGACTTGGGAAGTACAAATGGAACTTATTACCAAGGTAAAAAGATTACTGGCCCTACCATTATTAATATTGGTGATAAATTTCAAGTCGGAGGAACAAAGATTGTTTACAAAGAATAAATTAATATATTCAGCCGGCACAGAGATAGGAAAAATTCGAAAAGTCAATGAAGATGCCTACCTAGCGGAAAAGAACTTTTTTGCCGTCGCAGACGGAATGGGGGGCCATTTAGCCGGCGAAATCGCCAGTAATATTAGCATAAAATTTTTACAAAAAAAATTCAAGAAAAGAAGCCAGCTTGCTAAATTAAAAGAAGACCTCAAGAATTCTTTTCAAGAAGCAAATAGCAAAATTTATCAAGAGGCCAATCGGTCTTCAGAAAAAAAAGGAATGGGAACCACTTTATCAGCTGTCTTTTTGCAAGCAAATAATGCCATTATTGCTCATGTTGGAGACAGCCGAGTGTATCTTTTTCGTCATAACAAGCTTCATCAATTAACCGAAGACCACACGCTGGTTGCTGACCTAATTAAAGAAGGCCTTTTAAGAGAAGAAGAAGCAAGAACTCACCCCCAAAGATCTGTAATAACTAGAGCATTAGGTGTTAATCCAAATATCGATGTCGAAATCATAGAAAAGGAGATTAATGATGAAGATGTACTGATTCTATGCACCGATGGCATCTCATCTCAAATCTCCAATGAAGTTATTAAAGAAGTAATTCTAAAGTCAAATCATCCTGAAGAAATGGTTAAACAATTACTCGTCCAAGCGAACCAGGCTGGAGGCAAAGATAATGCCACAGCTATTGTGATTAAGATTCTCAAGGTTAAATCTGAAAGTGAGAATAAAAACATAATAGTAAAAATATTTGAGAAGATTAAAGGCAGGTAAGTGAATTTGAATACCCTTCGCTTCCGTTTTCAGGAGCTTATCCTGTTGATTATGGCCAGTTTAGTAATTTTCTTCGGATTGACAATGGTGACTTCTTATAGATCCAATAGATTAATCTATCCGGACACCAAATTAATTGCTGTAATTTTTATTGCCTTTATATTGGTCCATTTATTTCTCCGCTATTTAATGCCAAAAGCTGATAGTCTTATATTGCCGACCACATTACTTTTGAGCAGTCTTGGCCTTGTCATTATATTCAGGTTAAATGAAAGTCTTTTTGAATATCAATTTACCTGGTTAATAGTTGGCCTGATAGTCATGCTTCTACTTATCGCCTTCTTTCGTAACTATCAAGCATTACGCAACTATAAATATATAGCAGCCTTGCTCGGATTAGTTTTATTCTTGGCTCCGATTATTTTTGGCACCGAGAAATTTGGAGCTAAGCTCTGGATAAACATAGGCGGATTCTCTTTTCAACCAGCTGAAGTCGGAAAAATACTTCTTATAATTTTTTTTGCAGCCTATCTTGAAGATAGAAGAGAGGTTCTATCTATCTCCAACAAATCATTTCTAAGAGTCCAAATACCCCCTTTAAGGCACTTAGGCCCTTTGCTTGTAATCTGGGCAATCTCTCTAGTAATTCTTATCTTTGAAAAAGATTTAGGTTCTTCGCTTTTATTCATGGGAAATTTTATAATCCTTTTATTTATTGCTACTAACAGGCTTTTTTATTTAATCAGTGGGACAACATTCTTTATGGCTGGGGCCGCCATTTGTTATCAGATTTTTCCTCATGTCCAAAATAGGGTGAATATTTGGTTAAATCCTTGGGCAGATCTTTCTGGAAGAGGTTACCAGATCGGCCAATCTCTTTTTGCCATCGCTAACGGGGGTTTAACCGGTACAGGGCTTAATCAAGGATTTCCTGAAACTATTCCAGCAGCAACTACCGATTTTATCTTTTCAGTTATTGGTGAGGAGCTTGGGTTGATTGGTGGATTTGCAATCATAATTCTTTATTTAATTCTCTTCCTCAGAGGAGTCAGCATCGCTCTATCTTGTAAATCCAATTTTGGAAAACTTATGGCAGCCGGTCTTTCGTTTTCCATTGCCTTTCAAACTTTTATCATCCTTGGCGGGGTGACCAAATTAATTCCACTTACCGGAATTACGCTTCCATTTGTCAGTTATGGTGGTAGCTCTTTAATATCAAATTTTATTTTAATAGGTTTCTTGCTAGTCATTTCAGAAGATGTAGAGAAGGTGGCTTAAAGTGAATAAGAGTATGCTTAAAGTCTCTATCTTCATGATTTTTCTCTTCATGCTGGTAATATTAAATTTAACTTACCTTCAAGTTCAAGCATCAGAGAGCTTGATAACTAATCCTCAGAATTCACGCGGCCTGCTCTCGGAATTAAAGCTCCACCGCGGTGAGATAATCACCTCTGATAATAAGACAATTGCCCTTAGCAAAAAGAGCAAATCACAATATAAAAGAGTCTACCCTGAAGGTGAGATTTATGCTCACCTAACAGGTTATTATAATCATCGATTTGGTAGGTCAAGCTTAGAGCAATCTTATAACAAGACTCTTCTAGGCACAAAAGATATTGGATCTTTAGAAAGCTATTGGAATTCACTGCTGGAAGAAGAGGTCAGGGGGAATAATTTGATTCTGACGATAGATTCAAGTATCCAAGAGCTTGCTTTTGAATCCCTTGAAGGGAAAAAAGGTTCAATTGTAGTTATAAACCCAAAAAACGGAAATATAATGGCTATGGCCAGCCAGCCAAGCTTTAATCCAAATAAAATCGAAGAAAACTGGGAGAATTTAAACCGGGATAAAGACAGACCTCTTCTCAATCGGGCAACTCAAAGCCTTTATTCTCCCGGTTCGTCATTTAAAACTGTTTCCGCTTCAGCTATTATCGATAGCGGACTAGTTGAACCGGATACTTTATTTTCAGCTCCGGGTCAAATCAAAATATATGGAAATATAATTTCAAACTATAATGAAAAGAATTATGGCAAAGTTCCATTAAGCAGAGCTTATCAGTTGAGTATAAATACTGTTTTTGCCCAGGTCGGCGAAGAACTTGGGCCAGAAAAACTTACTGGATATGCTGTCAGATTTGGTTTCAACAGAGAAATACCAATAAAGATCCCTTATAAAAAAAGCTTTATTGCCAAACCAGAGAAGATGGACCCAGTTGATACGGCTTCAACAGCTATTGGCTTGACCTCTGATAATCTTGAAGCAAGCTGCCTCCAAATGGCTTTAATTGCTGCAGCCATTGCTAATGATGGAAAGATAATGAAACCAAGAATTGTAGACAAGATAGTTGACTATAATAATAGTATTATTAGAAAAGAACCTGAAAAAACTTGGTTACGTCCAATCAGTAAAGAGACAGCCGATAAAATAACAATTATGATGGAGAAAGTAGTCGAAAGCGGTACCGGCCGAAACGCTCAAATCCAAGGCATTAAAGTAGCTGGAAAAACAGGCACAGCCGAACTGGAAAATAACAAAGAGCCACATTCATGGTTTATCGCTTTTGCCCCCTCCGAAGATCCACAACTTGCTATAGCGGTTATGATCGAAAATGGAGGTAGTGGAGGAAAAGTATCAGCGCCTATAGCTAGAGACATAATTGTTAAAGTTCTGGAAGATATAAATCCATAGTTGATATTTCTTGCGATGGAATGTATATATTTATGATAAATATTTGCTAATATGGAGAAAATGGATAAAAAAATAATAAACCAGAGATATAAGATTGACAGGAAAATCGGTACCGGAGGTATGGCTGACGTATTTGAAGCGTATGATACTTCTTTAAGTAGAAAAGTCGCCATTAAAATGCTCCATCCGCAGTTTGCCCAGGAAAAGGATTTTATTGAAAGATTTAAAAGAGAAGCTCAGTCTGCAGCTAATCTAAGCCATCCTAACATAGTCAATGTTTACGACTGGGGTAAAGAAAATAATTCTTACTTTATTGTTATGGAGTTTATTAAAGGAAGCGACTTAAAGAAAATTATCAAAGATAAAGGGCCATTTTCATCAATAGAAGCAATTAATATAATCTCCAAAGTCTGTCAGGCCCTCCAGACTGCTCACAAAAATCATATTATTCACCGGGATATTAAGCCTCATAATATAATTCTAACCAATGAGGATGAGGTCAAAGTTACTGATTTTGGGATTGCCAGAGCTGGCCCCTCTTCAGTAACACAAACAGGTTCTATTGTTGGTACCCCACAATATATTTCACCTGAACAAGCCAAGGGGAATAAGGTCAATAATACTTCTGATTTATACTCGGTTGGGGTAGTCCTTTACGAGATGCTAACCGGCCGGGTTCCGTTCAAAGCTGAAAATCCTTTATCAGTTGCTATGAAACATGTCAATGAAGAACCTTTGCCTCCCACTCAAATAAATCCAAATATATTTAAATCACTTGAAAAAGTCATTCTTAAAGCTATGTCAAAAAACCAAGATGATCGCTATCAAACAGCTGACGAATTGCTGGAAGATCTTAGAAAATGTAAAGAGGGCCTACCGATCAAAGATACCGACTCTATTATGGCTAAAACAACGGTCATGGCTCCATCCAAGCCTATAATAAGTAAAGAAAAAAAACGTAAAAAAAATAAGTACTTACCATGGATTTTCCTGGTTATAGCTATCTTATTGTCCTTTGCCATAGGTGCTTTTGCTTTTTTTACTTACTACAAACCTGCTCAAACAGTAACCGTTCCCAACTTTAAAGAGATGGAAATAAAAAAAGCTCAAGACCTAGCTGAAAAAAAAGGGCTTAAACTTAAAATAGAAAAAAAAGAGTATCATGACGAAATTGCAAAAAATCATATTATCAGCCAAGATCCTAAGTCTGGTTTAAAAGTCAAAGAAGGAGATACAGTAAAAGTTATCGTTTCAAAAGGTTCAGAGTTAGTCACTGTACCTGATCTTACCGGAAAGACTACTTCTGAAGCCGGTTTTATCCTTGGGAAAAAAGACCTGGAGATAGGAGAAATAAGTAAGGAATTCAGTGATAAAATTCCTGAAGACACAATTATAGGCCAAGATCCTCCTGCTGGCCAAAAAGTAAAAAGCGGGACAAAAGTTAATCTAATAATTAGCCAGGGCATAGAGAATGTTCAGATACCTGACGTAATAGGAAAAACTTCTCAAGAGGCTGCGGCTATCCTTGGGCAAAAAAGCCTTAAAGTAACTGTAACAAAAGAGAATAGCTCTTCTATAAATAAAGATATAGTTATTAGGATGTCGCCTCAGCCCGGAACAGAAGTCAAGAAGGGTTCAACTGTTAATATCGTAGTTAGTCTTGGCCCGGAAAAAGTTGAAGTTCCTAATTTAATGGATAAAACAGAGGCCGAAGCCAGAAGTATTTTAGAAAGCAAAGGCCTTAAAACAAAGGTTCAATATGAACCAACTGATATTTCAGAAGAAGATGGTAGAGTTGTCCGTCAATTCCCCAGTGCCGAAAAGAATACAGAAAAAGGTTCAACCGTAACAATTTATATTGGAGACTATATTTCTGAATAGTTATGATAAACAGCTTTTTTCTGCTTATTTTTATTAACTGGACCTATAAAAATTTTTATCTAGTCCAACTAAAAAACGCAAGAGAAGTTCTAGCTTGCTTACTTGAATTGCCCATCTTTTATCTTTATCCAAAGACATCAATTATTAAATACATTTATTGAATCTAAATCAATGGTCAATTAAAATAGGCAATAATTCTTGATAGCTTAAGAGAAAGTATGAAAATGGGTAAAAATATTATTGAAAAGATCCTAATAAGCCATCTAGTTAAAGGTGAGATTAAAACAGGCCAAGTAATCAAAATAAAAATCGATCAAGTATTGACGCAAGATGCCACCGGAACAATGGCTTATCTTCAATTTGAAGCAATAGGTAAATCCAAAATTATGACTGACCTAGCTGTTTCATACGTAGACCATAATACTCTGCAGACAAACTTTAAAAATCAGGATGATCACCTATATCTTCAAACAACTGCTGCAAAATACGGAGCCTATTTTTCAAAACCCGGAAATGGGATCTGTCATCAAGTCAATCTAGAAAGATTTGCTGTTCCAGGCCAGACACTGCTCGGTTCTGACAGTCATACGCCAACAGCCGGAGGGATGGGAACATTAGCTATAGGTGTTGGCGGTCTAGATATTGCCTCGGTAATGGCAGGTGAAGATTTTGAACTTACAGTGCCAGAGATTGTTCTTATTAAACTTGAGGATTCTATCAAACGGCCCTGGGTTACAGCAATGGATATCATCTTAGAGATTCTGGGCCGTCAAACCGTATCAGGTGGAGTTGGAAAAATTTTTGAGTATGGAGGTTCTGGAGTAGATTCACTTAGTCTTTCCGATAGAGCAACAATTACCAACATGGGAGCTGAACTAGGCGCTACAACTTCAATTTTCCCCAGTGACCAAACAACCCGTAAATACTTAAAAGCTCAAGAAAGAGAGGAAAAATTCTATGAGCTGAAGGCAGATACAGATGCTAAATATTCAGATATCATAGAAATTGATTTATCAAAAATTGAACCTTTGATCAGCCAACCTCACAGTCCTGACAACGTAATTCCCATCAGAGAAATTTCCGGATTGCCAGTAGATCAAGTATGTATTGGTTCATGCACAAACTCATCTTTTCAAATGCTTAAAGCAGTTGCAGATATGCTAAAAGGAAGATCTGTTCACCCCAACTGTAGTCTTGTCTTAAACCCAGGTTCAAGACAAGTATATGAGATGCTTGCCAAAGAAGGATGTTTAAAGGATATAATCTCAGCCGGAGCAAGATTATTAGAAGCATCATGCGGACCATGTATCGGGATGGGGCAAACTCCCGGGACAGAAACAGTATCAGTAAGAACCTATAATCGTAATTTTAAAGGACGCAGCGGGAACATCACTTCAAAAATATATCTTTGCAGTCCGCTATCAGCCGTAGCAATGGCAATAAAAGGTGAGATAATCGATCCAAGGGACACCATGATTGATTTGGAAATAATAGAGGAGCCGGCTCACTTTATTGTAAACGACAATATGATTATTCCACCTGCTGAAAAACCCAAGCAGGTTGAAGTTATCAGGGGACCGAACATCAAACCTGTTCCCTTAAAAAATCCCTTGAAAGAGACAATTGAATCGGAAGTCCTAATTAAATTGGGAGATAATATTACAACTGATGATATTCTTCCTGGAGGAACTAAAATATTGCCGCTAAGATCAAATATCCCGGCCATTTCCAGATACGTCTTCCATCAAATAGATGAAAATTTCATTAAAAGAGCTGAGGGATCTAATGGAGGATGGATAATTGGTGGAAATAATTATGGGCAAGGATCATCAAGAGAACACGCAGCCATTGCACTTATGTATTTAGGACTAGATGGAATAATTGCCAAATCATATGCCAGAATCCACCGGCAAAACCTTATTAACTTCGGTTTAATTCCCCTTAGATTCGAAAATGAGAAAGAATATGATAAGCTTGACCAGGGAGATAAGTTAATAATATCAGGTTTAAAAAGTGGTATTTCTAAGATAAAAGTTTTTACGATTTACATTGAAAACAAAAAGATAGAGATTCAAGCAAGATTAGATATAAACCAAAGAGAAGAAGAGCTATTGTTAGCCGGAGGGCTATTACCCTTTATCAAAAGAAAGCAAAGCAATTTATGAGGAGATCAAGTGTCATTTCGTCGTGAGAAAGATTCACTTGGTGAACTTAAAGTACCTATGAATGCCTATTATGGTATCCAAACATGCAGGGCTTTAAAAAATTTTCCGGTATCTGGAATAAAAGCTAACCCCCACTTTATTAAAGCTTATATACTCATTAAAAAAGCAGCTGCCTTCACTAATATTCAGGGAAAAGTCCTTGATAAAAAAATAGGAGAGGCAATTATCGAAGCATGCAATGAGATTTTATCCGATAAATACCTTGACCAATTCGTTGTCGATGTCTTTCAAGCAGGCGCTGGTACTTCCTTTAACATGAATGTCAATGAGGTAATTTCCAATATCGCCTTAGAAAATATGGGAAAGAGTAAAGGAGATTATGACTCTATAAACCCAAATGACCATGTTAATCTAGGGCAGTCATCTAATGACACTTTTCCCACCGCTCTGAATTTGTCAATATTATTCAGAATGCCCGAATTTATTAGCGTTATGGATAAAACTGTTGAGGCTTTTGAAGCCAAAGGCAATGAATTCATGGATATTATCAAGGCTGGCCGAACTCATCTTGAAGATGCAGTGCCTATCACATTGGGACAAGAGTTTAAGGCTTATGGGAAAGCAATTTCAAGATCAGCAGAGAATATTCAAGATAGAGCATCAGATTTAAGTGAACTCCCAATCGGTGGAACTGCTTTAGGAACTGGTATAAATACTTACACCGGTTTTAGGGATAATATTATGAAAACTCTCAGAGATTTAACTGGATTAGACCTGAAATCAGCTGATGACCCGAGAGAACAGGTTCAAAGCCGTCAAACAGCTGCGGCATTTTCATCCGGCTTAAAAGAGCTGGCCCAAGAACTTGTTAGAATTGCCAATGATTTAAGGCTTTTAAATTCTGGGCCGGCAACCGGATTAGCAGAAATTGAACTTCCTGCAGTCCAGCCCGGCTCCTCTATCATGCCAGGGAAAGTCAATCCAGTGATGGCAGAATGTTTAAATATGATAGGCTATCAAGTAATAAGCCAGGATTTAGCTATTTCATTAGCCACTCAAGCGGGACAACTTGATTTAAATGTTATGACCCCGGTTATTTCATATAACCTTCATAGTAGCCTTGACCTTTTGGTAAATTTTCTACCAGCTTTCACTGAATTTTGCCTCAAAGGAATAAAAGCAAATAAAGAAAGATGTCATGAATATTTTGAAAAAACTACAGCTCTGGCTACAATCTTAAATCCTCATATTGGTTATCTTAAAGCAGCCGAAATTGTAAAAGAATCAATTCAAACAGGAAAATCAATCAAAGATATAGTTTTAGAAAAAAAATTATTAGACCGAGAAGTTCTAGACAAATTATTTGACCCCAAAAATCTAACTGGTTTGTTGGATAAATAAAATCTATATCAATTTTAATTAATAACATTATTCTGCTAATAGCTATCCTAATCCTAAATCTTTAATTAACGAGAATAGGTTAAAAATATATTTGACAAATAAAGTAGTATGCTATTAAATATTTTCTAGTATATTAATATAAAAACTTTTAAATCAATAGATATTAGTATAAGTTATAGTAATGTATTCAAAAATAGAAGTCATAATTCTAGGATTACTTCACAAGAAATCATCACATGGATATGAGCTCAATCAAATATTAAAACGTATCCCTATCAATAAAGTTTTTAAAATCAGCCCCATTTCAATTTATAAGGGCCTTGACCGTTTAGCAAATAAAAACCTAATTGACCCTCATATCGAAAAGATAGGGAAAATGCCTGAAAGAACTGTCTATCATATAAATAAAAATGGAATCATTGAATTAAAAAACCAAATTAAAAATCTTTTAAAAAAAGGTTTGCCAGATGATTTTGATCTTTATGCCGCCCTTTTATTCTTCGACTGTATTGATAAAGAAGATACCATAAAGGCCTTGGAAGCCAGGGAAGAGAACATCGATAAAAGAATCAAAAACATAGAAAAAGATTTGAAAGACAAGCAAGAAGATATGCCACTTCCATTCCAATCAATAATCCAGCACCATTCTTTACACTATGCAGCAGAGCTTGACTGGACAAAAAAGACCGTAAAAAAAATAAAAAATCAAAAAAAGTGGCCCAAGAATGGGGGTGAATATGTTACTTAGGGCGCCGTAATAACATTTAAAAAGGAGGCTTACAATGCCAGAAGAATCAAAAAAAAGAAAGCAAATTAGATCACAACTTGACAACCTAGAAACTATTGCCAATGGTCTTTTCCAAAAATCCGATAGCTATATGCGCCGGGATATGAATTTTAACGAGCGCCAGGAATGGAGCCGAATGTTAGACAAGGTCTATGATTCATATCGAAATCTCAATTACTGGGTCTTTGATAAAGAACAAAAAATTAGTCCTGAGTATCAACAATTCCACGATGACTGTAACGAACTTTATCATAAGCTCTCCTTGCTGATTGATCAGTACATAAAAGGTAGACTCGGCGAAAAAGTAGACTTCTCTTTCTTAAAAAAAGAAGAAAAAACAATAAAAAAGTCCCTCGGAGAGGTAAAGGGGTGGTTAGAAAACTAGAGTAAAAATATAATATGTTCTTTTATAAAATACACCTTTAGCTGGGTCTTTCCTTAATAATCCTAGTAAGGCCCAAATGATTTATAAATCGTATCCCGGGTATTTAAATAAATAGGGCAACAATTAAAACTATTAGCTTAATAAAGAAGCAAGTACTAGAAATACGAATATTTATAAAGAAAATAAATCATTTGTATACTGCCGCATAGCCATATTTGAAAAATTTGGATTATTTTAATATATCTTGGGGGATACTAACTTATTCTCTTGGTAAACTTATAAGAAGAAGCCTGAGCAGATTCTTTTTGTATTATTAAAGATATTAATATTATTCGGCTAGTTCTATCAGAAAGGCTATTGATAAACTTTTTTATAAGTAACCTGTTTTTTTGATTAAACCTATCAAAATATATACTTTTTTCCATTCCGAGAAGTCCTTTTTTTACAAAAACTCTTAACCTGGGTTCAAGGTCAATCTCATTTCTCCCAATATTAATTGCAATTTGATTAAGTGTTTGCCTCGTCCCAGAATTTTTATAGAAATAAATAATAATATCCCAATCAATAAAACTATCTATATTCTTTTTTATAAAATCTAAAACATCGTCAGATACTCTATTCCTTTCAAATTCATCAAGCAAATTGGATACTTCAGTTTTTTCTATCTCATTTTTCTCTTTTTCTCTTTTGCTAAATATCATTATCTTCAAATTCCTTACTGTAAATTAAATTCTTTCTATAATAGAAAAACAAAATACATTTTACAAGTATTTCAACAAAAAACTATGAATTTTTCAACTGAATTCTTAATAATCTCATAGAATTGAGAATAACCCCGAGAGAACTGATTTGATGAAAAATTGCTCCGATTATTATTGATATTATTCCGAGAGAAGCTAAAATAACCATAAGAAAGTTAAATACCAATGCAAAAATTAGATTTTGCCTAATAACATTCAAGGTTTTCTTACCAATTATTACTGTTTCAGCTAATCGCAATAGGTCATCTGTCATAAGAGCAATATCAGAGCTCTCGATGGCCACATCTGTTCCCTTCGCCCCCATAGCAATGCCTATGTTTGCTGCAGCAAGTGAAGGGGCATCATTGACCCCATCACCAACCATAGCTGTAATATAGCCCTGATCAATTATTTCACGAACTTTTTTTAACTTATCTTCAGGAAGCATCTCAGCATATATTTCTTGAATATCTAAAGATTCACCAAGACTATTGGCAACTCTTGGATTATCACCAGTTATCATTGCAACTCTATTAATACCTGAGTTTTTTAATCGTTGTATTGCTTTTGAAGCCCGTTCCTTAGGCTGGTCAGAAATTGCAATTGCACCTATAATTTGACTATTTTTCGCTACAAGTAAACATGTTTGACCTTTACTCTCAGTTTTAGATAAATATATCTCGACATTAGGATCTATCTTGACTTCTTTTTCTTTCATTAAAGATTTATTTCCAATAATGATCTTCTTTTTATTTTGATTAACGATGACTCCTTTCCCTCGAAAAATTTTGAAATCATCAGGGTTGGCAATTTCTAAACCTTTGTCCTCTGCTGCTTTCAGAACTGCTTTTGCCAAAGGGTGTTCCGACCTCTTCTCACCAATCGCTGCCAGAGAAAGAACTTCTTTCTCATCAGAATCATTAAAGGCCTTTATCTCTTTAATTTCAGGAATGCCGTAGGTCAAAGTTCCAGTTTTGTCAAGCAGAATTGCATTGATGTTCCCCGCAGTCTCAATATGAATGCCACTTTTCACCAATATACCTGACTTTGCAGCCCGTCCAATACCAGCTACAATCGCCGTAGGAGTACCCAGTACTAGAGCACACGGGCATGCAACAACTAACAAAGTGATAGCCCTGGCTAATTCTCCGGTAAACAGTAAGACTCCAAAAGCTGTGATAAATATTACTGGAATAAAATATCTTGCATAACGATCAGTAATCCTTTGGATTGGGGCTTTGCTGCTTTCTGCTTCAATTATCAACTTTTTGATTTGAGCTAGGGTTGTATTCTCTCCAACCTTCGTTGCTCTAATCTCCATATAACCCTCTTCCAACACTGTACCGCTATATACTTCTTCGCTCTCACTTAAATAGACAGGCATAGATTCACCAGTAATAAGTGATTGGTTTACCATTCCATCACCCTTTATAATATCTCCATCGATAGCGACTCTTTCTCCAGGTTCAAGTATAATTACGTCTCCTTGTTTTAGGTCACTCGCTGCTACTCTTATTTCCTTATCTCCTTTTTTAACCAGGGCATATTGTGGTGTTATTTTCAAAAGGGAAGAAATTGCTTTTCTTGTTTTGCCTGAAGTAAAGTGTTCAAGAAACTCACCAAGATTCATAATAAAAATTACAGTAGCCGCTTCAAGAAAATCTCCAAGATAGACAGCTCCGAGAGCAGCAAAGCTAACTAGCACATTAACATTCAAGTCAAAGACCAGTAAGGTTTTTAAAGCAATCTTAAATATAAAATAACCACCTATCAAAAGTGAAAGCAACGAGAGAAATTCCGAAATTTCTAAACCAAAATAAATAAGCACATCGAGTCCGAACCACGACAATATCCAAGCAAATAGTAATATTATCCCTGATAAAAATGTTAAAAGGGCATGAATATATCTTCCAAGAAAAGATTTAGTTTTATCAATTGATGACTCTCTGATTTCATATCCAGGTTTTAGGATGGCTTTTTTAATTTTTTCTTCGCTTACTCTGAAGGTATCGTAATAGACAGTTGCTTCCTGATTTAAATAATTTACGGTGGCATCAAGAATCCCGGGTTGATGACGAATTGAGCGCTCTATATTTAAGGCGCAATCAGCACAATGGAGCCCATTAACTTCCAGAACTAATTTATTCTTGCCCTTTATTCCTTTTTTAACTTTTTCCGAATCTTTTTTCTTTTCCATAAATTATTTATACTATGGCAGATGATCAAAATGGGAAAAAACTTCCTTTAAAAAATCATGTACATGATTGTCATATAACCTATAGAATACTCTTTTTCCTTCACGTCTTTTTTTAACAAGCTTTGCATCTCTTAATCTCCTCATCTGGTGTGAGGCAGCTGACTGGCTAATATCTGCTATTATAGATATTTCACAAACACAAAGTTCCTCAAAAGCGAGCGCCTGCAAAATCTTCAAACGAGTTTCATCGCTCAACAACTGGAATATTTCAGCTAAAGTATCATTATTGCTAAAGTCTGTTTTCTGAGATAATATTTCTAATTTTTTTGTATTAATGTTTGATGATAAACATATTTCACTTTGGTTAATCATTTCTATATGATATCATATATGAGCATATATTCATATATCTTTCTCTTCTTTCAATTCCTATAAAAACCTAAAGATGATTCGGGTAAAAGAAATCATCAGAGGAAGAATGGAGGTTAAAATAAATAATAACGGGTATAAAATAATCTCTCTGTTTTTTTCTTTGGCCCGGTTATAAGTAAACAAATCAGGACCATATTCTATCCTGGCTTTAATCCTATAAAAACCAAGCAAAGGAGTATTCTTAAAAGGGATAACAATCTTCCTTGATGAATTAGGTAATATAGTTAAAGGGCCTAAGCTTTTAATTGAATTTATATTACCCTGCTTTTTTATAAAGGACATCTTGCCTTTTATAGTCATATGAACATTTCCAGAATTAGAAATTTCAATTTTCCCCTGTCCGTTATTTGATAACCAACCTTTATGAAAAGACAGACTATCTATATTGATTTCTCTTCTAATCTTTCCTGGTATAGTTACAAAGACTAGACTAGCTACTGAAGCTCTTACTTGTCTCTTTTTATTCTTTTTGGAGTCTTCTTCAAAAATGAGTGCAGCCCAATGATCACCCTTTTCAATTTTTTTCGGAATTTTTATAAGTAAATCCACTTCTCTAGCTTGGTTTGGTTTTAAACTAATTGAACTCGGTTTAACCGTTAACCAAGATGAACAGGAGTTGGTATTTTTGTAAGCAGGGCGAAATATAAACTGCCCGTCAGGACGAACCAAATAATCTTTCACAGCAGTCTTTATTTTAATTCTCCCGGCTCCTTTATTTTTAACAAGAACTTTTTTCCTTAAATTTCCGCCAGGCTTTGAAATTATCTCAATCTTTGCCGGCATTATAAATATGCCTACTCTTTCCTGGGCAGACAAATTATTTTGTAGCATCAAAAATAAGATGATTGTTAGAATTAAAATCTTTAATTTACACATACCCATCAATCTTTTTTTCTGGAAAAAGGTGAGGCGCATATGATGCGCCTCACCTTTTTTGGTCATTGCTGAACGGCAGTATAGGTATGAACTGCCTGGTAGGAATCCGGAATATCAGTCCAGTCTATTATTAACTGGTAAGTAATTGGAATAATCTTCCCGTTTGTTGGTCCACCATTATCAACTACTGTTCCTATAGTCGAAAATTCCATCCAATCAATCTGGACAGGTGAGATATAACGGAAACGGTTAGATGGTATCACTGCTCCAGAGGTTTGGCCGGTCAAGTCAGAATTTTTTGCCACACTCAAAGTCCAATTTCCATTTGATGAGACATTTGCCGTCAAATTTTGGGTCACTTCCCCTGAATCTAACTGAACATTTCCAAACTCAACAAGAGATGGGCTTACAGTCAGCATTAAGGCAGGCTCAAGATTGATATGGCTAGTTATATCAGCAGTACATTGATTTTCTGTAACCGGCGGTTCTGTGTTAACAGTTCCCTCTTCATTGCAAGCCACTGCTCCTGTGCTTGCTTTAGCTCCACCAATCGCATATATTTTCCCATTGGCCACAGTGGCACTCAAACCATATCTGGCATTGTTCATGCTAGTCGAAGTAGACCAGGTATCTGTTGCTTGATCATATACATCAACATCCGCTACTGGATAACTTCCTCCAATTGCGTAGACCTTGCCTTCTAATCCAACCGCAGCCAATCCCCAGCGAGCGTTTGGAAGAGGCGCTTTTGTTTGCCATGAGTTTGAGACTGGATCGTACTCTTCAACTACTGCTTGCTTGCTACCATTTCGGCCACCGATAGCTAAAATTTTTCCGTCTACATTGACAACTGCTAAATCATATCTAGCAGTCGGCATTGGTGCTGCTAATGACCAACTATTACTGTTAGAATCAAAAACTTCGACTAAGTTGGTAGCGGTACCATTTTGCTTTCCACCTATTGCATAAATCTTCCCATTAATGGCTGTACAAGCTAATCCACTTCTGGGTGTTGGTATTGCAGTTGCCTGAGTCCAGCTATCCGTCGCGGGATCATAAACTTCCACTATGGAAAGATCCCCAATCGTATTTTCCCCTCCAATAGCATAGACCCGCCCCTCCAAAACGGCGGTACCAAATGATGACCTAGCTGTAGGAATCGGTGAAGATGAAGACCAGCTATCGGTGGCCAAATCGTATACTTCATTTAGATTAAAGTAATTAGCTGCTCCTGAGTATATATATCCACCTATTGCATAAATCTTCCCATCAATAGTTTCAATTGATAAGAATTTTCTGGCCGTCGGGAGTCCGGCTTTGTCTGTCCAAGTAATATCTGTTGCCGGTGCCAGGCCTAAAAAGATTGAAAACAAGAGAACAACTGAGATTAAAACAATTAACTTTCCTTTTCTAAACAATAAAAACCCCTCCATTTCTAATATAGCTTACGAAACTTTTTCACCTCCAAATATTAAGTATTACTTAATATATCAGAAAAAAATTAAGAGTCAAGAGAATTTATAATTTTTTTAATATTTTTAGCTTTTATCAGAAATTATTTTTTGGTAGAGCTTTTCATACTCTTCAACCATTATATCGGAGGTGAATCTCTGTTTAACTAATTGCCTGCATTTATTTCGATCAATCTTTTCAACCTTTTTTACGGCCTCAATCATCTCATCTATATCATCCACAATAAAACCAGTTTCTTTATCTTCGATAACTTCAGGAGTAGCTCCATTTCTAGTAGCTACTACGGGGGTACCGGTAGCCATGGACTCAACCATAACAAGGCCAAAAGGTTCCGGCCACTGAATTGGGAAAAGTGTACAATATGCTTTACCGTACAATTCTGCTTTTCGTTTTCTATCTATTTCGCCTAATATCAAAACATTTTCACGAATGAGTGGTTGAACCGCTTCGACAAAATATTTTCTCTCATGAGGCTCGTTTATTTTTGTAACCATAATTAATTTCATGCTAAGCTGATTTGCTATTTTTACTGCAATATGTGCTCCTTTTTCTTTACTCATCCTTCCCAGAAAAAGCAGATAATCTTCAGCATCCTCATTGAAGGGATACTGATTAATATCTATGGCATTATAAACCGTATCTATAATATTAACTCCTTTGAAACAATTTCTTTGATATTCTGAAATCGAGTTAAAAGAAACTTTTTTATCCAGCCCGCCAAATAATTTTAAGGCATTATCTGTAGCTGGCCCATGCAGAGTAAAATGTACAGGTGTTGAAATAAATGAACCAATTACTGGTCCTATCTGTCCTGAATGATCATGAATTAAATCAAATTTCTCATGAATATTATAAGCTTGAAAACAGTGATAAAGCTCCGGATAAACTTGGCCAATCTTACTACTAGGTGCTTCATCAAAAACTGAAGTCAGATTGGCAGTCGTATGAGAGTCTCCTGAAGCAAAAATAGTTACTTCATGTCCATTTTTTACCAGTCCTTCAGTTAAGAGACTGACTACTAATTCTATTCCTCCATAACCAGTTGGAGGAATAGGATACCAAACTGGTGCAATCTGAGCAATCTTCAATTTCCTTCACCTACCATAATAGAACTATATAATATAATCTCTTATCTAGCACACCCTATTGTATTAGATTTATTTAATTATTTGAAATAATCTTCTTGGATTAAACAAAGCGCGGGGGGGAATTATATTAGCGAAGACTGCAATAAAGAGATGAGCTAAAATAATATCGCGTTGAGCTGCCTGCATAAATTTAAATACAATCTTTTTGTTGGATAAAAATCTTTGTATAATCCTAGAAAAAAAGAAATACTGATAGAATCTTCTCTTTAGTAAAACATCATAATTTCTATAAAGTGTTTCAATATTTCTATTAAATAACTTTCTATTCGCAAGTACGCTAGCCAATATATATGCGCTCTCTAACGCATGGCTTATTCCTTCCCCGGTTAAGGGAGAAATCAACCCCGCACAATCCCCAATACATATGAACTTTCCTTTATAAAGTGGCCTTTTCCCATAGTTCATTCTAAGTATTGACCCTGCTGGTCTTTGTTCGCATGTTATCTTGGAAAAATCAAGAGCACCAAATCGTTTGTGTGAAATAATTCCTTGAAGATTGCTTCTGAGATCCGCTATTTTAAACTTGCCACTTAAGAATCCCATTCCAATATTAGCCTTATCTTTTCCTTGAGGAAATACCCATCCGTAACCACACAAATAATCATAATCAATAAGAATATTAATTAAGTTGTCCAGCCCTTTTATATTTCCGTAGTATCCCCTAATAGCGATACCTTTCCTCCCCGCTTTTTGAAAACCAAGTTTTTCCCCAATTTTGCTTAAAGATCCTGTAGCAAGAATAAACAGTTTGCTATTTACTCTAAGAATCTGTCCGTCTTTTACAGCTAAAACTTGACTATCATTGCCTGCTTGTCCTTTAACTCTTGCCCCAAAAATTACTTCTACCCCTTTATTCTTTGCTTTTTCAAGAAGTTTATTATCAAGATCAAACCTGGGCACAATATAACCAGATTCTAAATCTTCATCCAGGATTTTAATATTGGCCCAAAAAGCTTCTTTTTTATTAAAAAAGAAGCGCATTCCATCAATTCTCATATAATTTTTTAACCATTGGCCCAAACCTAATTTTTCTAATAAACTGGCTGCTAATGGACTAACAGCATCTCCACAAGGTTTTGTTCTTGGGAAATTAGCTTTATCCAGTAAGAGCACTTCATATCCGGCTTTACATAACAAATACGATACTGCTGAACCTGCTGGCCCTGCTCCAATTACAGTTATCTCCGAATCAATTTGCTTCATAACTGTCTCCATGTTTTTGAAAACAAAACAATTATACACTTTTCCTTTTTGCTAACCGTAAAAATATAAATTTGACTTTGTATCAATTGTTGCTTGCCGAAATTGGTAATATTCAGGTAGAATTATTATAACTATATTATAAAGCGTCGCTGATGATCTTATGAAGAGGAGACTCATAGAGTTAAATTTGGTCTTTATATTTGTTTTGGCGCTGGGGTTGCTTCTGATTGATATAAAAATAACTTCTCATGAACCGCAAAAAACCTTCGCTATCAGGACTGATAGCAATTTTTACACAAAAGACCTTCAATTTGATCCTAATGAAATGAACCTAAATCCTACACTAATAAACATATCTGATGAAGTATCTGAGAATAATCATAAAGATTATAGATACATTGAACTGAGCGAACCCTCTCCAGATTATTTACAGCTCAGGTCAAGGTTGATTGCCTTATCTGGATTAACGGCCGATTTATTAAGTGAAAATAATCGAATCTCAGATATGATACCGCTATTAAATCTACTAGAAGATACAACTTATCAGATTTTTGTTGAAGTTTATAATAATCCTAAAATAAAAAAAGCCGATCAAGATCTTTTCCTGGCTTATACAATCTGGAATAAAATCTCAAATCAATATGAAATAGACAATTATCTTGCTGTTGAAGCTGAAAATTTACTTAGATATTATTTTTACGACAGCCCCCACCTTTCAGATTTAAATTACAATTCATATTACAAACCAGAATATGAATATCGGCCAGCTAATCTAACCTGGTCCTCAGATACTAAGTAGTTAAATTAATCTTTATCTAGTTTCTTGTTATTATTCAAAGGGTATCCACATTCCACGCACTTTTCTGCGTCAACTGGGTTGAAAGTCTTACAATGCGGGCACCTTAATCGTTTAAGCTGCCTGCCTAATACAATTGTTCCTATTAGAAGGCAGAGGAAAAAAAGAAAAATAACAATATAGGCGATATAAAAAAGAGTTGATCTTATCTGATAGATAATTTTAAACAGCTACCTTTTTAAATCTCATGGCCGGCAATACTGCATTTAACATAAGCAGTCTGACCAACAACAGCGATAATATAAGTATAATTACCACCACTTGGACAAATTGGAGGATTTTTTATATAGGTCGGTACGAGATCATTCATATCCAGGTCAGGATCGACAATAGTGCCCGCCTTGGATGTGCTCATACTCCATTGGCTATTAGGATTATCGGCCAATGTTGGAAACTGATCGTTTTCAGCAGCGAAATACTGTAAAGCTCCATCAAGACTTCTAAGATTGGCTTGACACGTTCTCAACCTGGCATTATCACGTGAAGCCGAATAAACAGGAAGGGCAACAGATATCAATACTCCGATGATTAAAATGACTAGCATTAATTCAATTAGGGTAAAACCTTTTTCTCCAATCATAGAAATCAAACCAGATAAAAAATAGACAGATTTATATCTAATTTATCGTCATTCTGACAATGTGGCTTAACAATTACTAATTTCTATGATGCCCTATACTCTTGTACTGGGATTGTCTTAAATCTTTCTATTAAGCTTTCATCTCCCCGCCTTGCTTTTCGGGATTTGCATGATTCTTCAAGCCTACCCAATAAACAAAATGATTTGCTTGTTGAAAGATATTTACAACCATTGCATTCTTTTCGCATATGAATTCTCCCTGGTAGTAAATTCCAATAATATCTTAACACCCATCACTATAAAATAAAAATTTAAATAATCTAATAAAAAGTCATTATAAGTCTTTACTTGGGGGAAAAAACAGTTAAGTACTCATTTTTTAGCATTTTACAGGATATATTGATTCTAATGTTTAGTTCTGATATAAAAACTTAGGATGTTTATCATTTTATATAATTTTGATAAAAAAGTTCATGGAAAGCTTAAATGCCTTAAAGGAGCGATTAGATAATAAGAAAACAAAAACACTTATTGCTAGTGTTATCCTTATCGTTATAATAATCTACCTTTCAAGTTCATTCTTTGTCTATAAAAAAAGAGTTTCTCAAACCAAATTGACCTTAAAGTATCCTGAAATTAGCAACAAGGCGGATGTAATAATCGAAGGAAAAAGCAAGGCAAATCAAGATATAAGTCTATTCTCAGGCTTAAGCGAAATAGAATCGGTTACTTCAAATAGAAAAGGCCAGTTTTCTTTCTCATCAATCCATCTAAAAGGTGAAACAAATACTTATAGCATTAAGACATATGATAAGCAGAACCGTATAGAAGAAGTAAAGAAAATTATAATCTTTCTTGACCAAACTCCACCAGACCTTATTTATATAGACTATCCTAAATCACCTGTCTATCAATCGACAATCACCGTTAAAGGCCAGACCGAGAAGAATTCAAAAGTATTTATCTTTTCTGAACAAAAACTTATCGATAGCTTAAAAGTAGATAAAAAGGGCTTCTTTGAATTTAGCGAATTAAAGATGAAGAACGGAGATAATCATCTTAGTCTTAAAATAAAAGACCAAGCGGGTAACTTTAACCTTAAAAAGTTCAAATTCTTGGTTTCCTATTTAACATACAGTCAAGACTTAGCAAATATTTGCGCTAATACCTTAAATACTTATATTTCAGATGCCGGCGGTAAAAAAAAGAAAATAATAAAAATAAACGCCCCTCTTAATAAGAAGACAAAGATGAAAGATGATCTGGTTGCCGAAATATATTTTCGGCAGAATCCAAGTTCAAATTGGATTCAGTTAATAGAGTGCTCGCTTTCTGATGTAGTTAAAATAATGAATAATCTTCTTAAAGATGAAGATTTCACATATTTCAAATTCTATTCCTACGGTTCAATAATTGAAAAGTCTAAAATCAAAAAGGAATGTCTAATTGTTAAAGTTGAATTCAGTCGTAAAAAAGCTGAAGAAATTGACTGGAAACAGCTAAAAAAACTGATTGAAAAGGATTGTCAATCTTTTTTATTAAAAGCCGATAATTATTATTTAAATCCCAATATCTTTTTTGAAAGCATTAAAAACAATTAAAGACCTTGCTCCTTTTTCTAAATAGTTCTATATTAACAAGAAACTTAGACCTTGATGAATTCAAAATTAAACATCCAAGCTGCAAAACTCAGTATTCCTACTCTTGGAATAATACTTTGGATATTTCAATTCCTTGAACATGCGTTGACCCTTCTATAAAATTATCGAAGAAAGCAAGGAGAATTAATTGTGTCCGAGACTCAAATACTTTTTGAGCTATTTATAATGTTCGCCGCGGCAAAAATCGCCGGCGAAATATTTGAAAGATTAAAGCAACCTCCCGTTATTGGTGAACTGATAATCGGCATGATTATTGGAGCCCATGCACTTGGTTTGCTGGCCGCAGAATCCCCTGTTCAAGAAGCTGTTTCAACTATCGGAGTTGTAGTGCTGCTTTTTGCAGTTGGTCTTGAAACTAAAGTCAGCGAGCTTGCTCGTGTCGGAAGAACAGCCACATTAGTTGGTATTTCAGGTATTGTACTACCTTTTGCTTTAGGATATTTATACTTTATCTTGATTAATTATAACCAAATCGAATCTCTCTTCATCGGAACAGCTTTGGTAGCAACTTCAGTAGGAATAACAGCAAGGGTCTTAGCGGATATGGGCTTACTGCAAAAAAACTACAGTATGGTTATTCTCGGAGCGGCCGTCGTTGATGATATTTTGGCCATGATGATATTGGCAATTGTAGGAGGTCTGGCCAGAGATACACTCTCTATTTTATCGCTAATACTTGTAATTATTGAAGCCCTGGCTTTCGTTGGTTTCCTGGTTTTTATCATGCCAGACTTAGTAAAAAAACATGCATCTATTTTAGGATATCTTCACATCAGCTATGCCCCCTTTATAGTCGCCCTAACAATATGCCTTGGACTTTCTGCTCTTGCCGGTTATATAGGTTTAGCTGCTATAATCGGCTCTTTTTTAGCTGGAATGGTTTTCGCTGAAACTGCTGACCGCTTTGAACTGCAAGAAAAAACTAAACCATTAACCGAATTTCTGGTACCTTTTTTCTTTGTTGTAATGGGCAACAGGTTGGAAATAGAATCTTTTTTTAATTTAAATATCTTGAAAGTATCTCTAATCGTTACTTTACTGGCTATTTTAGGTAAGATTATCGGGTGTAGCCTCTCGTCATATAAAATGGGTTTTATTTCATCTTTAGCTATTGGAATCGGGATGATACCTAGAGGTGAAGTAGGTTTAATTGTCGCTGCATTAGGCTTAAAATTGTCTGTAATTGATAAAAATATATACTCAATAGTGATTATAATGGTTGTTCTAACTACATTGATTGCACCAGCCCTTCTTAAGATGATTTTAAGTAAAAGAGTTGAACCGAATCAAATATAAAAAGTTTAAAAATCTGGATTGAGATGAGTACAGACCAAACAAAAGCAAGTTTAAGAAAGAAAATTTTAAAATTAAGAGACAATCTTAGCCAGACTGAAATTGAACTATTCTCAGAGAAAATATATTCAAGGTTATTTAAAAATAATATTTACCAGAAAGCAAAATACATTATGTCTTATTTAAATATCGGTAGCGAAGTAAGGACTGAGCCGATTATCCACAAAGCTTTTAATGACAATAAAAATATAGTTCTGGCTAAAACTAAAAAGATAGATAAGAATTTAGAACTATTTGAAATCAAAAACATAGAAGATATAGAGATTGGCCCATATGGTATTAGAGAACCTATTCCTGAAAAGTCAAAAACTTTTGAACCTAATAATTTGGATTTAGTTCTGGTGCCCGGTGTTGCATACGACCTTCGGGGTTACAGGATTGGGTACGGCGGTGGATATTACGATCGTTTTTTATCAAATTTACCAACGGAAATTACATCCATTGGTTTGGCTTTTGAAATCCAGGTGGTCGATAAAATCAACAATGAATCTTATGATCAATCTGTAGATATAATTATTACTGATAAAAGACTAATCATTCCTTAATTAAAACTTTAATACCTGTTATTTGGAAAACATCATATCGACAGTGACCAGCTGATACCCTTCTTCAAGTAGTTTATCAATCAATGTCGGTAAAGCTTTTACAGTTGCCTGCCTGTTTCCGCCGCCATCATGCAGAAGAATAATCGACCCACTAGAATTAGTATTAATTATTTTACTAACAAGAATATTGTGATTTGATTGGCGCCAATCCTGGGGGTCAACTGTCCACTTAATGATTCGATGTTTAGTCAACTGGGCTACATTAATAACTTTTTGATCTACAGATCCACCGGGTGGCCTTAGCCAGGTAGTACCTTTGCCGGTTGCTTTTTTAACAATTTGACTTGTTCTTTCAATCTCTCCTTTTATTTGTTCAGGATTCATTTTGGTCAGGTAAGTATGGCTGAAAGAATGGTTTGCTATCATATGGCCTTCTTTGATAATTCTCTTTAGCAGCTCCGGATTTCTCTCGGCATTAATTCCAAGCACAAAAAAATTAGCCCTGACTTTTTTATCACTTAATATATCCAATATCTGCGGAGTATATTTTTTATGTGGCCCATCATCGAAAGTAAGAGCTATCATTCTATCTTTTTTAGACCTTTTTTTAATAATTATGCAATCGACTTTTTCTTCTAAGATAACCTCATCCTTGGTTTTCTTACTGATAATCCCTTGATTAACCAATTTTCGGCCTAATTTTCCCTTTCTGGTTATCTCATAGTAAGGCCCCTCTCCGATAATATTGTATTTAAAGGGTATCTGGATTATTATCTTTTCTTGGGGCTCCATCCTGTCGATTCCATTGACAACAAATATTTCAGCCATTCTTTTAACCTTTGATTTCCCGGAAACATTTTTAAAATCGATAAAATATTTTATTGGCCCTCCCTTGCCTTTTTCGATTACCTTGTTTTCAATATCTACAAAATCACCCGGCTCCACTTTAATTCCGCTCTTTTTAATCGCATCATGCAAAGTAGCAAATCTGCTTATCATTAAGGGTTTATCATTAACAAAAACCCGATAATTGAAGTAATTATAATAAAAGATGAACTCGATAATTAAAAATATAGTTATAATAATAACTAAAGTTATATATTTTCTTTTCGGCTCATGGTTATAAGCTTTGTCGACTTTATTTTTTATAACTATCATCCTTTAAAATACATTTAAACCTAAATATACAACGATTTAAAAGGCAAGAGGCTTATATTTTATATAATTTTTCAATAAATATTTGTTTTAAAGCAATTCGAATACTATCAAGACAACAATCCAAGAAATTAAAAGACCAGCTAGGGCTTGCCAGAAAGTATGTTTTTTTAAATATATTCTGGCCCAGAATAATAAAGGCAAAGTCAAGAAACCAATCCAGGCTTTAAAGCCAAACCAATAGACTAAAAAAGCTAAACCCGCCCCCATAGTAGATAAATGAATACTAATCTTCCAAAAAAATGTAATACATATCAAGGTTATGGCTATGAATATAATTGAGATAGTAACTGATTGAAAAATGTAGGGAGCTTTTTTGAAATATAAATATATTTCTAGGAATGATACCCCTAAAAAATTCATTCCGAGAAATATTGGCCTTTTAGAAAATGAGACATCAAAACCAGGCTTATCAGATAAAATAAGCAACCAGCAAAGAGGCCAAACAAGCATAAATATAAAAAATGGCACTATCAGATCATATTCAAACAGACCACTATATTTAATCTTTAGAGTAAAAAAAATGAGTATTACCGGGGAGACTACTGCCGGATGAAAGATAATTGAGAAGAACTCAGCTAATCTTTGAAAAGAACCATCATTCCCTGGCAAATTTTTTACCTTTCTTAACAAGAAAAAATTATGGCCAGCCCAGCCTATTTCTTAAAAAGTTTGATAGCCTTGGCTGGCCTTTATTCAACATCCCTCCTCACAGTGCCTTATCTCATAAATATTTTGGTAGCGCATTACTACACCTCCTTGGAAATAAAATTAAAGTTATACAATATCAAATTGTTTAAAATATTTTAAACAACAATCTTTCATAATATGCAAATTAAGTTTATAAATAATTTCTTTACCGTCTCTTTTTGTATAGACTAACCCTGCATTCTTAAGAATTGATAAATGATGAGAAATTGAAGGTTGAGAAATTTCAAAAAGCTCAACTATCTCGGTAACGACCATCTCTTTCTTGGCCAAGTTTTCAAGTATCTGCCTTCTTGTATTATCAGAAAGTGCTCTAAAGAAGTACTCCGAGTTATCCATATTCACTCCTTATATAGAAATACTTTTATATGTTAATATCATAGTATATATTTTGTCAAATCAAAGTTTTAATTACAGAGAAATTGCTAATCTTTTTTTAAAAGCTCATCTATTTTGTCAATATAAATTTTTATATCTGAGACTTGATATGGGGTTGTCGACTCTATTTCATCTTTGACCTTTTCTTTTATTTTCCGGCTAATTATAGGAATATTTTGACCGAAATTAACTGCTAAATGAAGATTTACACTGATTCTTTCATCTTCGTCTATGGAAATCATGCCCTGTCTCTTCTTTCCTGGAAGAAAGCCCACCCTTTTGTCGGCCAATATCTTGGAGATGAGCCTGGTTCCATCAATCTTATCGATAGTCTTAGCAATAATTGTTTTTACAATATCGGGCGCAATTTCAACTTTTCCACTTTGGATATCATCCAAACTAAACACCTACTATTCCATATTTATCGATTTTTAAACTTTTTTAAAGAGGCTTTTGCCTTTTCTAGCCCAACAGACAAGGCCAGTTCGTGGATCATGCCAGCCTTAACAACTTTTTCAATAATCTTCTTGTCAATTATCTGGCCCTTTTTAACTAGAAATTCGCCTTGTTTATCAATTATATCTTTTACAGCCAATTTGTTTAAACAAAAAGAAATCTCCTTTTTTTGAAAATCTCTTCTGGTTTTTTCACTTATAACTGCAGTTTTTCTATACACATCAGCCATTCTAGTGCTGGTTGAAGTTGGTTTAGTTTCAAGGTGGTTTTTATAATTCTCTTTCAGAATCAATTTATCTTTTTCAATCTTTTCTATTGCTTCAGCTTTTATAAAAATTCTGCCCGAAGCAATTCTCACCAATAAACTCTGCTTAATTTCAATCTTTTTTATTCTTCCCTTTTTTGAGTCGCAGAAAGCTTCTTTTACTCTACCTATTTCATTATAGTTAGAATCAACAACCAGGGTTTTCAAGATTTTTATTTCATTTACCAAGGCTTCCCGGACTTTAATAGCCTTAATAGGCCTTAGTAATTTCTCCCGGTTAATGACATTTACCTGATTAGAATTTATTGAATCTATATCATTGAAAAGTAAAAATCTTTTACCTTTCAATATACCCTTAGCTCTTACTTCAAAAGCCAG
This sequence comes from uncultured Actinomycetota bacterium, assembly GCA_964346985.1. GTDB lineage: Bacteria > Actinomycetota > Aquicultoria > CAYFWW01 > CAYFWW01 > CAYFWW01. The sequence goes on from CAYFWW010000012.1 coordinate 38,548, forward strand.
GATTCTCAGTTCATTCGTCTGGAAAATTAACTTCTCAATCGTACCAAACTCTTCTTGCTTTTCTAAATCAAAGACAATTTTACCGATTAGTAATGATAATCGAAACATACGAGAAATATAATTCTGGATAGAGAATTTCTTCTATTTATTAGTCTTTTTCTTTTATTTTTTTCTCAGCTTTTTCTGCTTCGGCCTTAACTTGTTCAGCAATTTTATTCTTTTGATCCTTTTCATCAGAAGAAACTTCCTCAGTTTCTTCCTCTTCTTTAATCTCTTCAGTTTTTGATATTTTCTCGAATTTATCTCTGGCAGTTTCGGCAACAGACTCAGCCGTAGTTTTAATCTTATTTGTAGCTAGTCCAATTTTTTCTTTTAGGTCTCCCATTTTCCCACTAGCAGTTTCTTTGCTTGATTCATAGTAGCCTTCCAGTTTATCTTTACTGTCAGTATATACTTCCTTGCCTTGTTCCAATATTTCATCAGACTTTTCTCTTATTTGTTCTCTTGTTTTCTGCCCCGACTGAGGAGCATATAATATTCCGACAATAGCTCCGGCAATTCCTCCAAAAATTAAACCCAAAAGACCTTTAAACCAGCCGCCTTTTTTCCGACTTTCCATTTTCTTCCCTCCTTAAGACAAGGTAACTGTTTCTATTTTGATTCTATTTCATTTAATCTATTCTTTCAAGAATAAAACAACGTACTTGGAAAGAAAATCCATATTTAAAGATTTTAGCCCTCTTGTTACTATTTTTAATTAAACATAAGTTAAAAGTTTCTTATATATTGACTTTTTCACTATGCCTGGGTTAAGATTTGCCTATTAATAAAACTAAAAGCTTTGATGGGAAAAGTAAGCCTTAGAAAAGCTTAAAGAGAGCCGCTATTGCTGAGAAGCGGTAGCTTTTTAAGGCGGAAAAGCCAGCCCGGAGCTTTCCAGCTGAAATATATAGTATGCTGGAACGGATAAACCGTTATCTTTAGTGGAGTCAATCACTTCCCAAGGCTTGTGTTCGAAAGAACATGGTAAAAGAGGGTGGTACCACGAGATTAAACCTCTCGTCCCTTTAGCGGAGAGGTTTTTTTATTATAATTAGCATATACTTTTAAAAATGAGTTCAAAAAAGATTAGATTCGATAATTGGATAGAAGAATACTCAACAAGAACTGAGGGCATGCGTTCTTCTGAAATAAGAGATTTGCTCAAAGTAACTGCTCGTCCCGACATCATCTCGCTAGCCGGCGGCCTACCTTACACAAAGGGCTTTAAAATGGATAATCTTATCGAAGCTACAAAAGATGTTATGCAAGAATCAGGGGCCGATGCGCTTCAGTACGGCCCATCAGAAGGCATCGATAGCTTGAAGGAACATATTATTGAGATTATGAACGAAGAAGGCATTAAAGTTCATTATGAGGATATATTGATAACAGACGGAGCCCAACAAGCACTTGACCTTCTAGGAAAAATATTTATTAACCCAGGAGACAGTATCCTTGTAGAAGCACCCAGTTATGTTGGAGCAATTAACGCTTTCAATAGCTATCAGGCAAATTTTATACCGGTGACATTGGAAAAAGATGGGCTTGATGTAAAAGAATTAGAGGTAATCTTGAAGAAAAATAAAGGCCAAAACCGCCCAAAATTTCTATATCTTATTCCTAACTTCCATAACCCGGCCGGGGTGACTTTATCTAAGAAAAAAAGAAAGAGAATTATTCAATTAGCCAAAGATTATCAATTGAGTATTATTGAAGATAATCCTTACGGCAAACTTAGATTCGAAGGTAAGTCTATTCCTTCTTTAAGGTACATGGATGACTCTATAATTTATCTAAGTACTTTTTCAAAGATTTTTTCACCCGGTTTTAGGGTTGGTTGGGTAGTAGCTCCCTATCCAATCCTTGAGAAGTTAATCTTTGCCAAACAAGCTGCTGACCTATGTTCAAGCTCATTTACTCAAAAGGTAATTAATCAATATTTTAATAGTTTTAATTGGCGTGAATATATTGAAGAACTAGTTGGAGTCTACCGTGAAAGAAGAGACACTATGCTTCATGCGTTAAGAGAATTTTTTCCCGATGAAGCCTCTTGGACAGAACCTCATGGCGGATTCTTTATATGGTCAACTTTGCCCTCATATATTGATACAACTGAAATGCTGGCTCAAGCTATTACGGAAAAAGTAGCCTATGTTCCAGGGCGTGGTTTTTTTACTGATGGTTCAGGCAAGAATTGCATGCGTTTAAACTTCAGTTACCCCTCAAAAGACGAGATTTATATGGGCATTAAGCGTTTAAGTGTCGTTATTAAGGATTATATTAAGCTCTATCAATCGGTAATGAAAAACTTTCAATCTTGAAAAATGGATTCATTGAAATTAAAACAAGTAGATGTTTTTACCACAGGTTTTTTTAAAGGTGCACCGGTAGGCGTTGTTATGGAAGCAGGCTCGTTGAAAACAGATCAAATGCAATCAATAGCCAAAGAGATAGCTAATTCCCAGACAGTCTTTATAACAGATAGCTCCTTTAAAGGAATGGCCAAAGCTCGTTTTTTTACACCGAAAACCGAGGTTAAAGTATCGGGTCAAGCAACCCTGGCTTTGGCTCATGCCTTAATAGAAGATTCTCATATATTTTTAAACGAACCTGTCTCTAAACTAGATGTTATGACCAATATTGGTACTATTCAAGTAGAGATAATAATTAAAAAAGAAAAAATTAAACGAATCTCGGTTATTCTACCTAAACCAGTCTTTGAAAATATCTCACTTGAAACCAAAACTTTAGCCAGTAGCTTAGATATCAAACCGGAAAGTATTATTACGGAAACTCTGCCATTTCAAATTGTTGATATCGGTTTGAAAATAATAATTGTTTACATTAAAGATATGGATACCATGAAATCTATCATGCCAAATCTAAAAAAAATTGAAAAAATCAGCAGTGAATTTAATATTGACGGAATATATGCCTTTTGCCTTAATGCCGAAAATCCCCTTGCTTTTGCCCACGCAAGATTTTTTGCCCCAAATATTGGGGTTGCTGAAGATTCAGCAACCGGGACTGCTGCCGGTGCTCTAGGTGCTTATCTGCTAAATTTTGGTTTTATAAGAGGAAGTTCCCCTATATCCTTAGTCTTAGAACAAGGCCTGGAGATGGGCAGGCCAAGTGAAATATTAGTCGAAGTTATCTTTGATAATGGTACAATAAATGAACTTAAAGTAGGCGGAAAAACAAAGACTGCAATAGAAGGCGAGATTATTATCGGCAAGGAGGAGAAATAAATGACAGCTAAAGTTGCTGTTCTTATGGGAGGCAGGTCCTTAGAGAGAGATATCTCCCTAAAAAGCGGGCACAGGGTATCTGATGCCTTGGAAGAAAAGGGCTATTCGGTTATTCAACTTGATATAGATGAAAATCTGGTAGATAGATTGAGATCTGAATATATAGATCTGGTCTATATTGCTTTGCACGGGAAATACGGAGAAGACGGGACCATTCAGGAATTACTGGAGATACTTGATATACCGTATACAGGCCCCGGAGTTTACTCCAGTATAGTCAGTTTCGATAAAATCCTTTCAACTCGTATCTTCTGGATGAATGGCATAAGAATCCCGAAATTTTTTGCTCTCGGAAAAGGAACACTTGAAGAGCTTGGAGGATCAAAAGCCATGAAAGAAGTAATAGCAGAAATTGGTTTACCTCTAGTTGTCAAGCCTTCAGCGCAGGGTTCATCACTGGGAATTAAATTCGCCCGTCAACCAGAAGAGGTCGCCGAAGCAATTGTCCACGCATTGAGTTACGATCAAAAAGTTATCCTGGAAGAATATATAGAGGGTACAGAAATTTCCGTTAGTGTCTTTGGCAACAATCCACCAAAACCCTTACCGGTAGTTGAAATTGTTCCTAAAAAAGATTTTTTTGACTTTGAATCAATGTACACATTGGGAATGACAGATTACTATGTTCCAGCCAGATTAGCAGAAAAAAAATTAAAAGAAGTATCTGACATAGCTTTAAAAATATTTAATCTTCTCCAGTGTCGAGACTTAATTCGTGTTGATATGATAATCGGAAAGGATAGCGTACCCTATGTACTTGAGAATAATACTAGTCCAGGCATGACCCAGACAAGTTTAGTTCCTATGGCTGCCGAAGCATCCGGGATTAGCTTTCCTGATTTATGTGATCAGCTTGTCCAAATGGCAATGAAAAGGTCAGAAGAAGAGAAAAAGAAGAGAAAAAAAGCCAAGGGAAGATGGAATTTTTAATATTTCTTGTATTACACCTTTCTTCTAAAGGGGTTGTAGCTCAGCAGGATAGAGCGACCGCCTCCTAAGCGGTAGGCCCCCGGTTCGAATCCGGGCAACCCCACATTTTTAAAGTGATAATTTTCATTAATTATTAATGCCAGCTAATATTTAGATTTATATTTTATAGATAAGAGAATAATATTTTCATTATATTAGATTCTGCTCAGAGGTTATCTGCGGTTTTTAAGTTAATCCAATATCTCGAGGTGCATGTTTAGCTTCATCCCAGCGAGCGATAAGATAAGGTTTAAGTTTTTCAAAAACTTCAGCTTGGCCTTCTACTAGTGCTTCAGCAATAGTCATGGACATCACCTTAGTTTCATTAATAAATCCAGCCGTTCGCCCATAATATATTGGCAATAAACATTTCAGAAGTTTTTCTGAATCAGCCTGGTAAAAATTGTAAGCTGAAGCAAAATCATATATTAACATAGCCCAGAGTTCTTCAGGAAAATGAAAAGAATTAACTGGTAATCCTGCTAATGAATGTAGCTGCTTGATATTCTCCTTGCTGATAAACTTTTCCCATATGGGTTTATATTTTTCAAGGCCCGAACAAAATTTAGTATGTAAAGACTTCACGTCGACCTGAAATACTTCCGGTTCTTTTTCTTCAATTGTGCCGAAGATATCTACTTTTTTACTGTCACGAACTAATTTCCATTTAGGCTCATATTTTTTCATCATCGCCAGAAGGGTGCCTACCACTTGAACAAACATTAGGGAAAGATCTTCCGTAGGAGACTTTGGATTATGCAGCTTAACTCCCATTGCTGATTGGCATATGTTAAACCCTTCATTGATAGCAGTTGTTGTTAACCATATGTCTATACCAAACCTGGCTATATCTGTATTAAATATTCGCTGATGGGATAAGATCTTGGCCATTCCGCCTGTTATGCCAAATTCGCCGCCAATCGGTTGTCTAATTCTCTTCCCGTATAATGATCTGGTTAATGGATATGCAATACTGTTAGTTATTGTTCCATCATACTTGTAACGAAGATAATACGGCGTAACAAAGCCATAATTATATTTTAGGATCGGCTCTCCAAGCATCTGAATCCATTCCGGTGAAATACTGCGTAAATCTGAATCGACAACAATAACAACTTTTGCTTTCAACCTGTCAGCAATCTCAAAAATGGCTTGAAAAGCTGTCCCTTTGCCTGAGGTACCCATATATGGAGTGATTATTTTCTTAACGCTTCTCGGGACTTCTGTTTTTAATACAACCTCTCGGGTACGGTCTGTCGATCCACCGTCGGAATTTACTAAAACAGGTTTAAGGTCAGAAAAGTATTTAACCATCCCCTCGCTAGCCATCTTGACTACATGGGCAATCGTCTTTGCACTTCGGAAACTTGGAATACCAACAACAATATCAGCTTCCTTTATTTTTTCTATTTTATTCAGAACTTCTTCGGGTAAGGTACTTTGTGTATTGTCTTTTTCCCTAAATGAATTTTTCATTCTACAACCTCGCTCTCCATACATAAATTTTACCATCATGAGCAATGACTTTTCTAATAATACTCCAAAAAAAGATTTGTTAAAAAATTATGATAAACTTAAAGCCGTCAAAAGCTAACAATAAGAGTCTATACATCTAAACTAAAATGGATAATAATATCTGGTTTAAAAAGAATACATTTCACCATAGAAACTATAGTGATTTAAAAAAACTAGTTGAACAAAAGAACAGAAAAGGTTTAAGCATTAGTCTCTGTCTGCCTACTAAAAATGAGATCAAGACTCTTGAGCCTATCATTAAAGTAATCTCTGAAGATACAATGCAACGCTATCCATTGGTTGATGAACTTATTATCATGGATAGCCATTCCACAGACAACATTAAGGAAGTAGCTGAAAAGTATGGTATTCCTCTCTATAATGATGACGAAGTATTAACTGAGGCAGGAAGCTACCCTGGAAAAGGGGAAGCGCTTTGGAAAAGCCTCTATTTAATGAATAGCGACTTAATAGGATGGATAGATGCTGATATTAAAAACTTTGACAGTCATTTTGTCTACGGATTATTAGGACCGTTGATAGAAAATCCGAATATAGGATTTATTAAAGCCTTCTACCAAAGGCCGATAAAAGAAGGCGGTGTTCTTCGAGAAAGCGGGGGCGGGCGGGTCACAGAGATTACGGCCAGGCCCATAATTAATCTTTTTTACCCAGAGCTAGCTGGATTTATTCAACCACTCTCCGGAGAATATGCCGGAAGAAGGGAAATCTTTACTAATATCCCTTTTTTCACTGGATACGCTGTTGAGCTTGGTATGCTAATTCATATATTTCATCAATTTGGGTTATTCAAAATGGCCCAAGTTGACCTGGCAAAAAGAATTCATAGAAATCAATCAACCAAGGCTTTAGGCAGGATGTCCTTCGCAATACTCCAGGCAGTATTCAAGTTTTTAGAAGAAGATCGGCATATCGAACTTCAAACACAGCTTAACCAAACATTACAGTCTATCTCTTATAAGAAAGGTACATATCAGTTAATGCCTCATGAAATAAATGTTATAGAACGACCGCCCATAGCAAAGTATCTTCAAGACCATAAACCAGAACTAACAAATGGCTGATTTTAACAGTAAGTATCTTCTAAACAATTCGAAAAAATTAAAGAGAATATTAACTCGAATTAAGACTATCTATACGGATGTTGATGGTACTCTTGTTGGCCAGTCAGGAAGCCTTTTCCATGACAATCAAGGTAAATATACCTCAGCCATAGCAGAAGCAATTTTTAAAATGCATAATCTTCAAATAGATATTGTCCCTGTCTCAGGACGAAACCGCATTCAAATGAAAAATGACTCACGGCTTTTAGGTTTTAAAAATTATATCAGCGAGCTTGGTTGTCAGATTGTTTATAACCTGGGCGAAAAAATTATTATTAATGTAGGGGATTTTGAAATTACATCAAAGACAGTCTTCCAGACCATTGCCGAAAGCGGGGCTCCTTTGCTTCTTTTCAATAATTTTCCAAACTACTTAGAATATCACCTACCCTGGTCTGAGGGTAGAGAATGCACTCACTTGCTCCGGGGAAACGTGAATTTAAAAAAAGCCAACCAGCTCTTGCAAGAAAAAGGTTTTAAACAACTAAAACTTATTGATAATGGAATAATTAATCGTAAATCAAACAAACTTGATGTTGAAGAAATGCACGCCTATCATCTTCTCCCGCTTGCTTCTGGAAAAGCCGAGGGTGTGGAAAAAGATATGCAGCTGCGCAAACTGAAACCAGAGGAAACTATAGGTCTTGGAGATTCAATATCTGATTTAACAATATCTTCCAAAGTTGGGGCATATTTTTTAGTTTCCAAGCCTGCTAGTTTAGATGATCCTTTATATCGAGAGATAGACAAAAGAAAGAATATATTTCTTACAGGTCAAACCGGCAACCTCGGTTGGGTTGAGGCTGTTGAGGAATTACTTAATCTCAATCTTTTCGCTGGTTAATCTTTTTTAAAGCTTCAATTGTAACTCGCTCAAGACAATAAGCAGGCTTATTTATACTTTCTTCCAACGAAAAATATTCAGTTAGCGAAAAAACCCAATCAATCATTAATGAACCCGTATCAAGGCCTTCTTCTTTCTGACCGGCAATAACAATAACCGGTATACCCTTTTTTGATGCCAGCTTTGAGACTCCCTCAATGGTCTTTCCGTAAATCGTTTGACTATCTATCATTCCTTCACCAGTTATGACCATATCCGAGCAATACATCTTCTGAGTCAAGTTGCTTTCGGATATAATCAATTCAGCCCCCGGTTTTATTCTTGCTTTAAGAAATTCCTTTAAACCAAAACCGAGACCTCCAGCTGCACCAACGCCAGGTAATTTAACTATGCCAGATTCTAAGTTAAGTTCATCGATTGCTATCTGTGATAAGTTCTTTAAACCAATTTCAATCTTAATTACTTGGTCAGGAGACGCCCCTTTCTGGGGACCGTATGTCCTGGCAGCCCCATCAGCTCCTAAGAGAGGATTTTTGACATCGGAAGCAACAACAATCTCTACATCTTCAAGACGCTTATCCAGGCCAGAAAGATCTATACTGTCCAGTTCCATCAGGCCTGATGCTCCGGAGCTTATTTCGTTTTTGGATGAATCAAGGAATTTTCCGCCTAATGCCCGAGCCATGCCAACTCCTCCGTCATTGGTTGCGCTTCCACCAATTCCGATAATCATGAGCTCGGGATTATAATCTAAAGCTCTTTTTATTAACTGGCCTGTGCCATAAGTGGATGCTATCAATGGCCTTCTTTCTTCAGGTTTCAACAGATATAAACCTGAAGCTTTGGCCATCTCAATTACTGCAAGCCTTCTTTTTTTATTAATTAGACCAAAGCAGGCTTTGATTTTACGACCGAGAGGATCCAGGACTTCCATCATCATCAAGCTATCCCGGCCAGCCTGGACTAAAGCTTCTAACGTTCCCTCTCCTCCATCAGCTAAAGGGCATTTTATAACTTTGGCATCCGGATGAACTTCTATCACACCATTAGCCATGGCTTCGGCTGCCTTGGCTGCAGAAATTGTTCCTTTAAATTTGTCAGGAGCGATAATTACTTTCACATTAAATAAAAAGGCTGCCCAAGGGCAGCCTTTTTTTCTTTTATTCTACTGATTTAAACCTATCTTTAAGCTTTTCCATTACTTGAGGCATTGTTGTATATTCCATCTCCTCAAGAGGCAAGCGGTGAGGCTCAAAGGGACCATGAGCTCTCAGGTAATCTGCTGCAGCAAGAGCTTTCTGCCTTGACCTATCAAAACTTTTATCTTTAAACATATCTCGGGGTCCTATTAAATTTCCGTTTTTCATTTGAAAGCCGTAGGCAACTACCCGAGGCGGGCCGTCAAAACGAGTAGGTGTATCATCCTCAAATGAAACAGGCATAATTGGCCCATGATGTGACCCTCTCATCCATCCAGCTACAGTATGGGGCATTGAAAATGGCTCAAGAGCTTCCCCTACAGCAGGTAGTCCACTTTGACACCTTACTACCATTACTGGATCGTCTTTACCTATATAACGCCCAGCAATTAAACTTAGCCTTTGAGTCGAAGTCACAGCCGCAAACTCTCCATCGTCTTTTCGAATTACATATTTTATGACATAGCGGCTTGGTGCCCCGATAAAAATCAGCATATCATAGACTTCCTCAGGACAGCTAAAAATAACTTTTTTCTTCTCAATCAAGTCATCAACCTCGAATTTGAAACCATCATGCATCTTCGGGTCAATGACAAGGCCAATAGTATTGAATGGATCAGCAAACATTTTAAACAATGGATAGTTCCAGGCGCCAGGTTCTGTTTTGTCGGCAAGGAAGACAATAATTGGTTCGCTGTCTCTCTCTATAATTTCAAACTCAGCTACACCAGGCCCCATGCCGGTAATATTTCCAGAAAAGGCGTCTGCCAATAGGTCTTGGCCAGCTCCATATTGACCAAATTTCTTGGCAACTTCAGTCATTTTTTCAAATGTTTCCCAGGCAAAGCGATGGATGTCCTCGTTGTTAACTCCTTTATCGTGAGTCATTATCAGAGCAACATCGTCACCAACTTTTCCCTGATGAAAATCAATAATTAGTCCATTCTTCTTGGCTTTTTCCAGCTCGTCTGAAGCTTTCAGGCACAGTTCGGGATGTGTGCTTGAATGACCTACAAAGCCTCCAACGTCTGCTTTAATTACACTAAATGTTACTTTTTCACCCATAAAATAAACCTCCTTGATTTAAAAATTTTTCAGTTTATACAATTATGAAGGTATTTATTCACTCCCTTCATTCTCAACATATTTACCTTTAAGATAAATATGCTTTTTAATTAAGCAATAGGATAAAAAGACTCCCCACTCTTGTAACGTCTATATTATAATATATATTTCAGAGGAGGAAATATATTGAATGATTTTTATTGGCATGCATCGTTGATTGAAGATGTTGCCAAAAAATTAAAAACTGATCAAAAGAACGGCTTAAGTGAAGAAGAAGCAAAAAAACGCCTTCGAGAGTATGGACCAAATCAGATAACTGAGCAAAAGAAAAAGAGCCCTCTATTGATACTTCTCTCTCAGTTCAATGACATTATGATTTGGATTCTTTTATTTGCTGCAATTATTTCCGCTTTTCTTTTAAATGAATATATTGATGCAGGAGTAATAGCCATTATTTTGTTAGCCAACGCTACCCTCGGTTTTATACAAGAATATCGAGCTGAGCAAGCCTTAGAAGCACTTAAAAGACTAACAGCTCCATATGCAACTGTTATAAGAGATAAACAAGAAAGAGAAATACCAAGCAGTGAACTTGTCCCGGGTGATCTGATTGTCCTTGAAGCTGGCGATTATATCCCGGCTGATGCAAGAATTTACCAGGTTGTTTCATTTCATGTAAACGAAGCTGCTTTGACTGGAGAATCTGTCGAAATAAACAAAACCATTGACCCTATTGATAAAAAAACCATTCCGATCGGTGAAAAGAAAAATCTAGCTTTTGCAGGAACAATTGCCCTTTCTGGCCGAGCCAGGGCAATCATCTTCTCTACTGGAGATCAGACTGAGATGGGAAAGATTGCTGAATTGATCCAAGTAGAGGAAGAAAAGACCCCGCTTCAAAAAGAGTTAAAAAAAGTAGGAAGCTGGATTGCTGTAATCTGTTTAATGATCTCATCACTAGTCTTACTGATTGGTTTAGCTCGCGGCTTCGATCTACCTTTAATGTTTTTAACAGCTGTTAGCTTAGCAGTGGCCGCAATACCAGAAGGATTGCCAGCAATAGTCACAATTACCCTGGCCTTGGGTGTCCAAGCAATGGCAAAAAACAAAGCGCTGGTCCGGAGGCTTCACGCTGTTGAGACTCTCGGCTCAACGGACATAATATTCACTGATAAAACTGGTACTTTGACTGAGAATAAGATGGTCGCTAAAGATCTTTTCGTTGATGAACAGCGGATTACGCTACCGGGAGACTATCAAAAAATAAAAGACAGTAAAGCATTTAAGCGAACTATTGAGATCGCTGTCTTGTGTAATAATGCCAGAGAGACAAAGAATCAGTCTTTTCTAGGAGACCCGACAGAGGTTGCTTTGTTAAAAATAGTTGAAGATACAGAATTCTCAATCTCTGAGTTGAACCAACTTTACCCCCGTGTCAACGAGATACCGTTCGACTCAGAGAGGAAAGAGATGACTACCGTCAATCGTGATAATAGTGGTTATCTAATCTTAACCAAAGGTGCTCCAGAAATAATAATGTCAAAATGTAAATCATTTATTAATGGCGACAAATTAATCAGTTTAAATCAGAAACAGCGAGATAAGTTTCTAAATTATAATGACCAATTAGCAAAAGAAGGTTTTAGAACTTTAGCTTGTGCTTTCAGCCAAAAAGATAGTTTTGATGAAACAAAGATGGAAGAAATAGAAAAGGATTTTATTTTCACCGGGCTTATTGCATTGAAAGACCCGCCAAGACCGGAAGTAAGACCTGCAATTAATAAATGCAATCAAGCAGGCATTAAAGTAGCAATGGTCACAGGGGATCATCTCTTAACAGCTGAGACTATCGGGCGCGAAATAGGCCTTCTTGACAACCGGAAAGTAATAAGCGGATTAGACTTAGACAAGATGGAATTAGAAGAATTATCAGATAATTACTATAAATATGCAGTTTTTGCCAGAGTCTCTCCATTGCATAAGGTGAAGATTGTCGAAGCCATGAAAAACACAAAAGCTACTGTTGCTATGACTGGTGATGGAGTCAATGATGCACCGGCAATTAAAATTGCCGATATTGGTATTTCCATGGGAATTACTGGAACAGATGTTACCAAGGAAGCTTCAGATATGATTTTGGCAGATGATAATTTTGCCACAATAGTCAATGCTGTCGAAGAAGGTAGGCGAATTTTTTCAAATCTTAAAAAGTTCATACTTTTTTTACTTTCATGCAACATAAGCGAAGTAGGTATAATGTTTTTTGCCATGATTGGCGGCCTTGGCTTACCTCTTCTGCCTGTCCAGATTCTATGGATCAATCTAATTACAGATGGTTTCCCAGCTTTAGCCCTGGGGGTAGACCCTCCGGCTGAAGATATAATGAATAAGCCTCCTCGCAGCAGATTTGAAGGTATTCTCTCCAAGCAAAGCCAGCTTAAAATCATTATCGGTGGTTTGGTCTTGACACTAGGAGTTTTGCTTTCATTTATTCTCTGTAGGACTTATGATAATAATAATACTCAGTCGGTTGCTTTTACCACATTGGTCTTTGCTCAGCTTCTTCACGCTTTTCATTTTAGAGTGGGTTCAAAATCTATCTTCAGCCTATCCCTTTTTAAAAACAAATATTTATTACTAGCAGTTACTTTTTCAGTATTGCTTCAATTGTTGATTATCTATAATCCATTTCTGGCAAACGTTTTTCGTGTTTACTCCTTAAACCTATCTGATTGGTTCTTTATTGCCATCGGTTCTTTAGGCCCTTTCTTTCTTTACCAGATATTAAAATATTTTTGGGATACCCTCAGAAAGGATTAAAAGAAGTTTTTTCGAAAAGATTAGAGCTACTAGTCTTCTTCCAGAGCCAGATTTACTAGCTTATCTACTAACTCTGGAAACTCAAAACCCGCTACCCTGGCTGCATCCGGGAAAAGGCTAAGTTCAGTCATTCCAGGTATGGTATTTATCTCTAACACATAAGGCTCGCCTTGTTTGTCTACAATCAAGTCTACCCTTGAAAAGCCCCAACAATATATAGCTAAATGTGCCTTTTTAGCTACTTCCTTTGCCTTTTGACGGGAATCCTTTGGCAGCCTGGCTGGAATTATATGCTTACTCAGGCCGGCGGTATATTTTGCTTCGTAGTCATATACTTTATTTTCAGATACTATTTCAAGAGTAGGCAGGGCGATCGGATTTTTATTGCCTAAAATTCCAACAGTAATCTCTATTCCATTAATAAATTCTTCAATTAATAAATCTTGGTCAAACTTAAAGGCCTCCTCAAAGGATCGCTTCAAATCTTCCTCTTTACTTGGAATGCTCATGCCAATAGTAGAGCCTTCACAAGCCGGTTTAACTACGCACGGCAAGCCTAATATGTCAATTATCTTATTTTGGCTCATTGATGGGTCCTTCTCATATTCATCATAAGTAAGCACCTCAAATTTAGGTGTCAATATGCCATTAGCCATAAAGATTTTTTTAGAAACAATCTTATTGATACCTATAGCTGAAGCTAATACTCCGGAGCCTACATATGGTATTTCTAAAACTTCCAATAGTCCTTGAACGGTTCCGTCTTCTCCAAGACGTCCATGCAAGGCAATAAAGACAACATCGGGTTTGAAGTCCAATAGCTCTTGAATCGGAACCATCGCAAAATCTATTTTTTTTACTTGGTGCCCTTTGCTTTTTAAGGCAGAGGCTACTTGGCTCCCAGTTTTCAATGAGATTTCTCTCTCAGCTGACTTCCCGCCTAATAGTACAGCTACTCTATACTTATTAGTCAATTAATATCCTCCGGGATGACTGAAATTATAAAAAATTATGAATTTAATAAGTATACCCCGGAACAATATGTTGTCTCCGGGGTAATATCTCCTATTCATTATCTTCTTAACTTACTTGGTTTAGCTCAATGTTCTTAAGTTCATTTTTTAATTCATCTAAACGGCGACGGATAATCTTTTTCTGTAATCCAAGGATAGCTTGAGCTTTTAATAAAACTTGGTCAACTTTATATTGAAAATCAGGCCAGGTTTCAGCAACTGAGCTTTGAACATCTTTTAAGTATTTGTTTAGTTGGTTTCTTGATTTTGAGCCTTCTTGTGGAGCATATAGTATTCCAATAAGTGAACCGACTGTTAAACCTATTAAAATTCCAAATCCCAATTCTTCATAGCCAAATCTTCTTCTCATTTATTCCTCCGAATAGAAAATACTTCCTAATAATATAATTCTGTTTCTCTAAATATAATATACAATAATCCCAATATTGCAAAAATAATAGTAGTAGCAGCAGCAATAACCCCAGAATCGTTTACGAGAAATGCTATTAAGGCAGCTATGGTTGTACCCAAAATTCCATGCATGAGAAAAGGATGTTCCTTTCTTAGTCTTTTCATTACTCCTTCCGGGCGCATCAAAATAAATGGAAAAGCTAGAATAGCTACTAATAATACTCTGCTCCAAATTGTATATCTAAATAATTTGATATTAACTTCAATTTTTCTTTGAAAGAGATAATAAATTTGACTGGAATCCTGGTTTTGTGTTTGATAAAAGACTCTTCCCAGATGAGAGCTTTGGCCAGAATTATAATATGCATCAATCATGCCAAGAATAATTATTGCCAAGACTGTAAGAATTAAAATGGTAATGATAACCTTCCAGTTTATTTTTATACCGGATAGCCAGGCCATGACAATACTAAATCCTATCAAGGCCGCCACTGTCCCACCAACATTAGCTCCAAGGCGGGTATAACCAATTACAAAGATGACAAAAGCAAAGAACAAGCCTGAAATCCAGAGCTTTTTCTTTGATATCTTTACCTGATAATTTTCTAATAATGACGTTAATCCAACAATAGTAGCTCCTAATAGTATGCCCATATATTCGTTACCTAGTCCATAAAAACGCGCACCAATTAATGGGCTAAATCCTAATATTGATTTTTTCATTTGAGGAGAGCCGGCAAATATATCCACAATAATTAAGATAGAGGTCAATCCACATAATATAGTCAGGGCCATCTTGCTTTTACGGTCGATTAATACCATCAAATAGGTAATAAGAAAAGTTAAAATAACTATTGTTAAAATTACTTCAATTTCCCCAATAGAAACTATCAAAGGTTGGATAATCAGAGCAGCTGGCACAGACAATATAAAAAAGACAACAACCGTAATGACACTTCTAATTTTTAGGGTGTCTACCCACTTGAAAAATAATAATCCCACTGACGAGATAATGAAAATTATTATCAAGGTGATATATGTAGTTAGTAAGGGCTGTCTTAGAATATTAGTTGTTTTAATCTGTTCAGTCATAGTTATAAGTTTATTGTTTATGTCTTTTGACGGTCTAACATCAAGCTTTCTGCCATTATATTTTTTTGACTCAATCTTGAAGAAATTAAGGACTGTGACTATTAAGTCTGAATTTACAACTATCCCGTTTCGGCGGGTTGAATCCGATGTAACCAACCCACTTTTTTTGTTTAAATTTTGAGGTGAGCTTAATATAATTGGGGCAAGATTATAGCCATCTTTTACATCTACTCTTTCCGCACCCGGGGAAATGACTATAATCATATCTTTATTTAAATTAAGATCGACAATTATCTTTCCTAAAAATTCATCAGCTTTCTCTAAGGATGCCGTCTTTTTTTGTTTATAGGCTTCCTTTGTCAATATCGGGTAGTTCTTCCTTAACCTAGCTAAATCACCATTTTCAATAACTATAAAATCAGCCTTGCTCTTTATTCCCGACCAAGCTTCGTACATTTTATTATAGTCAGTAGATAGTCCTTCCGGGTCTGTCGGGTCTTTTTTATTCAAATCTTTGGCAATATATCCATGAGGCACTATCCCTTCTCTATTCATAGCTATAAGAGTTGCTTCCCGGTGACTTTCATTGATCAAGTCAGAGTTGCCTATCACTGCTGTTTTAAGATTTGCCCTTTCCAGCTCATCACCCAAAGCTCCTATTCTATTGAATGATTCTTCCTCCTCATTTACTCTCAAGATATCTCCGATAGCCAAATGGACAATACCTTCATCTGGAGATAAAATATCTGTTCTTGATTGATATATATACTTTGCTTTAACATCATTTACTTTTTCGTTTATATCAAACGCTTGGCTGGCATATAAACCACCTTTAGCTTGCATGCCGGCTGCGATTGATAGATATGTATTTCCAGGATCTTGCAATCCCTTTCTGCCAACATTTATTAGCCCTATACCTCCGCGTTCGACAAGACTGTCTATATTCGGCGTTTCGACATCTAAAAGTTCTTCTATGTTTACATTATCAATCAGAAAAATTATGACTTTTTTTCGGGTTGTTTCGCTTTTACTGAAAGCTGAAGGAACAAAATATATGAATACAAGTAAGAAAAGAAAGGTATATATTACAATTTTATAAATTCTCTTTGATAATTTGACGCAAAGCTTTGATAGCCAGCTCAATATCTTCCTCCGTATTAAAATATCCAAAGCTAAAGCGGACGGTTCCTTGTTCAAGCGTATCAATAGTTTGATGAGCCCAGGGGGCACAATGAAGCCCGGATCTGACAGCAACATCAAAGGCCTGGTCTAAAATGAATGCTACCTGATTTGAGCCCAAATCATTCACATTAATTGAGACAACTGCTACTCTTGGTTGATCTCCCATGGGACCGTATATCTTTACCTCTTTTATTTCTTTAAGTTCTTCAATAAATTTTTTAGTTAATGAAATCTCTTTCTTCCTAATTTTATCTATCCCAACACTGTTTATGAAATCTATTCCAGCACCAAGGCCAACAATGCCTACGGTGTTTTGAGTTCCTGCTTCATATCTATCGGGTCTTATTTTTGGTTGTCTTACCTGTTCTGAATCGCTTCCTGTTCCCCCTTGGCGTAATTCTCTTAATTCAATAGATGGAGAAATATATAACCCTCCAGTTCCTTGGGGTCCCAATAAACCTTTATGTCCAGGAAAAGCCATCATATCTAGCTCCATTTTTGACAGATCAATTTTATATACTCCAGCTGTCTGAGAGGCATCTGCTAAGACGGGCACGCCATAATCATGACACAAATTGGTAATTTCTTCCAATGGTTGAAGGCTTCCAGTGACATTCGAAGCGTGGTTTATTATTAATAATTGCGGCCCTTCTCTTAAAGCTTTTTCTATATCGTCAGGGTCAACATATCCTTGTTTTGAACATTCAATTTTAATTACCTGAACACCTTCTTTTCCAACCGCAGTTAATGGCCTGGTAACAGAATTATGTTCCATGCTGGTTGTAATGACAGTATCCCCTGATTTAAGAAATCCCTTTATTGCTAGATTTAAAGCATCGGTAGCGTTCAGCGTAAATACAAAGTTCGAAGAATCATTTATATTGAAAAAATTAGTAATTTCTTCTCTGACTTTAAATATTGCCCGGTTGGCTTTCATCGCCAGGCTATGGCTTCCTCGGCCTGGATTAGCCCCATACTCCAACAAGCATTCCTGCATAGCTTGGCCAACCGCCTCCGGCTTAGGATATGAAGTTGCTGCATTGTCTAGATAAATTGTCATGGTAATTCATGGATAATTATATACTAAGAATGCGGTGTCTATGAGTTAGGAGTTATTTATTTAAGACTCTATTAATAATCTTATCTAATTCCTTATCTGATCGAAATTTTATTTCGATCTTTCCTCCCCTTTTACCATCAACGACTTTTGCTGGAGCTCCGAATGCCTCTGTTAACTTTTCGTTTATTTTACATCGGTCTTTCGATTCATCAAGTTTCACCTTTTTAATCTTGGTAGATTGCTGCCATTGCTTGGCTATGTTCTCAGTTCTTCTTACCGAGAGACCTTCCCTGGCAACCTTCTCAGCTAACATAGTCTGTTTATCTACATCTTCAATCAACATCATTGCTCTTGCATGTCCAGCCGATATCTCATTAACCTCCAAATACTCCTGCACTGAATCAGGGAGCTGAAGGAGGCGCAACGAATTGGTAATAGTCGTTCTATTTTTCCCAACACGAGCAGCAATATCTTCGTGTGTAATTTCATGTTCCTCCAGAAGATAAGCAAATGCCCGGGCTTCCTCCATTGGATTTAGGTCTTCTCTTTGAAGGTTTTCTACTAGGGCTAATTCTAGTGATTTAACCTGGTCTGCATTTTGAACAAGAGCCAAAATATTTTCATGTCCAGCATCTTTTGCTGCCCGCCACCTTCTCTCACCAGAGATAAGTTCATAATCCATATCTTTTGGCTTAACTACTATTGGCTGAACCAGGCCATGCCTTCTAATTGAATCTGAAAGCTCTTTAAGAGATTCTTCTGAAAAAATCTTTCTTGGCTGTAGAGGATTTGGAAATATTTTATCAACTGGTATATTGATTAGCTTTGATTCTAGTTTTGGTTCTAGTTTTGGTTCTCCATTCGGGATAAGGCTCGACAGGCCTTTCCCAAGCCCTCTCTTATTCACGATAAATCACTTCCTTTGCCAGTCTTCTGTATGCATCTGCTCCAGAGGAAGAGGAAGCATACATTGTTATCGGTTGTCCATAGCTAGGTGCCTCACTTAATCTTACTGATCTAGGTACTATCGTTTTATAAGCAGTTTCCTGGAAATATTTGACAATTTCATTAATTACCTGTTTTGATAGATTTGTCCTTGAATCATGCATGGTCATGACCACACCACCAATTTCCAAGCCGGGGTTTAGGCTATTCTTAACCAATTGGAGGCTATCAATCAGCTTGCTTAATCCCTCAAGCGCGTAATATTCGCACTGAACAGGGACTATCACTTCATCAGCAGCTGCCAGAGCATTAACAGTAAGCAGACCAAGAGAAGGGGGACAATCAATATATATATAATCATATTTATCTTTTAAAGGTATTAAAGCTTTTCTTAGTCTCGTTTCTCTTGAGAAAGCAGGAACTAGCTCAATTTCCGCACCTGCAAGATCGATAGTTGCCGGCAATAGGTCAAAACCTGAATCATTTATTTCAATAATAGCGTCTTCAGCAGGTATCTCATCTATAATCACTTTGTAAACACATAAGGATAGGTCTCCTCTATCAATTCCCAGGCCAGATGTTGCATTTCCTTGAGGATCAATGTCAACGAGTAATACTCGTTTCCCGTTTTCTGCAAGACAGGCACATAGATTGACAGCAGTTGTTGTTTTTCCGACGCCGCCTTTTTGATTTACAACTGCTAAAATTTTAGCCCCTTCGATATTTTCTTTATCTTTAAATAATGGGATATCTCTTGATTTCAGTTTAAAACCATTAATACAAGAACATTTTTTTTGCAGTGGGGTTGTTGTATTACCCTTGTTGCCAGTAGGAGAGCTTGGTTCGTTTGCCGAGTATAGTTCTTGGTTCAAATTTTCTCCAATTATAGCTACAAATATTATTAAATTATTATTAATTCTTTTATTATCTTATCTATAAAATCAATCTATTTCAATCTTATATTATTATGATTATTTCCTTTAAGATATTCAAGTCCTTCTTATAAACTTTTTTTAGGGAAATTTTTCGGGCAATGGTTAATCTTTTCTAACTTTAAGATGTATCTTTTTCGGCTATTAATATCTATTTCGGTCAATTGCACGCTTTCTAGATTGCCCCCGAGTTCCATTATTAAATTTTTACATTGTGATATCAGTTTCTTAGCTTCCTTTGAAAGGTAAAATAGGCCAAAACCGCCTTTTCTGATTAAAGGAAACGCTAGATTAATCAACATGGGAAGTGGAGTAAAAGCCCTGGAAATGACAACATCATAGCTTTCCCGAAAATATGAAAGATGTCCTATTTTTTCTACTCTTTCTTCAACAACTTTAGCTCTGGTAATCTTTAATTCTTTGAGTATGTCTTTAAGGTAGATTGATTTCTTATGTGAAGACTCAATTAAGTCTAAGCAAATATCTTTTTGCAGGATTATAATTGGTATAGCTGGCAGGCCGTTGCCGCTACCTAGGTCTGCCCAGCGGCCTTTCTTTTCTATTGATATTCTCTCTAGTGGTAATAAAGAATCTAAGATATGTTCATCTATTCTATGGCGGTCCCGGTTTGATAAAAGATTTAACTTTTCGCTCCATCTAAAAAGCTCTTCTTTAAATCTGGCTATCTTATCAAGCTGCTTCAGAGTGACGGTGATATTATGTTTTCTTAGTTTGTCACTGAGATCAATTTCTTCGGGTTTCACTATCTGACCTTTTCTTTTGTTCTAAATATATCTGCAATACTGAAATATCAGCTGGGGACACTCCTGAGATTCTTGCTGCTTGCCCTATTGATCTTGGCCTTATCGTTGATAGTTTTTCCCTTGCTTGATATGAAATTCCCGTATATTTAAAATAATCAATATCTTCTGGAATCATAATCTCATCAAGCTTATGTTGCTGATTTGCTTTTTCAAGCTGTCTGTTAATATATCCCTCATACTTTATCTCAGTCTCCACTAATGAAGCAATCCCGTCATTATAGTTATTAATTTCCGGATATAATTCAGAAATATCTGTTAATTTAATCTCAGGGCGTTTTAGAATATCAGAGAGCTTCATATTATTATTAATTGGTTGGCTTTTTTTATGCTTTAACCAATTATTTATATTAGCATTCGGAGATATTTTATTTTTATTTAATATATCTATTAACTTTTTAGCAGAACTTTCCTTTTCCTCAATCTTTTGATATAAGCGCTCAGGAATCAACCCCAGTCTTTTTCCCAAAGGAGATAGCCTTAATTCTGCATTATCAGACCTTAATAATAGCCTGTGTTCTGCCCTGGAAGTAAACATTCGATACGGTTCATCAATACCCTTGGTAACAAGATCATCTATTAATACGCCAATATAAGCTTGAGAACGTTCTAATATAAAGGGCTCTTCCCCTCTGGCTTTTAAAGCAGCATTTATGCCTGCTATCAACCCTTGGGCTGCGGCTTC